>NZ_CALPCW010000008.1:0-95391 GCF_943193105.1 Limosilactobacillus agrestimuris
CGAATTTCTTCATCTTGATGAAATCAGCGAAAGATTAGGTGTTATTGTCTATTGGCCTGATCCATATTCGCCTGAGCGGCGTGGAACAAATGAGAATACAAATGGATTAACCCGGGAATATTTTCCCAAGCGAACAGATATTGATAATTATACAGAACAGGACGTTGAACAGTGCTAAAAGCAGTTAAATCAACGTCCGCGCAAAGCGTTAAACTATGAAACCCCATATGAAGTATTTTTTGACAAACCGTTGCACTTAGTTTGACAATTCGCCGTACACAAAAAGGACAACTGCTGCCCTCGTGTTGTATAATCAATTCACCACAAAAATCATATAAAGAAAGTTATACAGATGTCCCTAAATAATTCTATCCTAAATCTCCTCGGAATTGAAGACCAAAACATTAAAGATCTTAACGTTGAAACGATTTCGAAAAACAATGATCAGCTTAAAGTAATCCATGCTTCCTTATCTTATCCAGTGTCACGCTGTATAAATTATGGATTTAAAATTGTGGTTAAAAATGGCTTTCGTAAAACTCATCTTCGCTTAGCTAGTCTTAATGGCATGCGGTATGAAATGATCCGGGCCAAGCAACGTTATTACTGTTCCAATTGCCAGACAACCTTCGGTGCGACAACTGATTTAACTAAGCCCAGTCAGACCCTTACTCGAAAACTCAAAAGTCAAATTATACTATTTGCTCATGAAGGTATGAATGGCGAGCTAATCGCTCGCCTCTGTCATTGCTCGCCCAGTAGTGTTCGGCGGACGATTATCGAACGCGTTAAACCACATTATTGGATGGCCATTCTTCCTAAACACCTCTGCTTCGATGAGTTTCGTTCGATTAAGTCCATCATGTCATTTATTTGTTGTGACAGTGAAAGCCACCAACTAGTGGTTAAACTTCACAATCGGCTTTCACCATCGATTACTAATTACTTTGAAAATCGTTATAGTCAAACCGAACGAGCTCTCGTTATCGACCTCAATGCCCAATACCAGAGCTTTATTTACCGTCTATTTCCGAATGCCCAAATCATTATTGATCGTTTTCATATCGTCCAATTGGCCGGCTGAGCTTTAGATAACTTTCGACTTAATATTCTTAAGTTCTTAGATAAACACAGTCGCGAATATAAAATTATGAAAACTCAATGGCGCTTATTTCATCTTAAGCAGACCGAACTTCACCCTGAGAAGCCTGTTTATCTCCGGGGGATAAATGAATATATGACGAAGCAAAATGCCGTTGACTTAATCACCAGTAAATTCACTGACTTTAAGGTCGTTTACCAAACATATCAAGCAATTACTCAAGCCCTTCGGGAGCGTGATCCCAAACTTCTTCAAGCGGTTTTACAAAATTACCAGACTACCAATACTGAAATGGATACCACGATTAACACCCTTAGGAAGAACCAACAAGCGGTAATTAACAACACCAAATATGAGTTTTCGAATGGTCCATTAGAGGAAATTAATCGGAAAATCAAAACTCTTAAACGAACCTGTTATGGGTTTGCCAATCAAAACTTTTTCTTTTTAAGAATTGATTGCCTATTTGCATAAAAAATACCACCCACATTTCTGTGAGTGGCATCGATATCCATCAATACTAGTTGACAGATATCCCATTTTGTTAGTTCTTAACTATTATAAAGATAACGTGCGAAATAACTACAGAGCTAGTGTCTAGCTACGAACGCTAGCCGTGCCCACTATCGTTCTAGGTTAGCCATACATCCTGTCAAGAAAGTTATTTCTCACTCACTTGTTTAGCTTGGTTTCGCTCTTAGTTAAAATACTATTTCTCACGTTTTTTCTTCATCCCAGCTAAACCAAAGATACCTGCAAGGGTTGCAAATGCAAACCCAAATAAAGAATTATTATTTTGATCATTACCAGTTTGGGGAAGAACATTAGCTTTTGATTTTCCTTTTATTGGAATCTGAACTAATCGATGTGAGGCAAAGTGTTGATTTGTAACATGTTGGATTACCTGTTCAACTGGTTTATTTTTCGGCTGATCATCAGTTACCTGCTTGTCACCACTACTTGTTGGTACTACTGGTTTATTTTTCGGCTGATCATCAGTTACCTGCTTGTTACCACTACTTGTTGGTACTACTGGTTTAATAGGTTCTGATGGTTGATTATCCTTGACGTATTCAATTTCAATATTTTCGTTTTGATCACTAGGAACAACCACTTCAGTTGGCACAGTAGTCTGACTAGCTATATAACCATCAATTTCCGGCACAGAATATGTTGGCCATTCATTACTACCATTAGCTTGCCAGCCACTATAAGTTACCTTGCCAGTAACCGTATCAAATGTTGCAGTCCGTATAAATTTAACCGTTTGAGTAATTACCTGTCGTTGTCCATCAGGTAATTTAACAGTAATGATCCGCCTTACCTCTTTTGTTAGGGATTCCATCTTTTCATAAGTAGTTGATGGATTACCCGGAACTTTGCCAGTTGGAATATCAGTCGTAGGAGTTTCCGGAGTAACAATAATTGTACCATGTTCAACCTGGATTACCACAGTTGGAATACCTTCTGCTGTTGCTGTAACAGTCTTTGGAATTTCTTGACCTGGAACTAGCTGCCAGCCTGCTGGAATTTCCGGTTTAACTGCTACTGCCTCTCCAGTCTTTCCGCTAAGTGGACTTGTACTAATTTCATTACCTTCTTTGTCTTGGTAAGAAATAATACCACTTTGTTCATTAGCTGTATAAGTAACCTCGATAGTCTCATCTTTTTGACCATTCTTAACTTCAACAGCTGGAATTACTTCTTCACTTGCGGTGTAGCCCTTGACTTCTGCTGGAACAAATTCGCTCCAATTTGCAGTTGACCATGAACCATAAGTTACTTTACCTGTTACATCATCGTAACTCGCGTCACGGTATATCTTCGCAGTTTGAACTTCTGTACTCTTAGTTCCATCTGGGTTAATTACATTGATCGTCCGAGTAATTGCTTGGTTCAAGTCATTTTCATGAGCTCCATCAATTTCTTTACCCGTTGGTGTCTTTTCACCTTCTGGAACTGGATTATTATGATCAACATTGGTTGTTCCATGCTTAATCATAATTAAAGTAGTCCCATTATCAACAATGATTTCAGTAGGTACATCACTTGGATCACTTGCTACCCAACCTACTGGAATTTCAGGAGTAAATGGAAGTTTTGTTCCTTTTATATGACCATCAATATTAACTGAACTAATTACATTATTATCGGCATCCACGTAGTTAATAGTTTGGCTACTATTTTCCAAAGTAAATGTTGCTGTTGAACTAAAGTCAATATTGTAATTTGGATTTTCATGACGAATCTTATTGATTACATCTCCACTAAGCTCGACATCATAAGTCCCAGCTTCAGTTAATTGAGCTGGATGACCATCTTTACTGAATACAAAATCACTCGCTGTTAATCCAGTAATAGTTTGTTGTTGTCCATTTAACACTACAACAACTGAATAATTATGAGGATCAAGTTCTAAGTCTTGAGTAGTTTGAGAGCCACTTATTGTTGCATTCGTCTTAGCAGGAATAATTACTAATAATCCCTGACTGCCGTCATAGCTGTAGTTGTAGTTACTATCAGCTACTTTGATAGCATCAATACCAGCTTGACTTAATTCAACTTGATAAGTACCTACATTTATTGGATTTCCAACAACTTGAATATCTTTATCAGTTAAGTGATAAGTTTGACCATTAGAAAGTTTAACTTCAAATTTATCAGGATCTAATGTCACTACACTTCCTGTATAAGGAGTTTCTTGATTGCCATTAAAGCAAATTGTTACATTCGCTTTACTAATTGTGACACTAGCTAAACCACTGAAGTTCCAAATGTAGTTATTGTTAGTAGCAATTTTACTTTGACTAGAGTCCTTAAGCTTTAAGTAATAAGTACCAACATTTATTGGGTTTACAATCACTTTACCAGTTTCATCAACCCACTCATAGTCATCAGCAGATAAAGTAGGTGCCATAAGATTTACGCCATTGTTAGTTACAATGCTATTAGTAATCTTATCAACATTAATTACAGGAGTTTGACCATTGTAAACCACTTCATATGAACCTGAAGTGGTTACATCAGCGTTAGCTTTTTCAATTGTAAAGTCTACCGTATCATTATTATAAGTATAGTTATAATGATTACTTTCAAGATTTCGAATTTGACCTAATGCTGCTTCGGTTAATCTAACCTTGTAAGTACCTGCATTAGTTGGTGCAGGAATTGGATTGCCTTGATCATTTACAAATTCAAGATCTGTCGGCTTTAAGACATAAGTTTGGCCATTTGATAACTTCACATTAATGCCGTTAACAACTCCATCAGTAGCTGGAATAACTACTGGATTTCCCGTGTAAATTGTAGAACCAGCACCGTCAAGGGTAATGGTTGCAGTTGCCTTTTCAATATGATAATTACCCGCGCCTTGGTAATTCCAAGTATAGTTGGCATTTCCAGCAATCGCATTTTGAACTTTTTGCCAACCAGTTTGGCTCAAGCGTACTTGATAAGTTCCAACTTCACTTGGTGTAGAAATCACTTTTCCATCTTGCAAGAACTCGTAATCGCTTGCCGTTAATTGCAAATCACTCGGCAACGCAATTGTCTGTTCATTTGGATTATCGGTAGTGATTTCTGGAATAAAGTTAGCTGGATCAATTGTTGCTGGATTACCAGTCCAAGTAATAGTTTGATCACTAGTACTTGGCAAAGTAATCTCAGCCTTAGCTTGACTAATGTCATAAGTATACTCACCGCTAATTGCACCAGTGGCAAAACTGTAGTTAGGGTTAGCTGCCTGAATTTTAGCAATTGAACTATCCTTAAGCTTCAAGTAGTAAGTACCAGCATTAGTTGGTAAGCCAGTCATTTCAGTATAAGTATCGTCTGCATTCTTGGTATACCAAGAATAATCGGCGTCGCTTAGCTTAGAAAGATCTAAACTTTGGCCATCAACTAACCCACTTGGCGTCCAAGTAATTGAATTAAAGACATCACTAACTGAAGTTTCCTGACCATTGTAAATCTTATTGCCATTTCCACCTAAAGTATCTGTAGCTGCTTTTTGATTAATCGTGTATTTAATCGTGCCACTTGCGGTATTAAAGCTGTAGTTAGGATTATTCTTTTGCAATGCTTGCAGAGCAGAAGGTTTCAAACGGGCTTCATAAGTGCCAGCATCAGTTGGGATCGCATCTAGCTTCTCACCTTGGGCATTATACCAATCAAAGTCACTGATAGTAATACCTTTCATTGATAATGGGTTATCAGTAACAAGATCATTAGCGTTAATCGTTAAGTCTTTTACATCTAAACTAGCAGGCTGACCATCGTAAGTCTTTTCTTGATCATTGCCCGAAATAGTTACATCGGTAATTGACTTAGGAACGATTTCAAAAGTAGCTGAACCAGTTAAGCTATTCTCATTAATTTTTGCATTTCCTGAACCAGCATATTGATCAATTGCGGCTTGCAAATGAGCCAAACCAGTTTGGGTCAACTTAATAGTGTAAGTACCTACATTAGTTGGTGCCTCACCATTAGTCCAAATGTAATCACCATCTTGCAAGTGGTAAATACTATTTTCAGTGCTACCAGGGAAGGTCAACTTAACAATAATGTCACCACCATTGTTAAGTTCAGCGGTAGTTACTGCTGATCCATTAAATGTCATTTGGTTAGAACCTGACAAGCTTGCACTAGCCTCAGTAGCTGCATTAATCGTATAAGTGGCCTTAGTATTAAATGTCCACTTGTAGTTATCGCCATTGTTGCCAGTTAAATTCTTCAACTTAGCTTCACCGGCTGGTGATAATTCAACCGTATAAGTTCCAGCATTAATAGGATCACCATTAGCAAACTGTAAATCATCACTAGTTAACTTAATCGTTTGTGCAGTACCGTCGGGAGCATAAACAGTTGCTGAATAAGTTAAATTATACTTATCAATGTTCAAATCAGCTGGTAAAGTAGTTTTTCCATCATAGGTCTTACTATCGCTACCATCTAAGCTAATCGTGACTTCGCCTTGGTTCACCTTAAAGATGCCATAAGTAGTTACATCGCTCGCATCCTGTGGATAAGCATAGTTAGTACCCAATGCAGTCTTGATACTTTCCAGACCTTGAGCTGATAAAACAACTTGGTAACTACCAACATCTCCTGGTGTTTGACTAAAAATCAAATCTCTATCTTTAACTTGGTAATTTAAAGTAGTACCATTTTCAGTCTTTACAGTTAAGGTATAACCTTGAGGATTTTCCTTAATAGCCTTTAACCAATCAGTGGAACCATAAGTTACATTTTGCTCATTACCACCAACGGTAATTGTCACTGGCATCTGGTCAACGAAGAAGTTGGCCCGTGCTGCAGAAGCTTGAGTCCAATTATAGTTGGTTGAACCAGTTAAATCTTGGAGCTTCTTCAATCCTTGAACAGATAATTTCACTTGATAAGTGCCAACATTATCTGGAGTAGTTACAAACTCTAAATCGCCTGTTTCAAGTTTCAAATCTGTATAAATTGGCTCATGTTCATTGTCAGTTGTCGCATTCTTAACAGGTGCAGTAATAGTTATACTGTAGCCGTTATCGCCGCCATATTGAATCGTGGCAGTTTCACCATATTTAATATGCTCTGCGCCATTAATCGTAACGGTAGTATCAGCCGGCGTAATTACATATGTAGCTGGTTCATGTCTAGCATCAATAGGATCTGAATTAGATGAACCACTTCTAGGAGTGCCATTATTTCCGCTAACAGCATTCCAATCATAATCTGGAAAAGCTGCTTGGAGTCTTTGCAGTAATTGACCAGCAATCTTAACTTGGTAAGAGCCGACATTAACTGGCATTTGCCCATTAGTAAAGCCATTAATATAGACATCGCCAATTTTCAAACCACCAATTTTTTGAATAATTTCAGCCTCGGTTGGCCCAGGAACACTGCTATCCCAATTAGTTAGTTCAATGTGGTAGGCGCTAGGATCGAGTGGTAAATCAGTTCCGTAAGTGGTTGTTTGATTACCGTTTAAAGTAACTTGAGCCTTGCGAGCATAGATCAAGAAATCACCAGTTGCATTACCTAAACTAATGTCATAATTACTTGCACCTGTTAAGGCCCTAATCTTATTAAGTGCAGCACTTGTCAAACGAACATAATAAGTTGGATTACCTATTTTATCGTTTTCTTGCGCATTAGTATGGCTGACTGGATTACCGCCGCTATCGACAACTTCTAAATCTTCTGGGGTTAAAGTGAAGCTTCCCAATCCAACTGGCTCATCATTTGAGTTACCCCATACTAGTTTAATATCACCATTATCAAGCTGTGTCTGGGTAATGGCTGCATTTTGACCATTATAAACTTGTGATGCAGTTCCACTTACGCCGATAATCAAACTTGCTGGATAAATATGGTAAGTAATGCGGCCTGAAATCGTGCTATTTCCGTCCTTAACAAATGTGTAGTTAGGGTTAGCATTCGCAAAGGCGGACTTACCTTTTTCATTCAATTGTAAGTAGTAGTAACCAGCATCAGTTGGAGCAGTAATCTGCTTGCCATCTTGATCGACCCATTTAAAGTCATCAGCAGTTAAATCTGGAATAGTCAAGCCTTGAACATTATTGAAGCCAAAGTTCTTCTTGGTTTCCTCCTTATTTGGATCAAAGCTAACCGCTTGACCATTGTATTCACTCTTTTCACTACCATCTAACTGAACGTTTGGCGAAACAGCTTGTTCAATTTGGAAAGTAGCACTCCCTGTATTGTCCTTAGACAAGATTACATTGCCCTTACCAACCGCTTCATCAATTGCAGCTTGAATTTTATCAAGACCTGCACTAGAAAGAGTCAGAGTATAGTTTCCAGCATTAACAGGTGCTTTACCATCTTGAGTATTCCAAGCGTAGTCTCCATCTGCAAGAGTGAAACTAGTTGGTAAGTTAACAATATTATTACCACTAATAACTACCTTGATGGTTGAACCATCAGTATACAAATCAGCTGTCGTTACTGAATTGCCATTGTAAACCATCGAATTGTGACCGCTAAGTTCAGTATTAGCGCTAGCAGGAATAATGGTGTAAGTACCAGTTCCACTAGATGCTGTGGCAGACCAAGTTACATTATCACTATTAATCTCTTTGATATGATTCCAACCGTCTTTTGATAAACGAACTGCATATTTTCCAACATTAACTGGAACAGTAGTAGTCCAAGTCCCATCAACATTAAATTCAATATCACCAGCAACTAAGTTATAAGTTGGATTATTTGGTTCATTCAGCTTAATTGAGAAGCCGTTTAAGTAATCACTATTAGGACTACCAGTGTAAGTGTATGAAGGATTTCCACTAAATTCTGCAGATGCTTGGGCCTTGTTAATAACTAAAGTACCAAAACTTGTGCCTTGGCTAATCTTGTAATTATCACCAACTGCCTTTTGAATCTTATTGGCACCGGTATCAGTTAAGACAATATGGTAAACACCGCCAGCATTCGTTGCAGTGATAGGCTTACCGCTGACATCAACAATTTGGAAGTCACCAGAGTCTAATTGTACATTGCTCAAGCTAGCTGTTGCTCCATCTTTAGAGCTAATGCTTACTTGAACGCTGTTATTTCCATTAGCATTGTATTTAACGCTAATTGGTTGGCCCGTGTAAGTTTCAGTTTGTGTTCCATCGACACTTACAGTATTTTCAGCAGCATTAATTGTATAACTTGCACTTCCAGTAAAGGCATTATCAGCAAATACTACATTTGGTGTGTTATTTTGACCAGAACCTGCTAAACCAAGAATATATTTTTCAATGTTGGAAATACCATCAGGTGTCAAAGTAATCGTGTATGACCCAGCATTAGTTGGTGCAGAGCCACTACTCCACTTGTAGTCACCATCTTTAAGAATATAGGTCTTGTTAGCATCAGTAACACCTGGGAAGGTTACCGTTACACCAATTTGACCATTGCTATTTACTTCAGCAGTTGTAGTAGCTTGACCATCGTATGTGCGTAAGTTAGAGCCACTTAATACACCACTTGCTTGAGCTTGCGTAATAGTGTACTCAGCTAATTTATTACTATTAGTCAAAGTAAAGTTAGGATTATCTTTTTGTAGAGTAGAGAGTGCAGAGTCCTTAAGTTTTATGTGGTAAGTTCCAACATTTTCAGGATTACTGATCGAATTACCCTGAGCGTCTACCCACTCATAACTATCACTAGTAAGACCAGTCGTATCTAAAACTACTTTGGCATTGTTAAAGTTAGTAGTAATTGTTAATTTTGAAGGATCAATACTAGTCGTTGGTTGGGCATCATAGATCTTGGTGTAATTTCCAGATGTCTGGTTGCTTAAAGTAAAAGTAGCTGGTGCCGGATTAATAATATAGGTTGCAGTACTGGTAAAGGTTGAATTACCCTGAGCATCTACCCATTTAATACTGTTATTACCAAATTCTTTTATAACATTTTGCTTACCTTGTTTCGACCAACGTAACTCATAGGTGCCAGCATTAGTTGGCATTTCAGTCGTCCAAGTTTGACCATTATCAGATGAAAATTCAACATCTCCCGCTTGTAACTCATAGACATTTCCAGTTGGTCCACTAACTCCAGCATAAATTGGATTGTCACCATCCCCATTATTAAGGTCATCAAGAGTGATTGGACTGCCAGTGTAAGTTGACTCATTAGTACCTGCCAAAAATGCTGTTGCAGTTGCCGTATAGGTTATATTAATTACAGTCGGAAGTGTATCGATAGTAACAGTTTGAGCTGGAATAGGTCTCCAGTTTGGAATATTTAATGTTGTTTCAGTAGTTGTCCCATCAGGATGAGTAACAATTTGTTTAATGACTTTTGTATAATTATTCGGAGCCGGCATATTGTTGTAGCGGTCCCATTCACCTGTAGTCCAGCCACTACCATCAAAGCTATCAAATACTACTCCGCTATCATCAGCATTTACGCGTACAGGTCTAGTAATTGTTGCTGATTGAGTCGTAGTTTGGGTAACTGAAGGAGTTCCTGATTGGTTAACTGGCGTGACGTTAATTACACGGTTAATAGTTTTTTGCGTCAATGATGTAGGTACATAGTAAGTCGTCAATTCGTTACGAACATACCATTGAGGAGCATTGTTAGTAGTAAATACTGTATTGGAATTATAATTTGGATTAGCAAAATTTACAGTAGTATATGTGCCTGTAGAATTGAGGTTTGCTACTACATAGTCATTGCCAGCATCAGGAGGAGTAACAGTAAATTGTCCATCTTGTGCTATATTCCAGTTTCCAGAAATCACATGGAAACCTAAGTTGTCCTCAGTCTTATCCCAAGTCCAATCTCCATAAACCACTTTATTGGTTGAAGCATTAATAGTCCCAGCTTGTTTGAAGAAAACTTGAATCTGCGCATCGGGTGCAACTGATTGGCCATTCTTATCACCACCTGCATACACAAATTTAGCGGTTATTGTTCTAGCTTCAGTTTTATTTGGAACATAGAAAATAGTATGAACAGGTTGAGCTTCATAAAGAGATGCAGCCGTAGTATATGCAGTTGAGCCTTTAGAAATAGCGCTGGTATCGCCATCACTACCATTCCAAGTAGGGAAAACAAATTGATTAGCAGGAACTTTATTAGTATTTGTAGCAGGACCACCAGTGTAAGCTGTATATCCATCTAAGGTTGGTACATCGGCAGTTACTGTAGCCCACTCTTGCGGTAAATTAGTCCAAGTCCCGGATACTACATGGTAACCAGGTGTATTACTATCACCTTTTTTAGTATTCCATTGCCATGGACCATACGTAACAGTTCCAGTTACCAAATCTTTTGTAGCTTGCCGAGTATAGTAAACATCTAAAACTGCAGAAGTAAAGGCATTACCATCTTCGGTATAAGTACCGTCCTCATTAACTTTAGTCTTAACATAATTTACTGTTATAGTCCTAGTTTCTCGTGCTTTTGGATCAGTATCGGTTACATTTTGAGTTCTATGAATTAAGTGAATGACAATATTTGCATCAAATAATGAAGGAGCTGCCTCAGATGTCCATTTATAATTTGGGATTGTCCAATTACAATTTGGATTTTTATCTGTACCTGTAAATGGTATCCAGAAATCCCCGGCAACTGTTGCTCCTGCAGGTACTCCAGAGACACTAACAGAGCGATACTTATCTGGATTTACGCCATCTGGAAATGTAAGTCGAGTATATGACCCATTACCAGCATTTTTTATATCAAATTGAACAATCTGTTTATTTTCCGTATCGTCCCAGTAAGTAATTGTAAACTGCATTTGTTGAGTAACAGTAACATTAGCAGTAGCGGGAGCAGTTACGGCAGTGTATTGCTGGCCATTCACAGAAACTGGATAAGTTGCAATAACTTTAACATTATATGTTCCTACTTGATTCCAATTTGGTTCACTATTATCAGCAAATTCAAATGTAGTATCTGCTGGAAAATCAGCAACATTAGTAACCAAATCTTTAGCTGTTAAAGTCTTCCCCTTATAGGTAGTCTTATCTTGAATTTGAAGATTTTTCTTTTGATCTGCCGGGATGGTAACAACTTGGTATGTAGCAGTTGCATAGTTAACCAAGTGATTGTTGTGACCAGTTACATCATCAACAGGGGCAGTTGAAACTCTCTTTAATACATAGTTATGTTCAGTAACATAATCCTCAAGCTTTTGATCAACCATGTCTTTGTAACTATTAATGGCATCGGTCATGTTACTTGCACCAGCTGCATCATAAACAACAGGGAACGAAATGGTTGTACTTTGCCCTCCATCTGCATTATTAATAGTAATATTGTGTGTATTATTGTTTTTATTGGATAAAAGAGTGTAGAGATTACCACTAGCTAAAATGATTGGCTGAGTGAAGCCACCATTGGCAATACCCAAGGTGTTTAACTTATCAGCAGTAAGTGTGGAGTTATTGCCGAGATAAACGACTGACTGAGTATTATTTATGACACTTGATGCACTAGTTACCTTACTAAAGTCCCACTTGGAAAGGTCAACATATTGAGCATTGGAGCCTTGAAATAAAGCAGTCATATTAGTTACATGACTTATGTTCCAGTTAGTAATCGCACTTGCATCAACCAACGATCCTTCATTGGCAAAAGTTGCTTCAAGATTAGTTACCTTACTGGTATTCCAGTTTTCCAAACCATGCAGGCTAGTTAGAGCCTGGTTAACATTAAATGCCCGATTCAAATCAGTTACATTGCTAGTATCCCAATTAGCTAATGCACTAATGTCAGTCAAATTAGCATCACTCATAAAAATGACACCCATGTCAGTTACATGACGTACATTCCAATTTTCTAGACCTTGTAAGTTCGTAAAACTATTATTAGCAAATGCAGTGTTGAGTTTTTGTAAACTATCAGTCTTCCAATTGCTTAAAGGAGAAAGATCTGTAACTTTGTTAACATTGTTGAAAATCCGAGTCATATTCGTTACTTTTTGAACATCCCAGTTTTCCAAACCAGTTAAGCCAGTCAAGCCCGTCGCATTTTGGAATAAAAGGGACATATTAGTTACATTGGAAACATCCCAATCGCTGACTCCAGTCAAAGATGCTAGGTTAGAAGTACCTTCAAAAGTTCTTTGCATTGAAGTAACACTACTAGTATCTAAACTATTGGCATCTAAATTGGTCAACTTCGTGTCATTTTGGAAAGTACCATTTAAATCAGTACTTGCGAGCTTGATCTTCTTATCATCAGTCTTACTAAAAGCAATAGTAGCAGCATTTTGCCAGCTTTTAATTAAATCATTAGAAATCGACACTTGAAGACCATCAGTTGATTTATTAGCAGCCGCAAAGTCAGCTTCATTAGGCACAATAATGTGAGTTCGATCACCAGTGTAGCCAGTTAATTGGTAATAATTTGTACCATCAAATGTCGTGTTCTGCCCTGTCCACTTAGAAGTATCTAATGTTCCCCAAGTAGCAGAATCATATCCGCCGTTAGTAGTTGCTGTGGTGGCTGTTGCTGCCGCAGTCTTATTTTCTTGAAATGCTTGAGTTGTTGTAGCATTATCAGCAGTATTTACATTGAGAGTAAGAAAAGCATTTTTATTTTCTTCTTCACTATTAGTTTTATTTGCAGAAGAAGCGGCACTTGAATTTTCAGTATTCTGAGCAGTTGTAGTCTTTTGTTCACTGGTTTTAGAAGTGTCAGTAGTATTAGCTACAATATTTCTCTTCGCTTCATCAGTATTTTGGGGAGTCTCAGCCACTGAACTTTGCGTTTGCGCCGGTTCAGCTGAAATTGAAGTGACAGAAATGCTACCTGCTTGCGCTGCTGCTGGGGTAGTCGTATCTGCTTGGACACTAGCATTTACTACTGCAGTTGCCCCAAAAGCCAACATAAATGTGGCACAAGCAGTAATCCACTGCTTCTTGGCCTTATATAATTTATAATTCTTATTTTTTGGAGTCATGCTTCGTAAAGGATTATTTTTACTCATAAGATCTCCTCCGTCTCTTAATCATTTATCTTCTTATAATTATAGACTAATCTAAATCTTTTTAAATCATTTTTCTATTATCTCCTTATAATTAAATGTCAACATAATTTATACTTAGCATTATTAAGAGCAAAATTAATAAAGAACGAATGGTCGCTTTACACTTAATACGATCCGCTACCGCAATACATTAGTCATTGCTTTTCGTTGTTTCTTTCGGCTGCTCCTTTGCAAATAGGTAATACACAAGTCGGGCAACCAGTGCTTGTAAAATAATCGTGATTACGCTTTGTGCAAGTTTTCTTTCCCATTCATAATTTTAGCTCCATTGTCGAAATCATACCTTGTAGTTAAAGTCAATCTTCCATAATTTTAATTATACTCGCTTTTTATTACTTTGTTTAATAGAATCTCCTATCTAAATAATTATTAATCATCATAATAATCTTTAATTTACCAATATGAGCACCAAAAAAGGGGGCTGTGACATAAGTCCCTAATAATAAGCGGAGTTAGATGAAATCTTCGGATTTCATTTAACTCCGTTTTCCTTTAAAATATGTATTAGTAAAAGAAAAAGACACCGACCAGCCCGTCGATGTCTTCAAAATACCCTCGAAAGGTTATGAATTGGGAATACCATGAAGATGATGATTACTATGTCAATCCAGCCGGAGTCTGCTTTAATTTTAAACGATACGCTTACCGAAACGATAAGTATAAGTTCCATCGCGACTTTAAGGTATATCAAGCCGAAAAGTACGATGAAAATCACCAAGTTATTCTCCAGGTATTAACGCCACGTGGAAATACTAAGTATATTATGGTTAATCCACAATGGGAGTATTTTAAAGCTAAAGCACGTAAGTTGCTTTCAAAGTCCACTACGTATTCTTGTCGCAAGTACGATGTAGAAACTGTTTTTGGAAATTTGAAAGCTTATTTGGATTTCAAGAGGTTTACGGTGCGTGGTCTCAAGAAAGCCAAAAGTCAGATTGGAATTGCCCTAATGGCACTGAATATGAAAAAGATCGCCAGGAGGCTGTCCATATTTAGTATTAATTTTAAAAAAAGGAAGAACCGCTCAGAATTTCAAATGAAATTCCGAACGGTTCTCTTAATTTAAAGGACTTATGTCACAGCCCCTTTCTTTTTTATACTACTAATTCCGTGGTTCTAAGTAACCCTTAGCTGCCAAAAGTTCGGCTAGTTCAATTGCTCCACCAGCAGCTCCTCGAGCAGTGTTATGGGATAAACCAACAAACTTCCAATCGAAGATCTTGTCAGGACGAAGCCGACCAATTGAAATTCCCATGCCGTGTTCAAAATTAACGTCGTAGCGGACTTGTGGACGGTCGTCATCATTCAAGTATCGAATAAACTGACGTGGTGCACTTGGCAATTCCAACTCTTGGGGAACCCCACTGTATTCCTCCAACGCTTCAATTAATTGTTCCTTACTTGGATTTTGCTTGAAGTTAATAAAGGTAGCAACGGTATGCCCATAAAGTACGGGAACTCGCAAACACTGACTCGTAATCACTGGGGAGTTTGCCTTCACGATCTCCTTCTTTGCTGAATCAAGATGACCAAAGATCTTTAACGGTTCATCTTCAGACTTAGCCTCTTCACCGGGAATATATGGGATAACATTATTTTGGATTTCAGGAGCAGTCTCAAGGGTTTTACCAGCACCGGAAATTGCTTGATAAGTACAAGCCAGTACCTGGATTGGTTCAAACTTCTGCCAAGCAGCAATTGCTGGGGTATAGCTTTGGATTGAACAATTTGGCTTAACAGCAACAAATCCATGCTGGGTTCCTAACCGTTCTCGCTGAGCTTGAATAATTTCAATGTGATCGGGGTTAATCTCTGGAACGACCATCGGCACATCAGGAGTCCAACGATGAGCACTATTATTTGAAACTACTGGAATTTCGTGTTTAGCATACTCATCTTCTAATTTCCGGGTAGCAGCTTTATCCAAGTTAATTGCTGAAAAAATAAAGTCAACTTGTGAAGCAACCGCATCAATATCTTCAGCGTCAAGTACTGGCAAATCCTTAACCGCGTCCGGAACTGGAGTCTCGCCCATCTTCCACCGGCCATTGACGGCTTCACCATACGTCTTCCCGGCACTATGCTTACTAGCAGCAACCGTTGTTACTTCAAACCAGGGATGGTTAGCAAGGAGGGTAACGTAGCGCTGACCAACCATCCCCGTTGCCCCAATTATTCCTACTTTTAATTTCTCACTCATCATAAATTCCTTCTTACTTTAATTGAACTGTTCCATAAAGGATGCTAATCGACTAATTACTGTTTCAATATCGTCATCCGAAGCAGCATAGGAAAGACGGATATGTCCTTCGCCACCAGGGCCAAATGCTTGACCAGGGATAACGCCGACCTTAGCTTCATGCGCTAGCTGACGGGCAAACTTGAAATCATCGTTACCATATGCTTCTGGAATCTTGGCAAAGATATAGAAAGCACCATCAGGTACCGCAATTTCAAAGCCCATCTTTCTTAATGCCCCGGCTAACCGATCCCGGCGTTTTTGATAATGCTGCTTGAATGCAACTGGATCAGCAGCACCATTAGTTAAAGCTTCAAGCGCAGCCGCCTGAGCTGTATCGTTCGGTGCCGTTACCATGAACGAATGCATTTTGGAAATCTGATCGATCACGGCTTGTGGAGCAGCCACATAACCCAGTCGCCACCCCGTCATCGCATGTGATTTTGAGAGGCCGCTAATGACAACAGTCTGTTCGGGAAGGAGCGTTGCCAACGAAGTAAACGGCTGACCATAAATAAGCTCGCTATAAATCTCGTCGACGACTGCTAACAGGTGATGCTCCTTAATTACTTTAGCTAATGCCCCTAATTCATCCCGAGAATAGCTCCGCCCGGTCGGATTATTTGGGTAATTAAGAATAATTGCTTTGACCCTACTTTCATCACGCTGCAGTACTTTTTCAAGCCGTTCTGCGGTTAATAGGAAACCATCATTTGAGGTATCAACCTTGACTGGCGTTGCTCCCGTAAGCGAAACGCTCGGGAAATAGAGGGAGAAGATTGGTGTCGGAATAATAACCTCATCCCCAGGATTTAACAGGGCAAATGTTGTTGCCGTAATTGCTTCAGTTGCCCCCACCGTTACAATAATTTCTCCTTCTGGATCATAGTGGACTGACCGAGTCTTCATTAAGTAGTCACTAATCGCCTTGCGTAATGGTAAAGTGCCCCGACTTGCTGAATAGTGGGAATCATTATCCCGGATACTCCGAATAGCGGCCTGTTTTACATGGTCGGGAACATTAAAGTCCGGCTCTCCCAGAGTTAACTTAACAATTCCGGGAATTGCGGAAATTTCATCATCAAATGCCCGAATCTGTGCAGGTGGTAAGGCATCAACCCGTTGGTTAACAACGGATTCGAGCTGTTGATCTAACTTTGGCATATTCTCCCTCCTATAGGATCTTTTCAAGGCCAACAACGAGGTGGTCTAAGTCACTCACTTTTTCTAAGGCAACCTTTACGCCACTCATGAACGATTGACGATCAAAGGAATCTTGGCGGATTGTTAATGCTTCACCAGCTCCACCAAAAAGAACTTGTTCATGGGCAATGTAACCTGGTAAACGTACTGAATGAATCTTGATCCCGTGATAGTCGCCGCCACGAACACCAACTAAGGATTCAGTTTCGTCAGGATTGCTCTCGTGTGGTTCACGAACCTGATCAATTAATTTTGCCGTGCTTAAAGCAGTCCCTGATGGAGCATCCTTTTTATCTGCATGGTGCATTTCGATCACTTCCACATCAGGGAAATACTTAGCTGCTTCTTGAGCAAACTTCATTAAAAGAACCGCTGACATCCCGAAGTTTGGTGCTATTAAACCACCGAGATGTTTACTTTCACTCAGTTCAATCAATTCCTGTTCCTGCCCATCAGTCAATCCGGTAGTCCCAACAACTGGCAATAAGCCGTTATTTAACGCATATTTAACGTTCTCGTAAACGGCACTTGGCACTGTAAAGTCAAGCCAGATATCCGCTACTGTCGGATCAATATCCGCTAACGAGTTAAACACCTTGACACTCTCACCCAAATGATATTGCTCACGGTCGGAATCAGCTAGGTGTGGTGCTAAGACAGCGGTAATTTCCATATTTGCCATTGAGTTGACCAGGTCCACCGCCTTTTGTCCCATTGCGCCAGTTGCTCCTGCGATTAATACGTTTGCCATTAGCTATCTCTCCTCCATTTTATAAGTCTAGCGGAAGTGTCTTGTTTTCTAAGGAGTCTGCTGGTAAGTCAAGCGCCTGTTCAAGTTGGGTTTGTTCTTCCTTATTAAGGGAAAGAATTGGCAGACGGCAGTCACCAGCATTAAAGCCTTGAGCATTCAAGACGGCCTTGACTGGAGATGGTGATGGGTACATGAAGCAAGCAGCCATCCGTGGAGTAAGCCACCGTTGAAGCTTTCCAGCAAGCTTGTAATCACCACGATAGAGGGCATCAAACATATGCCGCATTTCTGTAACGTAAATGTGGGAAGCAACGGAAACAACCCCGTTAGCACCTAGTACCCGTGAAGTTAAGGCTTGGGCATCTTCACCAGTAAAGACAAGGAAATTGTCAGCCTTGTGTTCAATGATGTATTCCATTTCGTCTAATGGCGCACATTGCTTAATTCCAGCAATATTTGGGTGTTGAGAAAGTTCAACAACCGTTTCTGGAGCCATCTTTGAACCAGTCCGGCCAGGAATATTATAAATAATAATTGGTAAATTAACGTTATCGGCAACTGTCTTGAAGTGAGCCAACATCCCTCGTTGGTTTGGCTTGTTGTATGGAGGAACAACGACTAAGGCATAGTCAATTCCGTTAATCTGACCAACTTCATTAGTCAAGGTAATCGTTTCCTGAGGATTATTGCTACCAGTACCAGCAATTACCGGTACTCGGCCATCAACAATCTCACCAAAACGAGTATAAAGAGCAATCTTTTCATCATGGGTTAATTCTGGCGTTTCACCAGTTGTCCCCCCAACTACAAAACCGTTACATCCCCGTTCAATGAGCGAATTGGTCAACTTCTCTAAAGCACCAAAATCGATTTCATTATCACTGTTAAATGGCGTTACGATTGCTGTTAATAAGTCTGCGTTTGCTAAAGCTGTCATATTCTTTTCCTCCATTATTCTGTCATTCGATATTCTAAGAACCCTGTAATTGCATCAACGCCCTGCTGGATAGCCTCTTCTTTAGGGGTTAACGTTGCTGAGTGAAGTTGTGAATCATCATCAACTCCCAACCAAAACATTGTTCCCGGGAACTTGGCTAATAAGAACCCGAAGTCTTCCCCAGTCATTGCTGGTGCAGTTTCTACAAAGTTAACGTTTTGTGCTGATTGCATATACGAAATAAAGCGTTTGGTTAATTCTGGATTATTTTCCACCGGCCAATAGCCACCCTGGTTAAGTTCTAGTTGAACATCCATGTTGTAGCTACGACCAATTCCTTCACAAATGTCTTTTAGTCGTTGATCAATTGTTTCAATCATCTTCTGGGTTAACCCGCGAATGGTCCCTTCAATCCGGGTATGACCAGCAATTACGTTCCTGATCGTTCCCCCATCAATCTTTCCTAAAGTAATAACACCGCTCTGGATGGGATCGATACTTCGTGAAATAACCGTTTGGACCTGACTAATCAACATTGCAGCGGCAACCACCGTATCATTGGCATCTTGTGGGTAGGCAGCGTGACCACCCTTACCATTTAAATCAATATTAACTTCGGTTGTTCCTGCAAAGAGTGTTCCCATTCGGCACCCAATTGCTCCAGCTGGCAAATCTGGGTTATCGTGAAGCCCATAAAATTCATCAGGACGCCAGCGACCATGGAATAAACCAAGTTCGTAGGATTGCTTACCGCCACTTTCACTTTCTTCAGCAGGCTGGAAGAAAAATAGGAGATTATCCTTAGGTTGGTGTTCACTAAAGTAGGAAAGGACTCCTAGTGCGACTGTCATGTGAATGTCGTGTCCACAGGCATGCATCACTCCGGAATGTTTCGAGGAATATGGCAGACCTGTCTGTTCTTCAACCGGTAAGGCATCAATGTCAGTCCGATAACCAATCATCCGTTGAGGATCAAAACCGTGAACCAGTACCATCATTGCAGTCGGTAATTCTTCTGGATTCCGAATTTCAAGGAATTTCTGGTCCATCTTCTTGACCGTTTCGAGCAAAAACTGGTGAGTTTCCGTCTCCTGGAGGGCTAATTCCGGGATCTGGTGAAGGTGGCGCCGAATTGCTATTAAATTACTTTCACTTAACATTTCCTCAGCTCCTATAGTTTCCGCAAGTCATCCTCTAGGCCAGTCTTACTTTCGGTCTTTTCGTCAACCTTCTTTACAAACTTTGCGGGAACACCAGCAACCATTGTATGTGGTTCAACATCATGAGTAACAATTGCCCCAGCAGCAACAACTGCCCCTTCACCGACATGAACTCCTTCAATAACCACAGCATTAGCACCAATTAACACATTATCGTCAATCCGCACCGGTTGAGCTGAAGCTGGTTCAACAACACCGGCAAGGACGGTTCCTGCACCAATGTGACAATGCTTACCCACAATTGCACGGCCACCAAGGATTGCTCCCATATCAATCATCGTGTCGTCACCAATTTCAGCACCGATATTAATCGTTGCTCCCATCATGACAACAGCGTTATTTCCGATCAGGACCTTGTCACGAATGATTGCTCCCGGTTCAATTCGAGCGTTAATTCCTTTTAAGTCAAGCAAAGGAACCGCAGAATTACGACAATCATTCTCAATATGGTAATCAGCAATCAAGTCAGCATTTTCTTTTAACAATGGTTCAACGACTGACCAATCACCAAAAATTACGCCGGTATGCTCGTCAACAAATGATTGAATTTCTTCCGGAAAGTTAATTTCACTGAGGTTTCCCTTTAAATAAACCTTTACAGGTGTCTTCTTGGGAGCATTACCAATGTAGTTAATAATCGCTTGTGCGTCTAATTCAGCCATTTTTTCAACCTCTTTCTTCCTATTTAATATTAATTATTGTTCATATGACCGATCTAAATGGATTAGATCATCTAATGATTCGCGTTTAATTACTAATTGAGCCTTCTCGTTTTCGGCAAAAACTACTGCCGGGCGCGGATTTCGGTTATAATTTGAAGCCATTGAATAACCGTAAGCACCAGTATCTAGCATTGCAAGGATATCTCCCGGCTTAGTTTCTGGTAACCCTTGATCCTGAGCCAAAATATCACCAGATTCACAGTATTTTCCAGCAAGGCGAACATGCTCTTTAATTGGAGCTTGTGGGTTACTTGCTAGTACCGTTTCATATTCGGCCTGGTAAAGGGCTGGACGAATGTTATCGCCCATTCCCCCGTCAACCGTAACGTATGGCTTCAATCCAGGAACGTCTTTCCGTGAACCAACCGTGTAAAGGTTATAACCAGCTGGGCCAACAATTGAGCGTCCCGGTTCAATCCAGATTTCAGGCATTACCAAGCCATTTGCACTTGTTTCATTCTTAATTGCCTTGATAATAGCATCAACAAATTCTTCTGGTTTTAAGGGGTGGTCAGATGATACGTAACGGATTCCAAAGCCACCACCAACGTTAATTACTTCTGCTTCATACCCAAATTGATCACGCCAATGGGTTGCTACTTCAACAAGTTTTTTTGCGACTCCTTCAAACCCGGCTAGTTCAAAAATTTGTGAACCAATATGAGCATGAAGACCGCGCATCTTCATCCGTGGGTTAGCGAGCACTTTTTGTAAGGCTTCATCTGCTTGACCAGACTGTAAGTCAAAGCCAAACTTACCATCCACTTGCCCGGTTTGAATGTACTTATTAGTATGAGCTGAAATTCCCGGTGTTATTCGTAGCATTACATCAACAGTCGCATTCTTTGATTCCAAGACTGCCGCTAAGAGGTCGATTTCGTGGAAGTTATCAATCATGATTGTTCCAACATGATGGTCAATTGCCATCTCAAGCTCTTCTTTAGACTTATTATTACCATGAAAACTAACTCGTTCCATTGGGAAACCAGCTTTAATTGCCGTATAGAGCTCACCAGCGGAAACGACGTCAACGTGAGCTTGCTCGGCAGCGGCTACTTGGTACATTGCAATTGCTGCAAATGCCTTACTTGCGTAACTAACGGCATAGTCAACATTATTTTCTTCAAATACCTTACGAAAACTACGAATCTGGTTCCTAATTTGTGAGACATCATAAACTACTAAGGGTGTCCCGTATTTATGAGCTAACTCAATTGAATCACAGCCACCAATCATTAGGTGACCAGCATCGTTTAACTGTTGAGCAGTAATTTGTTGGTTCATAACAATTCCTCCATTACTCATTCGGGGAAAATCAAGGTGATAAAAAATCCACTGTCTGCGCAAAGACAAACAGTGGATGCATTTTATCCGTTTTGTCGATAGCGCAACGTGGGCTGTTATTGTCCCACGACAGTCCGCAACTTATTCAGCTACGCCCCAGCTACCTAACTTTGCCAAGTTAGACGCTTCGGCAACCGCCCTGTTCAATAACCCTCATTGCTTGGCAAGCTAAGGTTAACTACTAGTGTTGGCTGCGCCTCTTCGATTTATAAATAATAATAGGAGTCTTAGATTAGAATGTCAACATAATTCTTAATTTTTCTCATATTGATTTAATTCATTCTCACTTACCAGTGAATATCTTCTTATATTTAGTCAAATTTCAAGAAAGTCAATCATCAAACAAATTTCTGTGATATTCTAGTAGGAATAAGTTTTTAAATTTACTTTAAGAAGAGGAGAATTGATAGTGTTAGACCGGATCTTTCATTTAAGTGAAGCTCACACCACTGTTAAGGGCGAATTAATCGCTGCCTTAACGACATTTGTGAGTCTGTCATACATTTTATTTGTTAACCCAAATATTTTGCACGCTGCAGGAATTAATAAGGGCGCTGCCTTCACAGTTACCGCAGTCGCTACCGCAATTGGTTGTTTCTTAATGGGACTAATCGCTAACTACCCGATTGCCTTAGCACCGACCCTTGGGAGTGCCGCTTTCTTCGCCTACAACGTTGTTATTGGGATGCACATTAACTGGCAAACCGCTTTGGCGAGTGTCCTGGTTGCTTCTTTCCTATTCATTTTAATTACTGTTCTTAAATTACGGGAAAAAGTTGTTGACGCCATTCCAAAAGACATTAAATATGCCATTTCTGCAGGGATTGGATTATTCATTGCTTTCATTGGTTTGCAAAACGGTAAGCTGATCGTGAACAATTCATCATCTCTGGTTGGACTCGGTTCATTTGGTAATCCGGACGTTTGGTTGACTCTTTTCGGCTTAATTTTAACCATTATCTTAATGGCTGCTCGAGTTCCTGGTTCCATCTTTATTGGGATGATCATTACCGCCATCTTTGGGATGTGCATTGGCCGGATTCCTTTACCACACGGTATTATCTCTACCGCACCAAGTATGGCCCCAACGTTTGGTCATGCCATCTTCCATTTAAAGGACATTAATACCCCTCAATTATTCATGGTTGTTTTGACATTCCTCTTGGTAACCTTCTTTGATACCGCGGGGACATTAATCGGTATGACCCAACAAGCAGGAATGGTTGATAAGAACGATAAAATTCCCCGGATCGGTAAAGCCTTCTTATCTGACTCTCTTGCCATGGTTGAAGGGGCAATCTGCGGGACTGCCCCACTTGGTACTTCCGTTGAATCAAGTGCCGGAATCGCCATGGGTGGTCGGACTGGGTTAACCGCTGTTTTCGTTGGAATCCTATTCTTGATTTCAATGATTTTCAGCCCATTACTGGCCGTTATCCCAACAACTGTCACTGCTCCAGCTTTAATCATCGTCGGGGTCTTAATGGCAAATAACCTGAAATACATCAACTGGGATCGCTTTGAAATTGCTCTTCCTGCATTCCTCGTTGTTGTCGGAATGCCGTTAACCTACTCCATTTCAGATGGTTTGGCTCTTGGGATGATTGCTTACCCAATTACCATGATTGCCTCCAAGCACCATAAGGACGTCTCCCCAATGATGTACGCCCTCTTCGTCATCTTCATCGCATTCTTCTTGATAACGAATATGAAGTAAAGTGAGACTCAGCAAAGGACTTGCGGAAAACTGAGCACTAGAAAATCTCGGACAACGATTGGTAACAATCAAGGACGAGATAGCTAGGCGAAAGTTGCGGTCACGGTGAGCACGTTATAGCTATGTTGCCTGCAATCAAAAAAGACTAGGTTGATTCAGCCTAGTCTTTTTTGATCTCTGTAATGGGGGGGAGATTCCCATTGGCGTTGAGCTAGAACATGTTCGTCATAGCCACCACTTTCGGCTAAATTCCTACTCGCCAAAGCTTCTTCTACTGATACATGATCAAGATCGGTTCGTCAGAGACTTGCTAACTTGATTCTAATACAACTGTGTCAAAATATGCTTCGCCCGAGTTCCTTAGAACTAACGACCTCCGACTCCGACGGTAAGACGACGTTCGTCGAAGAAATCGTTAGCTTTCCAGAAACTCTTTGGGACGAAGCACTCTATTTTTCTCTTGCATATTTATCAATCAATGTTAAAATTCGATTAAAAAGTTTGTGTGAGATTCTCATGCAAGAAGGAGAATTGAGAATGAAAGTAGTTAAATTTGGCGGTAGTTCATTGGCTGATGGGGCGAGTTATGAACACGCAATTAAAATTATTACAAGTGATCCTGAGCGGCGAATAGTGGTTACTTCTGCCCCAGGAAAAAGGAACGCTGATGATATCAAGGTAACTGATCTCCTGATTAAATATGCACACGCAATTATTAAGAACGACGATCAGGAAGCGATGGTTATCCGTAAAGCTATTTTGGGGCGTTATCAAGCGATCGCAGATTATTTTGATCTTCCAAGTGGGCAAATGCAACCACTAGCCGATCGTCTCGCTAATTTACCTAATGGTGACTATCCTAATGATAATTACCTGCTTGCCGCCTTTAAGGCTCACGGTGAACGACTAAATGCTGAATTAATGTCATTAGTTCTTAACCGACTTGGTCATCCCGCCCGTTTCATTACTCCTGAAGAAGTGGGTTTAAAGGTTGCTGGAACGCCAAATAATGCCACTGTAATTCCGGAGACCTATGCGCGATTGGCTAACTTTTCGTTTAGCAAGCATAACATTATTGTTTTTCCTGGCTTTTACGGGATTACCCTTGCTGGTCACATTGCAACCTTTTCGCGGGGCGGTTCTGATATTACCGGAGCGATCTTAGCACGGGGACTAAACGCCGGAATGTATGAGAATTTTACCGACGTCGACGCAATCTACTCTGCTAACCCGAATGTGGTAGAAGATCCTCAGCCGATCGCTAAAATGACTTATCGTGAAATGCGAGAACTCTCATATGCTGGCTTCTCAGTCTTTCATGACGAGGCCCTAATTCCAGCAATTCAGGGAAATGTACCGATTAATGTTAAAAATACTGGTGACCCTGAAAAGCCGGGAACACTAATCGTTCCTGATCATTCTTTCCAACCAACGGATATTATTACGGGGGTCGTCAGTGGAAAGCACTTTGCAGCCTTATACTTGCATAAGTACTTGCTTAACAAAGAATCTGGGTTTACTTTGCGAATCCTCAAAATTTTAGCGCGTCACGATGTTTCATATGAACACATGCCATCAGGAATTGATGATATTACAATCATTTTTGATAAGAAAGAACTTGATGACGAACTAGTTGATATTATTTGTAACGAGATCCAGGAAGAAATTAATCCTGATCGACTAGAATGGATTGATAATTATGCGATTACAATGGTTGTCGGTGAAGGGATGCGCAACCGAACTGGTGTGATTAATGATATTCTGAATTCCCTTGCGGAAAAGCATATTGCAGTGCCAATGATTAACCAAGGGGCTTCTCGGATTGCAATCATGATCGGCACTTATAACCAGGATGCAGATGCCGCGGTTCGTGCAATCTACCACCGCTTTTTCGTTAACTAGGAGGATTATTATGACCGAATTACTAAAAGTTCATGGCTCTCAAAATTGCTTCTTTATTTTGGACCAAACAAAACTCCAACAGGAATTAACTGATGATGAATTAGTCGCCCTTGGTCGACAAATTACCAGCAAGGAACATGGCCTGCTGGGTGGAGCTGATGGTGTCTTGGTAGTTAACAATCCCGTCCGTGAAGGAGCAACGGCACAGATGAGGGTAATTAACGCTGACGGCAGCGAAGCATCAATGTGCGGTAATGGGTTGCGAACAGTTGCCCGTTACGTCGCTGAGCGTGACAGTAACGATGATTTTAAGGTTGATACGATGGATGCCAGCCTAAGGGTCCGGAAGCAGCCCGACTTAGCTCCGGGAGTGCCTGCATTTGCTGTCGAAATTTCTCCCGTTCGGTTTAATAAAGAAGCTTTACCTTATGATCACTTAGGTCATGACCGTTTATTAAATACCCCTGTTCCAGAACTTCTCCCTGGCTACCACTTCTCGGGCATTGCCGTTCCTAACCCCCACTTGATCTCTTTTGTGGATGAAGATGGCTTTAAGGAACTAGGACCTCTGGGTGAATGGCTTAATGGTGAAAATCCATACTTCTCAGATGGCGTGAACGTTAATTTTGGCCACATTCTTGGACCAAATAAGATTTTTGTAAAGACTTATGAGCGTGGTGTGGGCTTTACAAATGCATGTGGAACTGGAATGTCGGCTACTTCTTTAGCTTTTGCTCTCATCCATCCCGAATTAGCCAGTTTTGGTAAGCCGATTACCGTGTTTAACCCAGGAGGGATGGTACGAACAATTCTTCATCATGGAAACCACCGTTACTGGATTGAGCTAATTGGTAATGCAACTTTCACTCACCGGATTGAAGTTGCTGAAGATTTCTTGCATAATGCGACAGTTACAGATCAAAACTCTAAGGTAACCACCACTGGCGAACAAGAAGATTATTTAAACTTCATTAATAACCTTGATAAACCAACATTTTAAATAATTATCCATTTTAGGATTGCGATCCCCCTATTTAGAAACTATAATATAGATGTTATAAAAAGTTCTGGGATCCAGTAATTTTACAGTTCTAGAAAAAAGAGACGTGATGTTTGGTCACGTCTCTTTTTTGATTAGACTTATTTGGTTTCTTTTTGCTTTTAAATTAAATATAATTAAAGTTGAGAATAATTTTAAGGAGTTCTTACTTTGCAAGAATATCAACTAATGGCCACTGCTGCTTCTGGAATTGAAGCGCTGGTTGGTAAAGAATTACGAAACCTCGGTTACGATACTCGAGTAGAAAATGGTCGGGTACGTTACATCGGGACAATTAAAGATGTCTTAAATACAAATATTTGGTTACGGACAGCGGACCGGGTCAAAATTATTGTCGGTGAATTTGAAGCCAAAACATTCGAAGAGCTTTTTGATCGAACTGAAGCTTTACCTTGGGAAAACCTATTACCTGTTGATGCCCAATTCCCAGTAGAGGGTAAAAGTCACCATTCACAATTACATAATGTTCCCTCAGTTCAAGCAATCGTTAAGAAAGCAATTGTTCGTCGATTGAGTGATGTTTATCACCGGCGAACACGTCTTCCGGAAACCGGTGCTCTCTACCCACTAGAAGTAGCTATTAATAAGGATCATGTAATGCTAACGCTTGATACTACTGGTGACAGTCTATTTAAGCGTGGCTATCGAAAAGCAAAGGGTGGTGCACCATTAAAGGAAAATATGGCAGCTGCCCTGGTAATACTTGCTCACTGGTTCCCCGATAATCCATTTGTCGATCCAGTATGTGGTTCGGGAACTATTCCAATCGAAGCAGCTCTATATGGTCATAACATTGCTCCAGGAATCAATCGTTCCTTTGTTTGTGAACAATGGACCAATTTGGTGCCAGACGGCTTAGCCGATGATGTTCGTGATGAGGCAGATAGTAAGGCAGATTATGATGTTGAACTGGATATCCATGGTTATGATATTGATCAAAATATGATTGATATTGCCCAAGAGAACTGTCGAGCAGCCGGGCTAACCCACGACATCACTTTCAAACAGTTAGCAGTTAAGGATTGGCATACCGATAAAATCAATGGTGTTATTGTTGCCAACCCTCCTTATGGTGAACGACTAAGTGATAAAGAAACCGTACATGAGCTTTATCGCCAAATGGGAAAGATTTATCGACCAATGACCACCTGGAGTAAGTATATCCTAACGGCAGACTTGGAGTTTGAAAAATACTATGGTGCACCAGCAACCAAGAAGCGTAAACTTTATAACGGTGCATTAAGAACTGATCTTTTCCAGTATTGGGGAAAGAAAAAGCGGTAATGCTACATTTTTAGAGTAACTTAACAAATCAAATACAGCAGGAGAATATATTATGGACGTAGATTTACAAGCAATCATTAATTCATCAAGAAAAATTATGGCTATTTCTAAATCCCAGTTAGATCAATTAAATAAGGAAAGTAACGTTGATCAGCGTGTTAAAGAGTCACTTGAAAGGAGTTATCAAACTGCAGCTAACACCCTCAAGATCGTTAACGGCCTTAAAGACACTCAGTCAATGAACGAGACAGCGAATCCGTATACAAGCCCAACGGCTAATTCCAATTCTCAACAATTAACCCGAGAAGAATATCGTCAATCTTTCAATAAAGATAATCAATAAAAATAAAACTCTTAGAATTTATTACAGCTTAAATTCTAAGAGTTTTATTTTGCTTCAATCATAAAAGTTCTTACCGGTGATTCGGATACTTCAAGTTTTACTAACCTACAACTAACCGATTTCAGATTAGCCCTCATCGCTCTATATAAAAGCCTAGTTAGATTTTCTAGTGTTGGTATGATATTTTGAAATGCTTCAAGCCCGTTTAAGTATTGATTATTGAGCTGATTAAGGATTTGATTGATATTATCCTCCATTATTTCAAATGCAATAATTTTTTTGCTTTTAATAAAACAGTTAATTTCAAACGTATGAGGGTGAATTGATGAACTTTTACCATCTATAACTACCATATGGGTTGCATTGAGAAAAAAAGTTAATCTGTATGTTTCGTTTTCCATTTTATTCTGAAAATTCTCCTTAAATCTTTTCTAAACATTTTCTTTATTTCTTTCATTTCAGCGCTGAAGGATTCAACTTTCCAGGCGGCAGGTTCAGTCATTGAATTAATGATCCCAATGAATTGAATAGTGCTACACAACATGTAATATAACGGTAGCGTTAATAGTATATAAAACTTTGATATATAATAATGACGTTCCCCCGGGAAAAAGCGTAAATAATATTGAATATCAATAAAATTTAGTAAACAAATAAAGACATAGAGCAGATACAAAATTACAAAAGATATCAGAATTAATCTAAGAGAATACCCAAACGGAATTAAAACAAGGAATACTGCTATCCAGATAATCCGCAAAAATAAAATAGTATGATCCATAATTAAACGGCGAACGATAAAGTTCTTAAATACGTTTTTTAGACTCAATTGTTTTTTATTCATATAATAGTGAATTGCTTCTAGTTCACCACGTTGCCATCGTTGCCTTTGAGTATATAATTTACCTAAATTATCAAGTGGTTCAACATAGAAAATTGCCTCAGGACATAATGTAACTTTTCCCTTAAGTTGATAACGAATTTGAAAAGTCATATCAATATCTTCACCAACGGTTTGAATATTATACAGCTTTGTTTGAAGAAGCTTTTCTCGGCGAAAAGCTGAAAAGGCACCTGACATTGTAAACAAGTGATTTTCTTGAGACTCAATTGCACGACCAGCTAGAAAGGACTGAGCATATTCAAAGTATTCATTTTCTCTTAGGAACTTTAATAATGGACTCCTAGTTTCCTTGATTGAGTTCTTTTGAGTGAGAATTGTGCCAGTCTGTGCATCAAGTTCAGGATCATTTTCAAATGCTTTAACGATATTCATTAATGCATCTTTTTGCAGTTGTCCATCACTGTCTATGTGAATAATATATTCACCATTTGAGCGATAGATTGCGGAATTTAGTGCTCGCGCTTTGCCTTTAGTAGTATCTATCCACTGCATAAATAGGTTCTGAAATCTAAAATGAGCTCGGCGATATTC
Organism: Limosilactobacillus agrestimuris; assembly: GCF_943193105.1. Lineage (NCBI taxonomy): Bacteria > Bacillati > Bacillota > Bacilli > Lactobacillales > Lactobacillaceae > Limosilactobacillus > Limosilactobacillus agrestimuris. Next base: position 29,768 of record NZ_CALPCW010000008.1, read on the forward strand.
ACTAAAGCTCTGATCTGTACTTTGATTATTTGCCACAATGATACTAATTAGGTGATCAGGATAAGTAGAATCAGCGACTGAACGAATGCAGTTATAAATAGTACTCTCAGAATTATATACCGGAATTATTAACGATATTCTTGGCAAGTAATTTAATTTTTTCATACCTTTTAATTTTCTTCCTGCTATTCCTAACGTAATAAAGCCATACAACGCTGGAAGAAATTCATAAATCAAAGGAAGTAAGAGCCAAGAGATCCAAAAGCCAAATTCAATGATGATTCCGGATAAAAACACTTATTTCATTCTCCCTTCTCAAAGTTTTGCAGACCACCCACGAATAATTTGTGGCCTAGTAAACACTTGATAATACAATAATATAACTACCACATAAAAAATAACTCTTCCAATTATTGAATGGGCAATGAACAATGCATTAATCCCAAAATAATTTAAAATAGCAATTGTCATCAATAGTCGAACTATATTCGCAACTAATATCCAAAGAACCCCCAAACAACCAATTACTATCTTTTCTCTGTCTTTATATATCGGGAAAAAAGATAACATACTTATAAAGGCAATTGTCTCTAATGTGCCAGAACATTCGTAATTAATAAATAATTCGGCATAATTATTACTTCCAAAATTTATTAAAATTGAGTTTTGAGAAATGTTGACCGAAAATTCCTTCAAAATATATGAAATACTTTTTAAAATTTCAGCAATAACTCTGGGCATTACTTGATTAAAATAGATATTAGAAATAGAGGCCAAGATTATAAAAAGTCCTATGCTTCCTAATCCAAAATAATATGCTGATAATTTTGATCGCTTTAATAACGTCAATAAATATAGCCAAATTATAACTACAAAAAGTATTAAAAACTTTATCATATAATACACCAAATTAAATGAAATTATTAAAATCCTAACGCTTGCGGAAATGTACTAACATCCCCATTAGCTATACTATCCCTATTTCTATTTAAGATTGTCAATCGAATATAACTTATTTGCTTAGTATTTCTAGTTTGACTAAATTTATCTAATGGTATCTCAATCTCAATTTGTTGTCTCTTTCCATTTTTATTTAAATATCCCTTACCCAGTTTTTGATTTTTCTTTTTAGGATCTAGAATATAGGATATTTTATGAATTCCATCACTATTATTTAACTTTTGTAATTTAATTGTATAGCTATTCCGTTTTCCTAAATTAAGCTGATAATTTAATGGTATTTTCCCATCACTTGATACCATTATATAAGTGCTATTATTTTGAGTTACCATCGAATACTTTAAGTTGCGATCACTAAATACCGACTTATCTTTCCAATCTGAAAAATTACCATCTATTTTTACAATGCTGCTAGCTTTTATACTTGAACTTAAAAAGATAATAAATATCATTACTAGTAGTCCTAAACATGCCTTTTTCACCTTTGCACTCCTATTTTTCCAAGTTATTAATTGGAACTTTTTGATTTTAAAATAAAAAGTGAACGATGGTGCTTAAAGTCAACATCACTTAATTAATCCCATCCCTCACAGGCTATTCTATCAAAATCGCTTTTATAGTCAAAGAACTTACAAAATAGACTCTTATAAAATATTGTAAATCAATTAGTTACTTTTTTCATTAAACCATATACTTCAAAAAGCGCCATTTGAAATGTTGACGGCATTTCTCGTAAAGGAAGAAACAAACAAAACTAATTATAAGGACAACTAAAAATAAAATTAAATGCTGACTTTCCCAGCCTCGCGTTTCAAATACTTTTCGCATAACAACAATCGGCCAAATTTGGAAACAATACAAAAAGGTACTCATATTTCTTACTTGAACTGGATAATGTAGTCTTGGGTAATAGTTCATTGCTACCAGTGCAAGGAGAAATCCAGTTGGTACTGTTGTAATTATTTCTTCAGTATTATAGTTCCCAGTGAAATGTCCGACTATTAGGCTTTCTACCAAAAATAGGCAAAAGCAAACTACTAATAGTTGTACTGAATATTTTGACCATAAATGTAAAAGCTCGTGATAACAAACGATTAAATATCCTAGGCAGAAATAAATTAGTAGTCGCAAAAAAGTATGATTCATAATTGGAGACAAATGTGTCCAATCAGAAAACTCATCGGCTAGTATAATATATACTTCAACCATCGCACAGATAATAAATACCGGTAACGTGCGCTGTTTAAAAAGCCTCAACAAACCGATCAAAACCGGCAAAGCAATTATAGATGCTAATAAATACCATGACGGTCCCCAACCATTAGCATCTTGTGTCAGGTCGACTCCTTTTGAATTATAAACTGCAGGAAAAAAGAAATCGACAAGATAAACTAGCATATTCTTAAAACTATTTCCTTTTAGCGACACCATTATTACTTTCCATTGACGTACTGCAATTGGCAGATAAATAACCTGCCAAGTAATATATAATAAGAAAATTCGTCGACAAAATTTTAGTAAATAGTCTTTTCTCTCTTTATACTTAGTCAATCTTTGGTAATGGTTAAAAAATAATATACTAGAAACAATAGCAAAGAATGGTACTCCTAACCGACCAATAATATTAAGAAAAGGTGCCTTTGTATGAATGGCAATAATACAAATAGCAGCAATTAACTTAATCAAATCAAATCCTGTATAAATTCGCTTACTTATCATAATTAAACTTCCCGTAATATTTTTAAACGCATTATTAGTACACGTACTAAATAAATCACAACCATTATTACTGCTGCTTGCCACCAAGTCATCTTGTTTGCGATTAGGACAAACAAGACAGCCAAAACTATATCTAAAATTTCAAATGGCAGTACATTTACACTTAGCTCCTTACTTAATAGCAAATCCGCTAATACGTTCCGAAACATAATTGCAATAACCATACCAATAATAACCGCATACATACTACTAAAAATGTATGCTGCAACTAGGCCAATTAATAAGCTTAAAAAAATAGTAATAACATTAATTTTCAATAATAATACTTGCTTATTTAAAACCTTAAAGAAAGTATTTCCAATTAAATTCATTTTTGAATCAAAATAACAGATTGGTAATACCGTTGCTAAATAATTAATACTAACTGTATATTTAGGCAACCATTCTTTCAATAGAAAGCCCAACGGGAGGTAAGCAACATACATCAGTGGTAATAGATAAAACAAGACGCGATTTAACTTATCATAATATTGGGTCAATCGATCAGCTGACAATCTCCTTAAAGCCGGAAATAAAACTAAGCCGATCTGAGTAATAAAAGTCAATGCAAAATTCATTAAGGTTAAAGAGAATGAAACTTTACCAAAAGCAATCAATCCCCATCTAACATCAATAATTTGCCGACATACACCTAATATTAAAAGTGAGCAAATATTAGCAAACATTAAGCTGATTCCAACACGAATACTTAACCAGGACTCATTTATCCCTTTGCTCAACGAAAATGTACCAGTCATTAATTCTGGACGAAAAAGCCACAATAAATAAAGAAAAGCAATACAAATAGAAATAATGTAAAAGGTAATATAATAGTCAACATTGCGGATATTCAACATCATTAATAATATCTGAGAAATGAAGAAGATAATCCGAACTATAATAATTGACTTCGAATAAATGTTGGTTTCATTAATAGCTTGAAAAATAAACCCCAAGAAGTTATGTCCGGTATAAAAAAGGTAATAGCTTAATACTAATCCAAATAAAATTCGTCGCTGAGTCGAATGCGAATTAAGAATAAAAATTAGATTTACTAACATTCCTAATAATAATTGATATATCATCCCAACAATTAGTTGACTTTTAACCGCATCTTGGTCTAACTCATGACGATACATACCACCATAACGAAGATAGATCCCATCATTTAATCCTAAAGCTAAGCAAGGTACGTATGTACAATAAAAAAGAAAAAGTTGCCAATAGCTATATTCTGAAACACTAAGCACTTTTGGCAAAACTAAATTGGTACTGCAACTAACAATCAATGAAATTGCTTGAGCAGTAAACGCAAAGATAAAATTTTGTTTAACCTTTTTTTGCATTTTTCAATTTTCCATTCTTGATTAGTAAGTTACCTTGCTCTTGCTTACTATTTCTATAACATTGGTAATACATAGCAATAAACATATATAGTCCACAATCAAAATAGTGACCGAAGCGGAAAAGTCTCATAATGATGTAACAAAGACACATTCGACTAACGATTTTATAAACCGTAGTTGGACTATTTTTTCGGAAACGATAATAGTATAGTAATCCTATAAATAAAATTACTCCGACAATACCTAATTCAGAAATAATTCTCAACATTAAGGAATTAGCATCAAAGTTATTTTGCAATGCAATATTAGGGCCATATTGGCCAACAAAGTGATCATATGAAATTGGATGTGAACCCATACCACCACCCAAGCCTCGAGTCTTAATAAAGCTATCAACTGCAATGTTTTTATTTACAATTAGAGATTGGGTGCTTAAATTAACGGATCCTAAGCTCCCCTTACCCATAACTAACCCAATCGTATCGTTCAACCGTTGGTGGATAAAACTAACTTTGTTATAAACGGTTCCTAAGCACACAACAGTTATTAGTAAAATTAATAACTGTTTATAACTAGCTCCATACTCTAGTAAAATAACTAAAATAGAAATAATTACACCGAAAAAGCCACTGGAAGAACCAGTAAAAAGGAATCCAGCAAATACCACAATTAGCTCCCAAGGCTTTAATTTAAAGGTTTGAAACGACCTATAACGTCCCAGAAATTGGTAGATACCAAAAAAGAACAATGGAAAGAGAACTAATGCACAGTATGAAGGTTCATTCAAAAATGCAGCTGATCGTCCTACCGGAGTACGATCCTGATCTTTAATTAACCACGACATCGTTGCTAATGATGATATTCCAATAAGACTCATAAGGTATTGGAATATTGAAACAAAGGCCGTAAATATTGCCAATTGTTTATATAAGTGCAAATATGCAAACATATTGGAATCATTGACAAAGGTAAACCAATATGCCGCTGTAATACAGATCGAAATAAATTGTTGAAGAAATAAAACAAAAGTATCCGTCCCCATCATTACAGCAAAGTATGATTGGAAAAACACGATTGCCAAGGTAATTGCGATCGAATATACAATTCGAATTCGTTTAAGACTATACATAAGAATTATAAACTGTATCCCAATCAGCACTGGCATCGGAATTAAGGCATTTAAGAAAATTAATAATACCGATAGTCCAGGAATGGAAAACCAGCTAGCACGTTTTATTGTCATTTATCATCTTTCCTTCTTACCAATAATTCATCAATAATGAAATCCTAAACTCGTGGTTTAAATTACGATTTTCATGAATCTCATAAGTAGGATCAAAAGCCAATCGCATTCGCTCTACAAGACTTCCCTTTCCAAAATCCAAAGCATGTTGTAGTAATTCTCTGTTTACCTTTGGCATTTGCTCGCCATATAATTTAAGTAAATCACTTAACTGGCTACTCATGATTCTTGAATGTTGATGTTTTTCATTCCATACCTTTTGAATTTTGTCATTAATAGTATGGATTCCACCATCAACATTATTTCCGTGTTGACGATAGAACATCATCGGTTTTGAATCAAAAACAACTTTGCCACCAATTGCCAGACAGACCTTATGTATCCAATCATCATGCATTAGTAAATGCTTAGGAATAGGATGAATACGTAAAATGTCTCGTAACTTTTTATTCATTACCATTGTGCATCCAGTACAACAACTGTAAACAATTGCATTAGCGAATTTTTGTGTCGTAAAATGCTGTCCTCCACTGATTGGATTCAAATCTTTATCAGTCATTTTGAAATTTCCTGCATAGAGCATTGGAATTGAATGATCATTTTCTTCTAATAACGAAATTGCCCGGTTGATTTTATTTTTATTCCAAACATCATCTTGATCACTAAAAGCATAATAATCACTTTTGGGGCTATCAAATATTAGCTGCATAAAACTACGAGCAGTTTTTAAATTAGGACCAGAATAATAATGAAGTTGTGTATTATCTTGATACTCATTTAAGATTGATAAAGTTCGGTCTGTTGAGCCATCATCTCGAACTAACAATTGCACTTGAATACCCTGTTGCTTTAATATAGTTTCAATTTGTTGCCTAAGATACCGCTCACCATTATAAGTTGACATGAGAACTGTAACCTTTTTACCATTATTAATTCCCACTTTATATTTTCTCCTCTATGATTCGCCTAATTGTTTGTAGTAATGATTCATTACGGTAACTGAGATGAATTGGTCCTAAGTCTGAACTCACTTTTCCTTCAATTACTCTCCGCATTAACCGAGCTAATGCAACCGGATCTCGATAGTCAAAATAATAAACATTTGAATATCCAGATAATACTTCATGCGTCACTTCAATATCAGCTGCAAGAATAAGATCAGCTTTCTGAGCTGCTTCTAACATTGGTAACCCATAGCTCTCAATGTATGAAGGGAAAATCAAAACATGGTTCTCGTACATTCTTAATACTTTTTCACGAGGAATGAAACCTAATAATTCAACATTTTGATTTGCTGTTGGTAACTGGGTTTTTGTTAGAGTTAAGCTAACTTTAAAATTTTTTATCCCTTGATGATTCAATACTCGAATGGCATCTAATATTAATTGATGATTTTTATAAAGATAAGCAGTGGCAGGATAAAAGAAAGCAGTTTGTTGATTTTTATAAAGCTGATTATCATTAATAACTGGGACACGTGGACTAACAGTTATTATCTTTGATGCCTTTTGTTGTGTCTGCTGAACCACTGCCCTCTTCATCCAATTAGTCTGAACAATCGTGATGGGCTTTACCTTCGAGATAGTATACTTTATTACTTTGCCTACTAAGCGCTGATATAAAGCAATCTTTCTTTCGTCTTTTTTAAAAAAACTAAACCGATGCTCCTGATAAAATGGAATTGACTGATGTAAATAAACGATCTTTAATTTGCTTTGAACACCTAATGTAGCTATATTTTGCAAGGAAATAAAAACATCAGGATCGTATTGATTAATAAATTTACTCCCTGTGCCAAGCTCAAAAAGTAATTTTTTGATTTTACTTTGCTTCAAATCTTTACGAACAATAATTCTAACATTAGCCGAAGTTGGAAAATACTTTCCGGCTAGAATAAAAATCCATTCATTTTGGGAATCGTTTTGTAGAACATCATTATAAAAGTCTTCCAAAATTGAAAAGGTACCACCACTTTTGGGGGAAGCAGCATAATCGCTCACAACAATTCGCATTTTAAACCACCTTCAATCATCATCAATACCATTGCCAGCCCCATTTATTGAAATATTTAACCATACTTTGGATCATTGGAAACATTCCTTTAAAGGAGTGGTTAACTCGCCGCCAACCATGATAAACGGTAAACGAAGGAAAAATTACCACCCGGCCAATTTTTGACAATCTAACTGTTAAATCAGTATCTTCAAAATACATAAAGAATCGCGGATCGAATCCCTTTACCTGCTTGAAAGCTTCGGTTCTTAGTAACATAAACGAACCAGTCGCGTTCTCTTCATTTTGAATATGATCATACCCTGTAAAGCGTTTAGTAAAGCGATACTGACGCTTAGGAAAAGCTTTTGGTCCAAGAAAACGAATAAATAAATCAAAAACTGTTGGTAATTCACGATTTAAATACTGAATTTCACCTGTTTTTGCATCTCTCACTAACGGTGAAAGTAATACTACATTATCATGCTGGTCAAGATACTCAACAGCATTTTGAAATCCTTTTAAGTCATCTAATTTAATATCCGGGTTCATTACCAAATGATATTGAGAGTTTAATCTCGACAATACAGTATTATGTCCCTTACCAAATCCCTGATTATTCTTTAATTCAATAAAGTTAACTACACTGCTAACCTCAGCAAAAACTGATTGTTCAATTTTTATTGTAGGAGAACCATTATCAATTAGATAAAAGCTGAATTGATAATCAGTTAATGTCATTAGCTTTTCTATATTATCTTTTGTTTGCTGTAACTCGGCTCGTGTAGGATTATAGAAGACTACCGCAACAGAAATTTTATTTTTGGGTTGTATGTTCGAAGTTTTCATTTAACTTTTACTCTTCCCTCCATTAATCCCCCGCCCACTAATTACATCAACAACAGTTCGTATTAAGATAATTAAGTCTAGGAACATATTTACATTTCGAGCATATGAAGCATCAATCTGCGCCTTTTTAGATCCAATCAAATCATCTCGACCATTAATCTGAGCAAGTCCGGTAATCCCTGGTAAAACTTTAGTTGCCCCCAATTCAGTTCGCATTTTCAAGACAATAGTTTCATTAGGAATTAATGGTCGCGGTCCAATAATAGACATTTCGCCTTTAACCACATTAAATAGCTGAGGAAGTTCATCTAGGCTAGTTCTTCTTAGCTTCTGTCCAAGTGAAGTTACGTATTCTTCTGGATGAGCAAATTCTTCTGTTGATAGTTGGTGCGGAGCTGTTCCAACCATCGTTCGAAATTTATAAATAGTAAAAGGAATATTATTTTTACCAATTCGAGTCTGTTTAAACAATACTGGCTCACTAGGAGAAGATGTTTTTATTAGAGTAGCGATAATAATCATCGGGATAGCTAAAATAACAATTGCAATTACACTAAATAAGAGGTCAAAAAAGCGTTTAATTAAATCACGATAGAGCTGAAATTTAAATATATTCTGGTTGCTCAGTTTTGGCTTTTCTTTAGTCATTGCAAAATTCACCCCTCCCTCTTTAGATTAAATTATTTTGAATAAGAAGAAATTTAATCAACTTCCTCAAAGACAGCAACTACAGTACCTAAGAAAAATCCCAGCAGAGCTCCTCCCAATGCAAATAGTAATACATTAGGAAATGATGATTTAGTTGGAACAATAGCACGTGACGTTACTTTTGTATTATTGAAACCCATAATATTTTTAATTCTCTTTTGGAAAGTATCCGTAACCGTGTTTGCTATTGTAGCAGCTTCTTGAGCATTAGGTGCTTTTGCTCGCAATTCAAATACTTGCGCATTTTGGATAGTTCTAACACTAACCATCTTTTTCAGCTTTTTATAAGATAACTGATAAGCAGGTTGATCAGTATCTTCTGGCTGTGCTAATTGCTTTTGCGCACTACTCAAAATTTGATGATTAGTAATTAATTCTTTATAAGTATTAATCATTTGAACATCAGCTTGCTGATTATTGAAGGCTTGTCCATTTGCAGTAGCATTTTTTTGATTTACTAGAATCTGAGCAGTTGATGTATATTGTGGTTCAAGAGCATATTTGGCTACCGCGAACCCACCACCAGCTACTAACACAGTCATGATTAAGATCAAGAAAAAATGGCTCTTCATAATTCTCAGAAGTTGCCATAATGTGATGCTACCATCGTCATATTGTTTTTGATTTGCCGTCTGCGTTTCGTTCACGTTTTTTTCTCCTTTGCCTAATGATAGTTAGCGATAGTGCTCCCATCACTCACTATCAAAAATCAATTTGACACCCTATAAATATAAACTAAATCCTGCCCTTTGTAAATTGGTAATAACGAAAGGAACTGCTATTTTACGCAAAAAGGAGTCGCGTTTTTTCGGTAGCGTATGATTAAAATTTAACAATCAAATTTTAGACATACTTCTCTCTAAAAAACACGACTCTAGTATTAAGACTATCTAATTTTATAAAATTGAAAGCTATTTATTTGGTGCTTGATTGAGCAGTGATTGCCATTGCTTCCAAGTAGCTTGATTATCAATACTGTTAATCTGATCATAGGCACCATCACTTAATTTTTGTAATTTCTCAGGATTATTCAATAACTCAGAAATAACTTCTATCATCTTATTAGCATTATTCAATGACACTAATACTCCATTAACATTCGACTCAACTAATTCATTTGGACCATATTGGTAGTCGTAGCTAACAACCGGAACTCCGTGACTTAATGCCTCAGCCATTGATAATGGTTCAGCATCCGTGATACCAGTATCGACCATTAATTGAGCTCCGTCATAAGCTTCATTAAGGTGTGATTGATATCCAGCGAAAATAACATTGTTACTTAACCCTGCTTTTTCAATTTGCTCTCTATATCGTTTTGTATCCTCAGGTGTGCCGTAACCAAACAACGCTAATTGAGCATCTGGAATCTTTTTATGAACTCTTTCAAAAATTGATAATAGTTCTCCGGTACCCTTATCTTCGCCTAATCGTCCAACGTAAATAATTTGTTTGTTACGACGATCATTAATTGGTATTTTATTCAATGCGTGTGAAACAGGCGATGCATTAATCGCATATATTGGTAACTTATTATTAACGATCTTACGAAGATCGGCTCGCTGTTGCTCGGTATCAACGATCACTCCATTCCATTGATTAGCACTGGTAGTCAATGCTGGTCCAATGAGAACATTTAACGGGCCTTTAACTGGATTAACACCAGGTGAAACATGGTTAAAAGGAATACTAAGGTATTTTTTAGCATCCAAACTTTGCATTGCACCGACAGTTGGTATTGCACTAGCTGGTCGTTCAGCAATAAATGTATTTTGTTCATTATTACTCTTATCTAACTCTTCCAAAAAGAAGATTGCTAACTCGTTAGCATCGTTAAAATAATATTCATGACCATGATAATCTTTTAAGATATTTAACGAGTTAATTGGGGTGTTTTGAACTGATTGAACATAAAATTTTTCCAAGTAAACCGATCCGTCAGGGCGATAATAACGTTCATTATGGATCTCCCCACCCTGACCATAAAATTGTTCAACAGCTTTAAATCCACGAATATCATAACGCTCAGTTAAAGTTCTATTGCCAGCTTGATCATAATAATCGACGTGATCAACTTGACCCAAGGTACCGCCAATAAAATAGGTCCTAGCAACTAGACGATCCATTTTTTTTACATCATGACTATCATTTCCCGCACCAACCTGATATTCAGGTGAAAAGTTCAAGTCAGTATCAAACAATTTATGCCCCTGATACTCTGTAGTTTGCGCAAAGAAATCATATAGGTTAACTAATTGACTATCATCTAGTTCGAATCGTTTAAGGGTAGCATGGATAATTGGATCAAAATCTAAGGTTACCATTTTGGCATCAACATTATTTCTTTTAAACAGTTTTAATCGTTTAATTATAGTATGTTCAATACTAGAATTGCTACTTAGTAAATACTGATCAACAAAGTAAAACACTATTTATTAGCCCCCTTTTCATTCACATCATTAATAATTTGTTGCCACAAATTCATTACAGCTGGCTCGGAGTAACGATAACTATCTTCATAAGCGTTCTTACTCATTTCGGCTAACTTCTTCTGATCAGTTAATAACGTAGTAACAGTCTTAGCTAATCCTTTGATATCTCCATTACGAGTCAGCACACCGTCGCGACCATTAATAATAATGTCTCCTGGGCCATATTTAATATCATTAGCAACCATCGGTAATCCATGAGATTCAGCTTCCACTAATGCAATTGATAGCCCTTCAGCATTAGAAGGTAATACCATCAACTGAGCTTGATCATCAACTTTTCCAACTTCGGTAGTAAATCCTTTAAATTTAACACTATCTGCAATCCCAAGAGATTTAACTAATTCTTTTAATCGCTTATCATAGCCTTCGTTTGCATATCCCCAAAGGTCTAAAGTGGCATCTGGTACTTGTTCCAGAATTTTAGGCCAAGCGCTAATAAGATGTTCTTGTTGCTTCTCTGGAGATAAACGAGCTACTATGACAACCTTATGCAATTTACGTTGCTCAAATGGCACGTGAGGAGAATTACGCACCTTATCAGAAACAATTGCGCTAGGGATTCTGTAGATTGGCACTCCATACTTACCAAGACGCAGCTTTACATCATCTTGCTGTTGCAGTGTTAACGCAATAATACCGTCCCAGTCACGAATATGAGCAAATCCCCACGCATAATTGTAATTGTAGGAAGAATTCATCACATCAGCAGGATTATTAACATGGTTACTGTGTAATTGCATATATCTCGGAACGCGTTCTTTCATGTTCAATACTGACTCTGCTAATTCATAGTTCCGATCGACAATCAAGCCAACGGGTTCATTACCACAAATCGATTGATCAGTCACAAGTTGATCTAAAAAGAAACTAAAGAGCTCAGCTAATCCAGTAAATTGATAGTTATGACCTTTGTAATTAAATAGATGGTAACTATCAATTATTTGAGAACCACGATTAAACAAATGTGATAGTTGAATAACTAATTTGCCATCCGGGGTATAGTAATTTTCGGTTGAAATTCTGCCTTTCCAGTCATACAAATGCTCAACTGAAACAAAACCTCGGTTATCATACCACTGAACCTTTAATAATTTACCATAGTGGTCAAAGTATTGAACATTCATAATAGTCTTTTCATTATCGTTATTTCGACGAACATATAAAATCTGTCGACCATTATTCTCGTATATATAATCGTTACCGTTAGCCTTTCGCTTCCACGATTGGTTAATTGATAAATCACTAATCGTTATTTTTTTCGTTGGGACTAGACGGGCATCTTGAAAGAAATCAAACATATTAACGAAATATTGATCATCAATACCAGAATCACCAATAACCTGATGTAAAAGATTATTATATCTTCTGGTTACAATCATTGCCGACTGATTGTTCTTTTTAAATAAATTAAGGCGTTGGATTTGTGCAAATTCAATTCCCGACTTATTAGGTAGGATTGCATCATTTAGGAAAAAAAGCATACAATAAATTCCCTTCTTTATAAATCATGATCCAATTTTAACATATTTAAATATAGTAAACTTAATAGTGTTTAATTAATTTCAAAAAAAGCCTCAAGCAAAATGCTTGAGGCTTTTTCTTATTAGTACGAACAAATTAAGTCTAAATTATCTCGGGAGGTAATTAGAATTCACGCTTCTTAGCAGCAAGACCAAGACCAAACATAGCTGAAACGGCACCCAATGCTACAACAGCAGCAGTGTTTTCGTTACCAGTTTGTGGCAATGCCTTAGAATCGTTTTGTGAAGCTTCACGACTTGCAGATGCAGCAGCATTACTGTTTGCAGCAAATGCAACAGCAGCAGCCTTGTTACCGGAAACAGTAGTAGCAGCAGCGGCATGACTACCACCATTTACAGCTGAACCTGCTGGCTTAGCTACATTTGAAGTAGTTACGCTTGAAGCATTGCTGTTATTTGAAGCGTTTGAACCTTGGCTACCACTTGTAGCACTTGAATTAGATGAAGCACTTGAGTTTGAGCCAGAGTTTGGAGTATCAGAATCAGGCTTCAAAGCATTAAGAGCATCTAATGCATCTTGGTATGCTTGCTTTGCAGAAGCTAAGTTAGCATTAGCAGTAGTTAATTGAGCATTAGCAGCATCAACAGCAGCTTGAACATCCTTAACGGCAGCCAAGTTTGCCTTAACATCATTTAACTTCTTAGTTGAAGCAGCAGCCTTAGCGTTCCATTGGTTAACAATTTCAACAAGGTCAGATACAGGCATTTGAACAGTTTGAGTACCTTCATTTACAGATACTGTTTGCTTCAAGACATTCTTAAGATTGTCTTGGGCATCCTTAACGGAACCGTAAACAAGAGCATCAGCTTCTGCACTGGCTTGAACAGCTTGAGCTGAAGCCAAGGCAGCACCATTAGCACTAGTCTTGTTAGCGTTGTAATTAGCTTGTGCATCAGAAACAGCAGCATTAGCTGAAGTCAATGCAGCTTGTGCACTAGTAGCGTTAACTACAGCATCTGAAGCTGCGCTGTAACCAGTAGCATCAAGTTGGTGTTGGTAACTCTTAGCCCAGTTAGCATCAGTAGCAGCTTGAGTTTCAATCTTCTCAAGTTGTTGATCGTTTGGAAGATTGTGAGCATCCATAGCAGCAAGGTATGCCTTTTCAGTTTGTGAAACAGCAGCTTGTGCAGCAACAGAAGCTTGGTAAGCATTTTCATTAGCAGCCTTAGCAGTTAAGAATGCTGAAATCTTAGTTAAAGCATCCTTAACAGCGTTCATAGTGTTAGTGTTCTTTTCTTCTAAGTTGTTGAAGTATTGAACATCAGCCTTTGCTGAGTTTAATTGGTAAGCATAAGTAGTGTTCAATGCATAAGCTGCAGAGTTGTACTTCTTTTCCATGTTAACAGCTGCAGTTGCAAGCCGATCAGCATTAGAAGCATTGTTAGCAGCTGCAGTAGAAGCTGCAGACTTCAAGTTGTTAGTTTGAGTAGCCAAGTCGGCAACGTAAGCTGATTGTACGTTGTAGTTTTCTTGAGCGTCACTAACCTTTTGATCGTATTGTGGCTTAGCAGCAGCTACAGAAGCTTGAGCTGAACTAGTTTCAGCTGAAATAGCGTTCCAGTATGCAACAGCCTTGTTGGCAGCCTTTTGATCATTAGCAGCAAAGCCTTGAGCATTAGCAGCGGTAGTAATAGCACCTTCTGCATTAGCACTAGCTTGATCAAAATCACTTTGTGCATCTACAGAGTTCTTATTAGCAGCAGCACGCTTAGCAAGAGCATCACTGTAAGCAGTTTGTGCCTTGTTAACAGCAGCAACGTCTGAGTTCAAGTTGTTAGCTGAGTTAACAGCAGCTTGCGCATCAGAAACAGCTTGTTGTGCCTTAACAACATTGTCACTAGCAGCAGAAACAGCAGCAGTTGCTGATTGAATTTGATCGCTGTTACCAGTTTGTGCAGTAGCAGTGTTAGCTACTTCAACAGTTTGTTGATCGTTAGCAGTAGCAGCAGAAGCAGTGTTGTTAGCGTTAGCCAATGCTAAACCAGCAACAGCTGCAGTAGTAGCAAGTCCAGCATAAACGATGCTCTTACCAGACTTGTACATCTTGTAATGTAAAGCATTATTACGGTTTTCCATAATAATAATCCTCGCCTTTGAATAAACATATAAAAAGTACTAATTGGATCCAATAATTACTTTGAATCATCATTACTATATTAGACTTGTGATAAAATTTCAACTATTTTTAACAAATTATTCTCGTTTTCGTAACAAAATGATAAAGCAATTCACAGATTTATAAGAAGTTGTCAATTAAGTAAGTTAAAGCCACTTTTGTAGTGATAAGTTAAAAGTAATGAATTTCACTTGCCAATTATTGTTATTAAAGAATCTTAAATCAATCCATTAGGAGAGCTCGCTTACCCCTCCCCACTTTAAAAGTGCAATTTCACTTATCTATTTATTAGCGAAAAACTTTTTAAAATATTTTTTAGTAGTTATTTTCCTGCATTGCAGCTGGCCAACCATCAATTGACTTCTTAGCATCAAGATCACGAAGTTTTGCCATTTCCTCACCATTAAGTTCAAAGTCAAAAATATCAATATTTTCTTCTATATGTTTAGTGTTCAATGATTTAGGAATAACAGCAATTCCACATTGATTTAAGTAGCGTAAGGTAACCTGAGCTGGTGTCTTTTGATATTTATCGCCAATTTCTTTTAGAACAGGAATGTCTAAGAAGCCTGGATTAGCTTCTCCTAGTGGGGCATACGATTCATGAACAATATTATTTGCTGTCAAATAATCATGCATCCGTTGTTGCTGCCAAAGAATATGGGTCTCAATTTGGTCAATAACCGGTTTAATTGATGAATGATCCATAATCTCTTGAACTTGTGGTTCATTAAAGTTACTTAAGCCAATTGCACGGATCTTACCTTCCTGATATGCATCTTCCAATGCTCGATAAGTTTCTAGATCATTCCCCATTGGCCAATGGATTAGTACAAGATCAAAGTAGTCTTGATTGAAGTCAAGCAGTGAGCCATCTAGCCCTTTCTTAGTCTCTTCATAACCACTCGTTTGTACTTTAGTCGTTACAAATAGTTGCTCACGATCAAGGCCGCTTTCCTTAATTGCTTCGCCAACCCCCTCTTCATTACCATAGTATTGTGCTGTATCAATCATTCGGTATCCTAGGCGAAGCGCTTTAGCAACATTCAATAAAGTAGTGTTTGGTGTAATTTGATATGTCCCAAATCCAAGCATTGGCATTTCAATGCCATTATTTAGTTTTACAATTTTCATGTGGTTCATCTCCTTATCCCTATTATATTCTTTCTATTTGTGGTTTGTTATTTTTAGTTTTAGTTAAAGTAAATATCTGCTTATTGTCGAATGAATAAAATTTTAAAATAAAAAAGCCCGGGCGAACCCGGACTACCTGAATGCAAGAATCTGTAGGCCATGTTTTGTCGTAGTACAGCTATCAGGTAAAAGCTATACCGAGGTAATCATCTATCTCAGAGCAAAATGCTCCCCCCTGGAATCGCTTCAATTTGCTATCCAAAGCTCCCCTACCGTAGTTTGGGTTTACCGCTTGAGGGGTTTACCGCGTTCCACCGATAAGGTTTCCCCTGTCGTATCGTCACTGTGGCACTTTTCAGGAATACTCGGACATAGTAAAACCGTAGTCGTTTCTTCCGCCGTTACCGAATAAATCGGCACCCCGCCTTATTTTTTCAGCGAGCACAAACACTACAGGCATCGCAGCCTGTGCGAGCATGGACCTTCCTAACATAACATAAGCTATGCTCAATTACCCAAGACTTGCATATTAAATTATTAAAGTAAGTGTGAGTCGTTCTCTTGACCATTAGCCCCCATTTGGGAACCAAAGACCCGGCGTTCCAGATTAGATAACCGCTTAAGGATATCCATGTTAGTAGCGTTAGAAACCGGTTGAGAAGCAGCTCCATTGTTCATTGATGAACCAACCTCAACTTGGCGGTTAAGTTCATCAACCTTAGCACGAAGTCGTTCGTTTTCACTATTTAAGCGATCAACTTCTTTGTTAAAGGTGTCATAATCCTTGATAACATCATCCAAGAAGGAATCAACGTCAGCTTCATCATAGCCCTTTCCGATGTTCCGTTCTTTGAATTGCTTATGCAAAATATCTTGTGGAGTAAATTTAATGTTATCCAATTTGTACACCTCAATTGCTAAACTTCAAAAGTACATTAATTATGATACCGAACTCATTCCCTAAATTCAAGCACTTTCCCTTGATATTCAAGAAATTCTAAAATTTATCTCGTTTTTCCGCATCACGTTGACGTTCTTGCCACTCAATTGCAGTTTCTTGAAGTTCATCAAAATCAATTAATCGGTAGGAATAATCATTATCTTTTTGGAACTTTTGAATTGCTTTGTAATCGTACTTTTCCTTTCCCTCATGGTCGGGATCATAAATCAACAGTGCTTCATCAGTATGGGTTAACATAAAGCGCTGAAAAGCACGTAATTGTTGAGGTGATTGGTATGGGTGCTCGCTGACGCTTGCACTAAAATCAACAGCTGATTGTAGTTTAGCTAGTTTTGCCTGGTTGTTTTCATTCCACTGTTGACCAAACTCGGTAAATGGCAGCATCATTGAAACTTTCAATCGCGGATAATCTTCTTTCAATTCTAACGCAATTTCAATTGCCCATTGCTCAGTTCCTAACTGAGGACCAGTAATCAACCAAAATTCTTCATCACTCTCTTCTAGTCGTGCTTTTAGTTCACGAGAAAGGACATCTTTGATTACAGTAACTTTTGGATCATCATCCTTGAAAACATTTAATTCATAGCTCCGGTAACCCGTGATCCATAATCGACGCATTTAATCGCCACCTTTTTCTACTATTATATAGGTAAAGTTATTTTTAGAGGAAGTGTTTATTTACTGCAACAAGCTCAGGAACTGTTTGCCAAGAACTTGCTAGAGCTAACCTCCTACTGCAACATAGCCCAAACGTGTTCGCCCTAACCTTCCTCGAGCTAACGACCTCCGACTCCGACGACAAGACGTCGCTCGTCGGAGAAATCGTTAGCTCGAGGAAGGTTTTAACGGGCTCACACTCTAAATTTAAACATTCTGTATCAATCATCTTGATGTATCTCTGGTATAATACTTCTAGTTAGGAGAGTGATCAATGGTGAATATTCACTATCCCAATGGTCAGCAACCGAAGCGGGAGTATAACCCGCAACGAGATTTGCCGACCCCCCATCAATCGATTTACGCAAAACGGGGAATGTCACTGGAAGATGAAATTAATCATAGCAACCAGTATTATTTAGCAAACCACATTGCTGTGATTCATAAGAAGCCAACACCAATCCAGTTAGTCAAGGTTGATTATCCAAAGCGGAGTGCTGCTGTTATTAAAGAAGCATATTTCCGTCGACCATCAACCACTGATTATAACGGTGTCTATAAGGGCTACTACATCGACTTTGACGCGAAGGAAACGCGGAATAAGCGGTCGTTCCCGTTAAAGAATTTTCATCCCCACCAAATTCGCCACATGCGTGAATGTATCAAACAGGGTGGGATCTGTTTCGCATTTATTAAATTTACCGAATTAGATCTTATTTATTTACTACCAGCTACCAACCTGTTTGAATTCTGGGATCAGCAAGAATCCGGCGGTCGAAAATCAATTCCGCTTGCTTCAATTGAGAAGTGCGGCTATCAAATTGGTTACCGGCTTAATCCCCGTCTTCCGTACTTGGAAGCAGTCGACCGAATTATTGCTAATACAAAGTAAAAGGAGAATATCATGTCGAATAACGATGAACCACGGCGCGAAGATCAGTATCGCGCTGATGGTAGTTACGATGATGGCGGAAAAAAGCCATTGTTAAAGCGCATCCTCCTCTGGATAGCAGGGGCAATTGTCCTCCTATTCGTGGCTGGATGTGCACTATTTTTCTACTACGCTTCAAGTGCCCCGAAGATCAGTCAACGGGAATTATCAAGTCAGAACACAACGATTATCTATGATGCCAACAATAAGGTAATTTCTCGGCTTGGTGCTCAAAAACGGGATTATGCTAAAGATTCGCAAATTCCTGACACTTTGAAACACGCGGTAGTCGCAATCGAAGACCGACGTTTCTATAAGCATCATGGGGTTGATGTTCGGCGAATTTTCGGTGCCGCGATCAACAACGTGATTGGTCGTTCAGACGGAATGCAGGGTGGAAGTACCCTAACTCAACAACTGGTTAAATTATCGGTCTTCTCAACTGCTCAATCTGATCGGACCTTCAAGCGGAAAGCCCAAGAAGCCTGGTTGGCCTTAAATGTTGAACGACACTTCAGTAAGGATCAAATTCTTAAGTACTACATTAATAAGGTTTACATGGGTAATGGGGTCTACGGAATGCGAACTGCTGCCCAGTATTATTATGGTAAAGAATTGAAAGATTTGGATCTTTCACAGTTAGCTTTGCTTGCCGGAATGCCTCAATCACCAACTAACTACAATCCGCTTGCTTCGAATACTAAGTACGCGACTGCACGGCGGAATGAAGTTTTGAACGCGATGGTTCGGGCTGGCTACATTACTAAGTCTGCTGCTCAAAATGCTGCCAGTGAAAGTGTTACTGATGGCCTCGACCCAGATCATGGTGACGTTGAATCAAGTGAGACTAACGTTAAGGAAAAGATCGTTGATCCGTACGTCAAGGAAGTTCTCGCTCAATTACAAGCAGAAGGATACAATCCAAACACTGACGGCTTGCTGGTACACACCAACATGGATCTGGGTGCTCAAAAGAAGTTATACAACGCTGCAAATAGCGAAATTTCCTTCCAAAACGACCAAATGCAAGCTGGGGCAGCGGTTACCGATCCACATAATGGTCAAGTGATTGCCATGCTTGGTGGTCGGCATTCTAATGTGATTTATGGTCTTAACCGGGCTGTTCAGGAAAACCGGAGTTCTGGTTCTACTGCTAAGCCACTGATGGATTATGGTCCGGCAATTGAGTATCTTCAATGGCCAACGTTCAAGACCGTTTCTGATACGAAGTTCTACTGGCCAGGAACAAATAAAGTTCTTCACGACTTTGATAACAAGTACAAGGGGAACATGACAATGCGTTCCGCACTGGTCGAATCACGAAACGTTCCTGCTATTCGGACACTGCAGGAAGTCGGGATTAAACGGGCAACAACCTTCTTAGGTGGCTTAGGAATTTCGCAAAAGGATCCTTACACCCTCCAAAACGGGATTGCCCTCTACATTTCCCCACTTCAAATGTCAGCCGCCTATGCAGCCTTTGCTAACGGTGGGACTTACTATAAGCCATACTACATTAGTTCAATCACTACCATGGATGGTAAAACCAAGACCTACTCTCCTCATGGTAAGCGAGCAATGAGTAAGGCGACCGCATACATGATGACTGATATGTTAAAGGGAGTCTTCACTAATTCTGCTTCTACTGGGACCTCTGCTTACTTAAGCGGTGTTCACCAGGCCGGGAAGACCGGGACAACCGACTTCCCTAATCGTAACCAATCAGGAGTAATGGATTCCTGGATGGCTGGTTACACGAAGAACTACTCGATCGGAATCTGGACTGGTTTTGATCACCCAATGAATGGTGGCGCAATCTCCACCCAATATGAACGAACTGCGGTCCTCCTCTACAAGAGCATCATGCAGTACCTTGATGAGCAAAACCACGCTTCAAACTGGAAAATGCCAGATACTGTTGAGGCTGTCCGGGTAAACGGTAAGCGTCAACTCGTTATTAAAGATTCCAAGTGGGCATTAATGTATGGCGCTTGGGATGGCGGGGATGACGATAATGAATCATCCCGTTCCGACTCTAGTTCAAGTTCTAGTTCTTCTTCAGGCAGTCGGAGTGAATCAATTTCTGAAAGTCGCTCCATTGAAAGCATCTTAAATGGTGGCTCAAGAAATGAAAGTAATTCATCTTCAACTACGCAAAGTAGCAGTGCTAGTTCTGCCTCATCTACTAATCCAACACCACCAGCTCCGAACACTGGTAATGGTCAATAATTATTAACATAAAAGCTAAAGGAGTAGCTAACGTTTGCATTTCAGACGTCAGCTACTCCTTTTAAACTGATAAATTTTAACTTGTTTACTTTGCCGTTAACCCGCCATCAACAATAAACTCAGAGCCGGTAGAATAATCAGCTTCATCTGAGGCGAGAAAGGCAACCATTTGCGAAACATCTTCTGGTTTGGCGATTCGCTGCAACGGAATTGTCTTTGCGAACGCCTTAACTTCATCACTATTATCATTTTGCTTAATCATTGGTGTTTCAACAACTCCGGGGTGAACCGAGTTAACACGAATGTTATACGGTGCTAGCTCAAGAGCGGCTGCTTTGGTCATCCCCCGAACAGCAAATTTAGTGTCAGTATAACCGATTGCACCACCAACTAAGCCATCAATTGATGAAATGTTAACGATACTTCCCGATTTCTGGTTCTTCATTACTTCACCAACGTACTTAATTCCAATAAAGGTTGAAAGTTGATTAATTTTAACAATCTTCAAATAATCATCAACGCTATAATCAAAGATTGACTTAGTGATACTAATCCCCGCATTGTTAACTAACACATCAATCTTGCCAAACTTAGCTAATGTTTCCTTAACGACCTTTTGCCAATCCTGTTCGCTGGAAACATCTTGTTTAACAAAAAGCGTCTTTTCACCAGTCGGGTCAAGTTCCTTTGCCAAAGCTTCACCCTTTTCAGCATTAATATCAGTAATGACAACCTTAGCACCATCCTGGACAAAGAGACGGGCATGACTTGCACCCATTCCCTGTGATGCACCAGTGATGATTGCTACTTTACCATCTAATTTACCCATATTCATTTCCTCCATTCCGAGATACTAAGCATCTCTATAACTTCAATTATAAAGATTGCGCTTACATTAAGCAAACAATCAACATTACGTAATAAATGCACCTTATAACCTTCGCAACTATTTTAACCAATTTTGAATAAGATCACCCTTGCAAACATTAAGTCGATTATCTAAAATCTAATCAATTATCTTACTTTAAAAAAGAAATAACTAAAGTGAAACGAATAGTTTATCTTTTACTGGCACTTTTAGGAATAACTAGCCTGACTTATGGTTTCTTTCACTTTCATGGTTCTAACGCGATCCACTATGTCAACTCTGCCACGCTAAAAGGAAATCATTTTTACCAAAATGGTTGGTATTACGACGGCAATGACTGGGCGTATGTTCGTAATGGTCATAAGCTAACGAGAAACCGAACGATTAATAACGTGCAGTATCACTTCAATCAAAATGGGATTCAAATTTTGCCTTACCGAGTCAATCATCAGTATGAGCTTAGTGCTAACCAGGGTTCAACCTTGCAAGCAAACAACAAGTACATTATCCTGCACGACGTTGGTAGTGAGGCAACCGGCACTCAGGCAGCCAGCTATATGCAACGAACTGCCATTCCCAACCGCGTCTACACTAACTTTATTGTTGGCAATAATGGGATTGTTTACCAGATTAAACGACCCAGTATCGTTTCTTGGGGTGCCGGGACAGAAGCCAATAATAATTCTGCCGCCCAGATTGAACTCGGTCGCAGCCAAACGCAAAGTGGCTTTGAGCAAGACTATAAAACGTATATTTTGCTAGCCCGTGATCTAGCCGAAAAATATAGCATCCCCTTGACCCTTGATGCCGGTAAAGCTGATACTCGTGGCCTAAAAAGTCATCTTTGGGTGACCCAAAATCTCTGGGGCGATCATCAGGATCCCTATGGCTACTTAAAAGAACACGGCATTAGTAAAAAGCAGTTAGCCTCAGACTTGGCGAACGGGATATAAAATCATTATTACAAAATATCTCATAGCCGTTAGATAGCATTCTAGCGACTATGAGGTATTTCTTTTTTATTGAAAAAGAGTTGGGTGAAGCATTTTAAATTGATGATGCTCTTCAAACAACTTGGCCATTTGTAATAACAGGGCTTCATTTTCTTTACGAGCTTAACTGGATTCCTAGCGGTGTCCCGTTAGCACAGACATGCGTTGGCAAACTAATCGCTGGTTCACCGGTCATATTCGCCTGTTCAGTAAATGGCGTATTGTTAGTGCCGGAAGCCATTGATCATAAATCTTTCCAACACCTTTTGCCAACTTGGCACTTCAAATCCGGTTGCTTTGACCTTATCCAAGCTCATGATTGAATGCCGCGGACGGTAAGCCTTTTGCGGATATTCTGCTGAAGTAACGGGACTAACTTCAACATTTTCATTTTTTAAGATCTCTCGAGCAAATTCATACCAAGTACAAGAATCATCGTTTGATAGTTGGTAAGTACCGTATGGGATCTGATGGTCAATTGCATATAGCATAAATTCAGCTAACGTCCGTGTCCATGTTGGTCGGCCAACTTGATCATCAACCACTGTTAAATGGTCGTGAGTCTTGGCTAAACGAAGCATTGTGTAGACAAAGTTCTTCCCGTATTTACCAAAGACCCAGGAAGTCCGAATGATGTAGTACTGATCCATGATCGATTTGACTGCTTCTTCACCAGCAAGTTTAGCCTTACCGTACTCATTCTTCGGGTTAGTAGAAGCATCGACCTGATATTCGTCCTCATTGGTTCCATCAAAGACATAGTCAGTACTAATATAAACCAGCGTTGCACCAATTGCTTGAGCAGCTTCAGCAACATTTTTGGTTCCATCTTCATTAACTTGCCAATTCAGGTCCTTATCCTCATCTTCTGCCTTGTCCACAGCGGTATAGGCAGCACAATGGAATACAACTGCTGGTTTTAATTTGGCAAACTTAGCGTTAACTTGTTCTTGATTAGTAATGTTCAATCCTTTGGAGCCAAAGGCATCATAAGCAATTCCCTTTTCATCTAATAAGTGACATAATTCAGTACCTAGTTGACCGTGAGCACCAGTAATTAAGATTTTCGACATTTAATAACTCCCCTTAAATAATAACTTTTAATCTTCTAACTGTGTATAAACCACCTTAACTAACTATAGAGTATTTAGTATTTACACACTTAACTTTTTCTTCAATGCTGCCGTCATTACTTCGCTAAAATTAATCTTATTTTCTTTTCCCAATTCATTTAAGTAATTTGGAATCGAAATTGTCTTCTTAACTACCCGATTATCATTCTTACGTTTGTATTCAGAAACGTTCACTGTCACCAAAGTTACAATTGCCCCTTCTCCCGCTTTAGGCAATTTAGCATTTGATTCAGGCAATTTATTTTCTAACGAGAATGTACCAATATAATCCTTTGCCATTTCCATCGCATCCGCAACAGACTTCCCCTCAGTCATACCATCAATATCCGGAATTTCAACAAAGTAAGGATATTCGTTACTCCCCTTATCCTTAGTAATTATAATTGGAAATACTCTAATCTCATCCATGATTGTTCCTCCTACTAAGAATTTTTTTCAATTACCTTAAATTAAACTTTTTTATTAAAGAATTATAGAGTCTATCACTGATCTTTGGATGTCTCGGTAATTGAGTCTTAACTTTTCCATTTGACCAAATATCATGATTTTCACCATGTCTAACAAAGAACCAGCCATTTAGCTTAAACCTTTTTTCGACATCTCGTCGTCTTACCAAACATTCCACATCTTTTCTTTATTATATCATACGTATTTACTACGTATGAAGGCTAACTCCTACATTTAGAGAACCTCTATTAATAAAGAACGTAAAGAAAGAGAAATGTTACTATTTAAATTTTACTATACAAATTAATTACTTTTGTATCTTTTAAACTACTTTCATACGGACTATAATTAAGTAAGCGGATTCAAAGGAGGCAGTTTAAATGACTGAAAAGATCCTGTATCAAACAGTAGTAGAAAACGATGCTGGAATTAACGGCCACGCGAAGGTAATCCACGGCGGCGATTTAGACGTTTTAACCAGTAACCCAGTTCACGATAATCCGGGTACTAATCCAGAACAGTTAATTGGACTTGCTTTGGCAACTTGTCTTAATGCCACAATCGAAGCTGAAGAAAAGCGTCGTGGATTAGCTCATCAAAGCGTCGTTCGGGTTGGCGTCAAGATGGGATTTGATAATCCTGGCTTTCAGTTTTGGCTAGATGCACAGGTAAAAATTCCCCAAGTTGAACATGATGAAGCAGTAGCAATCCTCAGGAAAGCAGAGACTCGTTGTCCAGTCGCTAAACTTCTTCAGGATAACGACAACGTTTCTGTTCACCTGGTTGACAATTTCAATTTTAACGAAAAAGAGGATTAACAAATGAAATATCTTGTAACTGATAGCCGTGATATTCGGTATAACCTAGCACTCGAAACTTATTTAATGGAGCACGCCAACCTAGATGAGCCAATCCTTTACTTCTACATCAACTCGCCATGCATTATTCTTGGTCGTTACCAGGATGCCTACGAAGAAATTAACCAAGAATATGTTGATCAACATAACATTATCGTGACTCGGCGAACTTCTGGCGGTGGCGCTGTTTATGACGATCTTGGTAATGTTAGCTTTAGTTTTATTACTAAGGATGATGACGATTCAATTGGTAACTTTAGAAAATTTACCGATCCAGTTATTACCGCACTCCATAAACTAGGAGCAACTGAAGCAAAGATGACGGGGCGAAATGATTTGCAGATTAATGGCAAGAAGTTTTCAGGAAACGCGATGAAAACCGAAAAGGGGCGAATGTTCTCGCACGGTACCCTGATGTATGATGTTGATCTTAGCGTGATTGGTAAAGCGCTGAATGTTCCAGCAGATAAAATTGCTTCTAAGGGAATCAAGTCAGTTCATAGCCGCGTAACTAATTTAAAGCCCTTCTTTAAACCTGAATTTCAGAATTTAACAATTGAAGAATTCCGTGATACTTTGGCGAAAACAATTCTGGGTGTTGATGATTTAAACGATGCCAAGGAGTACGAGCTAGATACAAAAACGAAGCGCGACGTTGAAGAACTTAATCAATCAGTCTTCAGTAATTGGGATTGGATTTACGGTCAATCGCCAAAGGCTGCCATCCAACATCGGAAGCACTTCCCCCAAGGAACAGTCGATTTCCGGCTAACAATTAAGGATGGCCGAATAGCTGCGTTAACAACCTATGGCGATTTTTTCGGTCAGAAACCAATTGAAGAATTTGAAAAGCAATTAATCGGTACTCGTTATGACCGGACTGCTGTCAAAAATGTGTTGGATAATATTGAATTAAGTGATTACTTTGGGAAAATTCCAGGAACTGACATTTTAGACTTGTTATTAAGACAAGAATAAATTAAGCTCCGATACCAGATTGTTAATGGGATGGTATCGGAGCTTAATTTATTTTGAAATTTCAAATAACAAAACCCCAGACGTATCCGGGGCTTCAGATGCAGGCACCTATTAAAGCCCTACACCTTAATACACATTTGAATATACATTATATCTGCTTTTTTGTCAATTTATGTATTTCTTTAATTTATTTAGCTTTAATTTGAAACGCTCACCAATAATTAGATTATACACAGAATAAGGTAATGGCTCTCTATTATGAGCAATTTCTTCAGTTGATTTATATAGGATGTTTACTGAATTTTCAAAATCGGTAATATAAGAATTCAACTCATTCCTACTATTACCGCTCTCTTTCAGAAAAATCATTAAAAGGGCTAAATAATCGAACAAAATATCAAAATTCGTTTCAGCTTCCAAGTGTAATTTATTCATCACTGTTGCTTTCAAATTTTGTGCAACATTTTGAGCTTTTCTAAATCGACAATCAAAAATTATATGATTATGTGCAACGGCATTCCTGAGATCTTTAATCAAGAAAATTGACTGTTCTAAAATTTTTACATTCTCATCATACTGTGAATTATAGAGATTTAAGAAATCCGCTACTTTTTCCTTATCTTCTCTATTCAAGCAAGCAACATAATTTCCAACATTACCAAGACTAATTACTTCAAAAAGAGCCCAAAGAGGAACAGATTTATTTTCTTCTATGTAATGCTTAATAACAATATTATCAGAAGCATAAGCATAAGCTATCTCACTATCAAAGTCTTTCTTTAATCTTAGCCTTTTATTAATACTCTTAGTTCTTCTACGTCCTCTTTGTGAACGATAAAAAGTTAATTTTTGCCTATATACATTATCAAAAGATGGATCAATCCCTAATACTGAATAATTCGCTATTAAATTCTTAATAATGGTTTCAAATTTCATTGTTATCGGATAAAAAATAGTCTTCATTTGCTGATCAAAATTAGCGATAGCAACGATCTGTTCAAAATTATGAATTCCAATGAACGGATGAGCAACATCTTTATTAAATTTATAACCTTTATATCCATGATAATAACCAATATTTACAAGTTTTTTCTTGTCTTCAGAGCCTCTTATCTCTATGTTATGGCTATTCCGAATATGCCTCATTAAACTATCAAATGATTTACCTCTTTTTTCCATAATATTTTCCTCACTAATAATTACTTACATTAATTTTACCATTATTAGCAGTAATTATGCGAACATATGTTTAAAATCTAAGACTTGAAAGCCCAGAATTATGGCAATCGACCGTAATTCTGGATTTTTAAGTCTTAGATAAAAAATATATCTTATATTACAAGTACATTAAAATAACTGAAAATCATTTCTGCAAAATATCATGAATATTCTTTTGCGGGATAAAGGAATTAGTACTCCAACCACCATCAATTATTAAATCCGCACCGGTCATAAATTTAGATTCGTCGGATGCTAGGTAAACAAATGCATATCCGATATCATCGGCTTCCCCAACGTATGGTGGTAAGTTAATTTTCCCTTTATGCAATTCTCCCATTGCAGCTTGCGACTCAATACCTGATTCTTTAACCATCCCTGTAAAGATTGGTCCAGGATTAATATTGTTAACTCGAATATGATACTGAGCAAACCATTGTGCAGCATGACGCGTCATTGCATCAATACCTTAATTGAATAAAATAACCGGTTTAATAATTTTCCCAGATTCAAAATCAGCAAATGCTTGCTTAACATCACTGAATTGATAAAAACTCATCAGCTTATCAAGCGGAAACTTACCTTTTTTATAGTAACTAACCAATTTATTAATAAATAATTGTGGAATTGCATCACCCTCAATTAACCCAATCACTTGTTTAGAATCTCCCATGATATCCATTCCGGATAGATTCAATGGACCAGCAATACCAATAATATAAAGCTTTCCAGCCGTCGTAAGAGAAGCTAATTGTTCCTTGATTAACGGTGCGTTCCCGGTAGTATCAACTGCATATTCAGGACCCTTAGGCACTATTTCTCTAATTGCTGAAACGATGTCATCAGCATTATTAGTATTGATAACATCAGTTGCACCTAATTCTTTAGCCATCTTCAATTTAGAATCATTACGATCAAGTACAATTAAGTGCTCTGGATTATAAAGATTAGCAGCCATTACAGCAGCAAGACCAACGCCACCAGCGCCAGCAATAATAATTGAAGAGCCAAATTCTGGCTTTACACCATTAATTACCGTCCCGGAGCCAGTTAAAAATCCACAGCCAAGAGGCGCTAAATATTTAAGTTCAACATCTGGATCCACCTTAACAACATTATGCTCATCAGCAACAATATAATTAGATAAGGAAGATTGACCGAAGAAAGTACTCAAGTCGCTCCCGTCTTTAAAGTGTAGACGATGAGTACCATCATAGTTTTTACCACCAAAACATAGTTCATTAAGATGTTCACATTGTGCGGGATGACCGCTTAAGCAGTGTGAACAATGACCGCAGTAACTAAAAGAAACAACTACATGATCTCCTGGCTTAATCGTTGTAACGTTATCGCCAACTTGCTCAACTATTCCTGAGCCTTCGTGACCTAATGCAACCGGATAAGGAGACATCCCCATATCTCGTCCAGCAATATCGGTATGACAAATACCAGTGGCAACCGTTTTTATTAACACTTCATTAGCTTTAGGATTGTCAAGTACCACGTCTTTAACTTTAATAGGCGCACCTTTTTCCTCTACAACTACCGATTTAATATTCATGGTATCTATCTCCTTAAATCATTTTGCTCAACAGTAAACATGTGCTAAAAATATTATAATCCATATAAAAGGACATTGCTATATTTCTCCATCTTTACTGATATAATGTAATTACTAATTTATACGGAGGTAAAATAATGTTATTTCTTCATCAAACTGGTTTCGCGTAAGTGGCCTAAGTTAATTAGGTCCTGAAAGGGCTTTATGCGAAATGACAGATTATTACGTTATTGATGATAAAATTTATGGACATTATCCAATTGCTTATAAGTATTCCGAACTGATTAAAGCACTTAACAATGCTAATATTCGGCATATATTTGATTTTGATATTACTCTTTTTGATACATTAGTACTATATCAAAACGTGAAATCAATCAGCCGGTTACCCGATGGCTTTTTCAAAATAGTTTGTGATTCTCATCGAACTATTTATGATAAAGAGTTAACTCGGCTACTTTATTCTTCTAATGCTTGGTATCAAAACGCCAAAGCTAAAGAAACTTGGGACGGCCAAATGAATTACCTTGCCCAATCTAACCTGCTTGGTAATCCAGTCTTTGTTCCATTCTTACCTACCATAAGTCACCACGCACGGTCAAAGAATCTCACTATGCGCCATCCATCCCACTCATCCATTCGTTGGAAAAATGGTCGAGTTGGTCATACGATGAGTGCAAACGCGCGGTATACTCATTGGAAACGAGAATTGATTACTAAACTCGATGAGTATCCGATTACTCACCATAATCGTAAAGATAGACGCCATCAATTCCGCTTTCCGGTTTTCGATGACGATGAATACTGTTTTGCTAAGCATTCAACTGGCTGGAAATATTCCACAAAACATAAGCATCAATACGAAATTCATCAATGAATCTATTTAAAGAAATGAAGCATCCTGTTGTGGGTGCTTCATTTTTTGATAGTATATAACTTTTCTCAATATTTTCTCGATAGTTATTAAAAGACATGACGCTGGAGCAGGGGCTACTTTCCATTTTATTTATTTGACATATTGCTGAAGGAGTTATCGCTGCTTGATGTTTATTTCCATATGTATAAGATTTAAGGTCATGAAAATCTTTAGCAATTATTTTTTGTATTTCTGAAAAGCAATTAGTATAAAAATAGTTCAAATCACCGAACGTTAAGAAGTTTACTAATACCCACAATGGAACGCTACCATATTTGAATTTCTCAGGATGAATTACTTTTCCATTAATATTCTTCCTTAGAAATAATAACTTGTAACCATTAATTAATGAATAGTATCCATGTTATTTAAGAAGAAATTTAGCCTGACTAATATCATTAATATGTAATTCTCGTTCTTCTAAAATATCTAATTGCTCATTAATAGTTTTAAACTTCTTTTTTAAGGATCATACTCATACCTTATTTCACACCTAAAACCCCCAGAACTGACTTAAACAGAACTGAGGTAATGGTAGTTCGACACCTACTCCGAGGGCCTTTCGAACTTGATCTGTAAATATATTATTTCAAGTCATTCATCCCCTATCAATTATGAATAAAGGAAATATATAGTACCGCTCACCCTTAATTTTGAAAAAATGGTATGATTAGGTGGAATATTATATAACTTAAGGAGATATAGATGAGTACACTTGCAGAATCAAAATCAATTATTTCTGCGTGGTGGGCAAAGCGTTTTAATAGTGGCAGCCTACCGTCACTAGGAAAAATAAATGGCGCACTAAAGACGAACCACCTAAACCAGGTGGCAAAGGATCTGTTGCATTTTTAGGCCTTTATAATAAAACAAAACTACAGCGTCAAATTGGAGAAGTTCTTTTTCATGCAAAAAGTGAATATAATGACTCTAGTCAAAAAGGTTATAGCCTAGCAATTTACTTAGATAAAAATTTAAAGTTCGATCACATTCAAATTCCTTATACTACATATTTATTATTCGGTTTAAGAAAGAGAAAAGCTTCTGTTATTCATAGCGACAAAGGATACAATAATTTTTCCAAAAGAATAAATGAAATTTGTGAAAATGTGCTTTCTAAAATTGATAGCGAAAATATTTTTCAAAAACTTTTGCAGCTTGATATGCGAATAAGTAGAGATTTAGGTCTTTCAAAAGAACAAGAAGCTAGGCTTGATACGTTTCCTGGAGACTGGAACTATCGTCATCAACCTATTTTACTAGATAGTTTCTATGCTGATGACTTAATGTTTATGCCACAAATCGCGAAGACAAACGTATACATGATTATTTATTTGGTAGTGATCATAAAGGAATTAACGAAGATTGTAACACGCTCATAAATAAAGTAAGTCTAGATAACTTACCAATGGGAAAATGGCCTAGCGAAGTTGAATTTGGTAGTTCAGCACTTTAACAATGTCAAAACGAACTTAAGAACAAAAGGTATGGCTCCGGTTGAGTACCGGAATCATACCTTAGTAGCTCAATATTTCAATTTTGTTAACTTTTGCCTTGCACTTCAATTTCATTTAACTCCGCTTATTATTAGAAACTTATGTCACAGTCTCTTAATTAGATAATATTTCTTAAGTTTTTCTTTGCTTCTGGAGGCATATGAAGTGATCAACCTCTACGTAAAGCATTTTTTATTAGGACTAAGAGATAAAAATTACGAACTTAATATTTTCGTCAGAAGAGTTAATTTAATAAATACTAATCTAATAGCTTTTCTTCTTGTAAATTCATACGGTTTAACAGTTGATAAGACTTCGTTTTCAATATATCTTAACTTATCAGATATATGTCTAACTTTTTCAAGTTCAATATCACTCAGAATTAACTGATGATTAATCTTAACTCTCAATAAGTCAATTAATTCATAACCATATTTTTCTAAATGATATTTTTCCCCAAGTTGCTTTGAAACTAACTTGCTATTAAAATAGTAAGTTGCATTATTTGTAGCGTGTCTAATTGAAATATCAATTGCATATTCACTTAATGGCGGATTGCCATTAAGCACCTCTTCAAGCATTCGGGTATCTCTATCTTCAAGTTTCATTTTTTAAAAAGCTCCTATGATTATTATAAGCACATGAAAACAAAATAATTTCCACCAAATTTAGAAACTATTTATTAAATTAGATCAGCATTAGGTAAAGATTTCATATAATTCTTAATAAATTTCCAATCTGGTTCACCTATTTCATTAACAGGTAAATTTATGCGTAATTCTTTAATACGATTAGTCCCAAGTTTAAATCCATATCCAAATTGCTTCTTCTGTTGCATTATAATTGTTGTCAAAAAAAGTGCAATATATTTATTCTGAATTGGTAACTTAAAATACCTTGTATCGCCCGAAAAGTATGCAAGATATGGATGATAAAAAGAATACCCAACACTACCATTACGGTTTACACTAATTACGTTTTTTTCAAAACTCTTTGGACTATTATCTGCTAGATTAATGAATCCTGTTATCCCATTATTTTGAGAGGAAGAACCTATGAACGGAGTTGAGCCTTCTATTCTTAAATACTGAGGATAATCTTTCCCAGATTTAGGCGAACCAAATATATTCTTTATAGTAAACTGTTTCCACTTTTTTTCATTCAGTGAAATTGAATCCCTCATCTTATTTTTAGTTATAGGAAATTGCTGGATTCCAGACCTAACACTCTTCACTTTTTGAGCCATCTTTTTCCAATCTAGTTTCCCATTATCATCTAGAGGAAGGTTGATAATCAAGTTCTTTAATCTTTCATTACTTAATTTAAAACCATATGCAAATTTTGATCTTTGTTGTTCTAAAGAAGTAGCCAAGTATAGTCCCTCCTCCAGATTAATATTATGTTTATCTTTTGGATAAATAATAGTTACATCGGAAGTGGCTATAAATTTATAAGGATGAAAAAAAGCTTTTCCCAAGCCAACACTACCATTATTTCCTATTGCTAATTTATTTTCATAAATAGTTTCTCCTGGTTTAGGTTTGACACTTATTTCTCCACCGTTATTGAATCCTGTGGCACTAATTAATCTAACACCAGTTTTTCCAATATTTTGTCTTCCAGTCAAATTCTTCACATTACCTCTTTTTACTTTAAAGAAGTCACCAACCCTAATTTTCACCAAATAAGTCACCTCTTCCATGAAGTATCATATTTTGCTTAAATGCTACGTAATCCTGAATTGTTTGCATAAAATCACCATCAGTAGGTTTATCCGGGTTTGTATAATGCGCATTGTGTAACCATTCATTATCAACAGTCAATTCTGTTTTAATCAAAAAGTCCTCAGGAGCATCGCCATCATTAACAACAACATCAATTAATTTTTCACGCTTTTGCTTATTAGTCCCATTGGGTACCAAGCCTTTTTTAGGTATTAGAGTATAGCCATCATCGGTAAAGTTAATTAATTTTGTTTTCTTTTTTCCTTGACCAATACCTACTCTTTTTTCAATTATCACTACTACTGTTTGAGTTGCAGTTGGGTAGAACGTTAAAGGATTCATTGTAATAATGCTGTCAATATAATAATCATCGAGTAACCATTGCTTAAAATCTTTTAGTTCTGATGAACTTACACCTTTTCCTCCTGAAACAAGCACAGATATAGGCATTATTACAGCTAATTTGCCACCATCATCCATTAACTTCAACGCATGTTTTACGAATTTATACTCAGGTGCTTTTTTACCCTGAGAATAGGGTGGATTCATTAATACTTTTGTAATATGTGGTGCCTTGGATATAGTAAAATCACTATTTTCTTTCTCTTCACTATTTCTCACATATTTAAAGAAGTCACCATAGGTCATGTTTGACTTACCATCACCTCGAAGAATCATATTCGAAGCCGCAACGGAATATATAGATGGCTCATTTTCAACGCCATATAGGTGATTACTAACGACTTCATCAAAATGATCTTGATACTTCTGATCACGTGGAATTGACTTTATCATTCTGTTCATTCCAGCAACTAAAAAAGAACCAGAACCAGTTGTGGGATCTAGCAAATAATCCTTAGCAGTAATCTCAATAAGATCAGCCATTAAAGATGTTATATGTTTAGGCGTTAGAACAATTCCCAAGACATTCCCATCTGAGTCATTATACTTTACAAATTCTGAATAAAAATCACCAAGGATATCAGCATCCTCACCTATTTTCACCTTATTATATACATCAAATAATACTGATGTGAACTCATATAGTGGTGAATGATCCGCTAAATTTTTATTTGGCATATAAAGTGCCTTATTAATCTTAAGAAAACTAAATTCAGAAAGGATAGGTTGCACTTTACTATCATCAAAATCTGGTTCTTCTCTTTGCCGTTGTTCCAAATAAGACTGCACTGCTCTGTAAATAACAACTCCATCATTATTATTCATTGTGTCAGAACTTTTCAAATCACTTAAACTTAATTCTTTGGAATGAATTCCCAACAGAATAGCTGCCACTAAAGGTGCTTTCAAAGAGTTCTTTAGACTGGTATAAGTTCTAATGTCATTGTGTAATTTACTTGCTATTTTGGCGAGTTCTTCTGATTTTATTTCACTCTGTGGAGTCTGATGCTTAACATTAACTCGATAATACTCATCAATATTTTCAGGAGAAAATTCCGATAACCCATTAGTCTTAGGTAAAGGGATAAAACCGCCTGTTTCATTTATATAATAAGGAATTATCGATTGGCGATTCATATTTCCACCAATTCCTATTGCAAAAATATGAGGAAATAGCTTAGATTCCTTTTGGATCTGTTTTGCATACCATACAGCACCATTTACCGCATAATTCTCCGTTGATTTCTCATCAAGAATTAATATCTGATTATTCAGATTAATAGTGTTAGATATATCGTCTTTAGTCTCGATTAATACTAAATATTTATTACTGCTCGATACGCCTTGAGTTATAAACGAGAAATCAGCTACTCCTCGATTATCATTTTGTTTCTTTGACGCATGTTTCATAGCATCATACAAAGAGGGAAATGTATTTTCTACAGATTCCTTTGCCAAGTTATTTTTAGTTAATGAAAAGCCGATTTTTTCTAACTCACTAATAACCCACTGCTTAATAATATCCTCATTAGCCACTCTATGCCACCGCCTTTCGGTTAGCGATGGTTTTACTATGAATTAGGAGAGGTAAAGGCTTATTAGTAATTAGAAGCGGGATTTTACCCCCCCCATCAGATTTTTCGTAAATGCAATTTTATGGTTCATTTTAATACACCTCATAAATGTTAAATTATCTGAAATTCTAACATGCTTAATCCAAAATAAAAAAGCTTCTATAAAGAAGTCTCGTGATTAATACTCAATCTATGCTTACTTTCATTTTATCAATAATATTGGAAAAGTATGGGTAAGAGCGTTTTAATTCGTCTAGTTCTCTTTCTGTAAAGACAGTCTGTCTATCATATTTGAATGAGAGTCCTGAATCGTTATTCGCAATACTTTCCACATAATTAATTGTATCATCGTCAAAGACACTCAAATGGTATTTATCATCCGGCTTAGACACTTATCAACTTCAATGTTTTCACTGATCGCCTTCTTGAGAGATTCACGCTCCTCTTTCTTAAAAGCAAAGTGAGGTTGTATGGCATTAATAATGCTATATCAAAAAAGCTAGTAACATTCTTAGGAATAACTAAGACAACTTCATTATTAACATCATAAACATCAATAACTCAGTAACGAACTTGTTTGCCTTCCTAGCAATGCTTTGCGTACTAATCCCTTATGGTAATTTTGTCCGGTTGAATAAAGATTAGATTTACATTCCACTTCTGTTAGATAAATACCGTGTACTGATTAAATACTGATATTTCAGGTGTTTAATTATCAAAACTGTCGAATAACAACAATTCAGACAATTACCTAAGAAAATAACAACAATAACCCAGTCATTTGCTATTATTATAACAAAAACTAGATCTGTCGTAAAAGGTAGTTACTACACTATTACAGAACGACAGATCTAACTCCAAGCAATTTTAATATTTTCCTAAAACACATATCTCCAATAAATTAGTGTTTGGTACAATAACCATAATAATTTTATGCTTTTCGTCCATAAAAGAAAATCTCCTTACTGATGATTTCAGTATAGGAGACCTAAGAAGTTAAATATAGTCATGTTGTTTGTTCTTACAAAATATGTAAAGCCCCAAAAAGCAGATACTAGTTACTAGCCCAATAAGTGAAAGTACTTTAGTATCTGTCTCATTTTACTATTATTGACCATTCTTCGCATACTTAGCTTCTACAGCTGCCTTTTCGCCTTTCCACCAATCTTCATGTTGGGTGTACCAATCAATGGTATGCTGTAAGCCCTTCTTAAAGTCAGTGAATTCTGGTTCCCAACCAAGTCCAGTTTCTAGCTTAGTGGCATCAATAGCATAGCGTAAGTCATGACCAGGACGATCCTTAACGTGATCATAGGCATCCTTGGGTTGACCCATTAATTCGAGGATCATTTCCAGAACTTCTTTATTGTTCTTTTCCCCGTTAGCCCCGATCAGGTAGGTTTCGCCAATCTTACCTTTGGTTAAAATATCCCAAACGGCGCGAGAATGATCGTTAGTATGGATCCAATCACGGACGTTCTTCCCGGAACCGTAAAGCTTTGGCCGGATCCCACTTAAGATATTGGTAATCTGACGTGGAATGAACTTTTCAATGTGTTGGTAAGGACCATAGTTGTTGGAACAATTAGAAATCGTGGCCTGTAAACCAAAGGAACGCACCCAAGCCCGAACCAATAAGTCGGAACTGGCCTTGGATGAGGAATAAGGACTAGATGGCCGATATGGAGAATCAGGAGTAAACTTCTCGCCCTTGCCTTCACCGTGCCCCGGTAAGTCTTCCCGGAGTGGCAAATCGCCATAAACTTCATCAGTGGAGATATGATGATAACGGACATCATACTTCCGGCAAGCTTGAATTAGGGTAAAGGTTCCTTCAATGTTGGTCTTGATAAATGGCGTAGGGTCAATCAAGGAATTGTCATTGTGACTCTCGGCCGCATAGTGAACAACGGCATCAGCTTGGCTGACTAGCTTGTCAACGAGTTCTTTATCACAGATGTCACCAACAACTAGTTCAACCTTGTCCTTTGGCAGGCCAGCAATGTTCGCTGGATTACCGGCATAGGTTAACTTATCCAGAACGGTAATGTGTTCCACTTCTGGGTGATGATTAACCAAAAAGTGGACGAAGTTAGAACCGATAAAGCCACAACCACCAGTAACGATAATATTCTTAAATGCTTTTTCCATTAGTCAACGAACTCCTTAGATTCACTATAAACAAAAGAATTAACTTTTGTAAAAAGCTAGCAATCTTTCTAGTCTATCAAGTAAATCATCATAAGTTATAATATCCATAATATTATTATATTGTTTTCTTATAATATCAAAATCTATTCTTTCAAGTTCTGTAAATTTACAGTGTCCTATAAGAAGGATGCCTTTAGGATTACTAAATTTCAAGTGAAAATTTTGAGAAATTTTATAATTTTCTTTATTTCTTATCTTTGATTTTATTTTTTCTGAAATCTTATTTCCTTCTTTTAAACCTAAGTGATCTATATAATATATGTACTTTTCTAACTGAAAAATTCCACCTTCCAATTCTCTGGCTGCAATGTAGTTATCTCTATATTTACTTTTCATAATTAAATGATTTTTAGGAAATGGGCATTTTACCTCTAACAGATCAACATTACCATTAACATCAATCAAGGCATGGTCTATTCGTCTCTTTGTCGTTTTATTTTCTTTACTAATATTTTCTGGTATGACAAACTCACGAATAAATCCTATATATTGAGGATAAATAACAGGAAGAATATTCAAAATTATTTTCTGCCAATAGCTCTCATCTTGAATACTAGATTCGGTTTCAATTTCTTTTTTTAAAATTTTAAAGCTTTTATCTAAATTAGTTGCTATATTGTAATTTAGTGAATTGTTTCCAATTTTTATCAAATTTTCTTTATGCTTTTCCATAACCATATTCTTAGATTTTATAAAAAGCTCTGAATAGTTTTTTTTCAATATAAAATTTGTTAAGTTATCTGCTATTATCTTATCACCATAGTGTTCTAAGACTCTAGTTGTTGGAAAAGTATCCAGTAATTTCTTATAATCAGCAAAAGAAATAGTTCCTTGTTTTCCTTGAAACTCATTTAATAAATCATCACTTAAAATCACAATAAATTTACCGGATATTAAATTAGATGCTTTTTTTAAGACTGATGTGCTTTTTTGATAACCAGTACAAAAAAGCTCTCTTTTAAAAGAAAAGTTATCTTCTGATTTTTTCGAAACAAATAATACATCTTGATCTATATCTAAAAGTCTTTTCCTTATAAGGGAAAA
The DNA here is from genome assembly GCF_943193105.1 of Limosilactobacillus agrestimuris. Classification (NCBI taxonomy): domain Bacteria; kingdom Bacillati; phylum Bacillota; class Bacilli; order Lactobacillales; family Lactobacillaceae; genus Limosilactobacillus; species Limosilactobacillus agrestimuris. The sequence continues at coordinate 68,107 of NZ_CALPCW010000008.1, forward strand.
TTTATAATGTGGCGTTTTTATGATTTTCATAAATTAAAAAAAGAGTGTTTCTTCGTCAAAATTAAAACTTGCAATATCCTTTTGCTTAAAATAAAATGTTCTCTTAATTATTATCGAAAAGTCATCTAAATATGTTGGGCGTTCTTTCTTAATTTCAGTAGGTAATTGATCTACATTATTACATTTTACTAATTCGTTATTCTTATAGAATAGGCCCAACTTAGCAAGAATTTCATTCTCCATTATATATGGAGTATATTCTAAATAAACTACTCCATTATTTTCATCAATTTTAAAATCTATTGTGCTTATCATTTATGCCCCTTCATAGATAAATTCTTAGTTTTCCGAATTTATAAACTATTATTTTAGAACGATAATTAAATTGATTTTAGTATATTAGTTAGTATCTGACATATCATATAGCGTGGTTTCATTTAGATGACGCAGCTTGCGAAGACATCTTTGGTAAACCTAAAAATACTAATTACTATAATCAAGATGAACTAAGTCACACAATTGAGAAACAACTTTACTTTTATAACTAGATCCACATTCGAATTAGACTGGGCAACTAAATTTCCAGCTTAATACTAGTAGAGTCTAATTACCTAGAAATCTGTTCAGTTATCAAGTAAGAAAATATAGTTTCTAGCTTTTATGTATGGCAGATTACAATAAATTTTGCATTTTCAAACTCTGATTGATAAGGCTATACAGTACCCAGTAATATATTCTACCTCTAGATGGTGGTTAACTAGGTAATGGACGAAGTTAGAACCAATAAAACCACAGCCACCGGTAACAATAATATTCTTAAATGCTTTTTCCATTAGTCAAATCTCGCTTAGATTTCACCATAAACAAAGGGATTATTCTTCTCAAATTCGGTAAAGGTTGGTTGAGCAGCATCCTTCTCGGAAGTGATGGCCTTATCGAATTCAATTGGCCAGTCAATGTTTAATTCAGGTGTCTTGAAGGAGAAGCCGCCATCAGCTTCGGCATCATAGTAGTTATCCACCTTGTAGCAGAAGTTAACATTATCGGTCAAGGTTAAGAAGCCATGGGCAAAGCCACGTGGAACTAACAATTGACGGTGGTTACTTGCTGAAAGGATGTAACCTTCCCATTGCTTGTAAGTTGGTGAACCCTTCCGCACATCAACAATCACATCCAGAACGGCACCGGTAACGACCCGGATTAACTTAGTTTGGGCGGCCTTACCGCGTTGGAAGTGGAGGCCACGAAGAACTCCAGCGTGAGCCGATAAGGATTGGTTATCCTGGATAAAGTTAAAATCAATCCCCGCTTCTTTAAAGTCGCGATCAGAATAAGTTTCTTCAAAGAAGCCCCGGTTATCACCAAAGACCTTCGGGGTAATAATCTTTACATCTTGTAGCTTTGTATTCTTAACGGTTAATTGTCCCATATACCTCCTGCACCTTCCTAATCTTGTTCAGCCAACCGTAAGAGGTATTGACCATAATCATTCTTCTTTAATGGTTGAGCTAACTTAACCAACTGATCTCGATCAATGTAGCCCATCCGGTAAGCAATTTCTTCAAGGCAGGCCACTTTCAGATTTTGCCGACGTTCAATTGTCGCGATGAAGTTAGCCGCTTCGAGCATGGAATCATGAGTCCCAGTATCTAACCAGGCATAACCCCGACCCATTAGCTTAACATCAAGCTTGCCCTGTTTCAGGTAAACCTTATTAACATCAGTAATTTCGAGTTCCCCCCGAGCGGATGGCTTGATGTTTTTAGCGATATCAACCACATTATTATCATAGAAGTATAAACCAGTTACCGCATAGTTACTCTTTGGATGGGCCGGCTTTTCTTCAATTGAAAGGGCATGCATGTGGTCATCAAAGTCCACAACCCCAAAACGTTCCGGATCATTAACGTGATAACCAAAGACGGTTGCCCCATCAGTCTTCTTGGCCGCTGACTGAACCAATTCAGATAAACCAGCACCATAGTAAATATTGTCCCCAAGAATTAAGCAGACACTATCGTCACCAATGAAGTCTTCACCCAAGATAAAGGCTTCCGCCAAGCCATTCGGGTGTTCTTGAACCTTATAAGTGAAGTTCAGGCCTAATGAAGAACCATCACCTAACAATTCTTGGAACAATGGCATATATTCTGGCGTTGAAATCACCAAAATATCCCGAATTCCCGCCAACATTAAAGTTGATAGTGGATAATAGACCATTGGCTTGTCATAAACCGGAATCAATTGTTTTGAAATTCCCTTTGTTATCGGATATAGTCGCGTGCCGGAACCTCCGGCGAGAATGATGCCTTTCATAATTACACTCACTTGCTTTCGTTATCTATTTTAAAAATTATTATTGATATGATTATTCAATCAAAAGGCAACTAAATACCTCACTTATCGAGATTATTCAGTTGCCTTTAAAATTATGTATTCATAACATAAGAAAGAAAGTCTGGTTTTCGGTGATTTATATTCTCACTTTGTAACTCCAAGATCGAAATTATTACTGACATCAAATTCAACATTAAATCATCTCTTTTTATGAACACATATATTAACATAATAATAAATATTATCGTCCACAGTGAAGAAAAGTTTCTTATGTTACAACCAAAAAGAATTATAACATACTTTTAGTTCATAGCTATATTACACTTGATTTGATAATTCAGACTGGATAAACTATCAAATATTTTTATTTATCCTTACATATGATATTATCAATTTCCTATGATTTACTTTATACTGAAGTTAGCCTCATAACATAAAAGGAAAGAACGTCTGGCAGTATTCTCTTAATTTAGATACATTGTATGAATCTATAGTTATTTTTGAAAGCAAGTGAGGTAATCTGAATTTTATACGTTTTTCCATTAAGGTTGACAGCTAATTCTATTCTCTGATTTTTAATTTTATCTTTTGCTTTTCACTTCTCCAATCCAAACTAGATAAGATAAACAATCAAAATATTCAGCTATTGAGATAACATATGAATATAATACGTCAATATCCATATTACGTATTGTTATTGTGGTCTTATTAAAGAAATTTAATGAAGTAGGATACCTAAATTTATTACCTTTTCTGTCTAACTTATCAATCTGTTCAAGCATCTTTTCTATTGTATCTAACTCACGCCTCTCAATTTGAGGCATACACTCTCTCAAACTATCAATTACTTTTTTACCAGCTCCCTGTTTTGCCGATCCAACGTGATGGTTATGATGAAACTCACAAAAATTACTTGCTAAATAATCTTTTAACAAAAGTTCAATACCTTGTCTTAGTACACAAGCCAATGGCTTCTCTTTTTCGTCAATTAATAATTTGTTTAGGAAAATCATTTTTGCGGCATTTATATAACCAATTACTCTTCCAGTATACTGCTTACCATTTTCATATTCCTCCCATAAATGGCAATTACTTAATGCATCTTCTTTCTCATTAATAAATGCTATATACGGTTCTAGGTTTTCAGACATATCATTTAAATTCAATAATAGATTAAATACTTTGCTTAGACTACCAAATGTACGTTTTATAGAAATTGTTTTTCCATTAAGTACTTTTAACTTTTCTTGATTATCATTTGATTCCTCAAATAAAGGATAACGCCATAGATCTGAGTTAGCATCATTATACTTATTAATAGTTTCAAAATATATACTTAATTTCTTGAACTCTTCATTATCTATGCTTGGGCTAATTTCCTTGTACTTTTGCCATAAATTATAAATATTATGTCCATTTTTCTTAAATAGTATTAATGAGTCCCTGGTAGATATTTCTCTTAAAATTAAAGACTTACATAAGAGTTCTATTCCTTGTCTTGCCAAAAATAATGATACTGGAAAAACAGTATCTAATATCCTTGGATTATCACTATTCTCTAACATGTCATTTACCAAATATACACTCACTTTATAGTAAGAAATAGCTAACCTTCTATAGTCAAGTGCCCAGTCCTCAGCTTTTTTTAACTCAATTTCTTTTTCATATTTAATTTCTTCTTTCACTGCATTACTAATATATATTTCCTCAAACGGGTAGTCATTCCATAATTTTATGATGATTTTTAACTCCCTTCATCACAAAAAAAGCGGTAACTGTAATGAAATATTTATGCAAACTTGTTCAAACAAATTTACGCATCAAACAACTAAGTTCACTTTCTTCCTCTTATCCATTCAGATCAAGGTTGTCACTACCAGTTAGGTTGCTATACCCAAAATTAGCAAATCATCGGTTTATTCAAAGTATGTCACAGAAAAAATGCTTAGATAACACTCCATTAGAAAAATTTTTCACTTATTTAAGACAACGGAATTACTGGCAGATTTTCATCCGTACAAAGACATAGCAGAACTAACTGAGCTTTCCCAAAAATGTGTTCAGTACTTTAACAACGTCAGAATGACCTTAAAAACAAAAGGTATGACTCCAGTCGAATATCGAAATCACACCTTAGCAGCTTAATATCTCAATTTTGTCTAACTTTTGTCTTGCATTTCACAAGAAATAATATAATTATTAATGCTTTTTTAATTCTAAGGATAACATCTAGTTTTATTTATACAAATTATTAGTTTCCTTAAATGATATATCTTGAAGTTCCCTAGTAAGTGGAGCCTTTAAGTCTATAGTTTTCGAGCTCTCAACATAATATTTGCTTTGATTCTTATTGAAATTACATTTATATTTATTTTCACATTTTAATAAATTTTCTATTTCATAATGATTAAGCGAATGGTTTGCAAAATTTGGAGATTTAGGTTGAAGAAAGATCGATCGAATTTTGTGACTTTTAAATAAACAACTAATAATCCCCAGAATTAATATTGAAATCAAAAAAGCACCAAAGAAGTATAAGAAGAGGCCAGTAAAAGAGACTGAATTTAAACCATGGAAATTCCATTTACTCTTTTGCCAGAAAAATAATGCTGGTGTTAAAGCAAATATAAAAATTTGCATAAAAGATTTTACTAGCTTGGCATTATTCTTTAATTGGTAATTGCTTAAGAATTCAAACCAGTTAGGACTATCAAAAATCATATTAACTATGTAAAAAGTTATTAAAGAGCAAATAATGCTTACAACACTATTTGTTTCTTTTGAAGAGTATAATTTATCTAAGAAACTATGAAGTTTGGGATCATATTTAACCAATAAAGAGCTAACAAATACAATTATTATTAATATCATAATAATAATAGCTATTGTCCAAAGTTTATGCCACTTATAGACCTTTTTTAACCACGTATTTATACATAGAAATAAGTAACAAATTAAGAAAGCAAAACAACAAGTAGTAATTAACAGAATCAATAAATTTATCATATGAACCTCCTTTGGAGAAATTAATAAAATTAGAATTACAAAACTCTTGATTGAGAAGTGTAAGGAGGATCTTAATTTTTAAAATATTGATTTAAACCATACAAAACACTGTTTATAAAATCAAAAAAGGTCATCCATAGTAGGCTTTTGAATAACTACAAACAAAAGTAAAGAAACATCACAAAGGATCCGTAGATATCTTATCACACGTAAGTTAATCCTCGTAGCCAAGTCTTTTAAGGTATATAATTAAGCTCCTTAAACAAGTTTATTGTTTTCTCAATAGCGGTCATACCTTCATATTTTCTACCAACGTAATAAACGACTTGGTGGCGCAGGAAAACGTGGCTACCAAAGAATGAGATTGACTTCATCGATGGACAATTACTGATACGATTATTCCGTTGTGTAGAATGAACGTTTAGTTGTAATAGGCGCGCACACCTTACCAGCTATTTGCTCGTTGACAATCCCATTTTAATTTCTAACAGTTACTAATGAAAAATATACGGTACCCGAATGTTATATCGATATCGTAGAGAAACTGTTTATCTTAGTCACAGCATCTACAAACGATATCAAGCCTTTCCTCATTACCAACACAAACTTGGCCATTTTAAAGATGATACAGTTCAAAGGAAAATCTCACCGTGGTGCTATAATGACCATACAGAATGACAGATGATTACTCCCCAATATTCATCGTAAAACTGATGAGGCTGTTAACCAGCACTTGGATCAATGGCTCTCTAAAACTCCTCGTCATTTCATTAAATCAACCACCTTTGATAACAATTAAAATTTCTCTGGCTGAAGTGCAATTACCAAATAAGCATGACCATTCATACTTACGCACTACTCAATCAGTATAGACTGAATAAGAACAATAATACTATTTTACGATGTGATGGTCTCAATTTTCTATCACTTACTTAATGCCTTAGTTATCCAGTTAATGCATCGCAAAAATAATATTCCACGAAAGTCACTTAATTACCGCACACCGCTTGAAGTATTCCTAAGTCACGTCACAAATGAACAACTTTCAAATTTTTTCTAATTTAAATTGAAATTTCAGGTATTATTATAGTCGTTTCGCAACTAAAACTTCTTTTGCTTTATCTATAATTTCTGCTTTAAATAAAATTAGCAATAAAAGATATAAGATAACACCGATAATAACCTCTATTATAAGTGTAACTATGTTAAACTTTAAGGTTGCATTTAGAAAATTTACTACAATAAACATTATGAATCCACTAACAAAATATTTCCAGAGTCCATCAAAAATATAATTTATCTTAACTAATTTCCTCATAAAGAACAATTCAACAACAGTAATCACTAATTCAGATATTACCGTTGCTATTGCCGCACCTATAGCATTTAAGAATTTAATTAAAACTAAATTAGCAATAACATTGACCACAGCCCCAGTTATTATTGAAAATGTATACTCATAGACATGATTTGTTGGAACTAAATACTGCATTCCCGAGACAACACTCCAAGATATTATTACAATAATAGGCGATTCGCATATTATTATATATCCTGTCTTTACATACTCAGCTCCCAGAAACCAAGGTGTAAATTTTATTGCAATTGCTGCCAGACCAAACATTAGTGGAACAGACAATGCGGTAACAAAATCAAAAGAACTATATAAGCTAGCATTAATGCCTCTAAAATCTTTATTTGCATATTTGCTTGCAATATGGGGTAACATAACACTACCCGTAGCTGTAACAATTGCTAAAACTAATTTAACTATTTTATCAGAATAATCAAATTTTCCTAATTCTACTTGTGTAGACATACTCCCTAACATCAATCTATTTATTACTAAATAAATCTGACTAGTAATAGTTGGAATAAACAACATTAGCGTAGGATGAAAGTGCTTAAATGGTTTTACTAATTTAAACGGTACCTTTACTATAGAATGTTTTAAATAAGGCCACAAAGTAACATTCCCACCAACCTGGGCAATCCCAAGTAATATGATGTATAGTCCAAGATCAGAAGGACCCTTAATAAGTAAAAAGATAAGCGTCACTGTTATTATTTTAACTATAGTATTCCTAAGAACAGTCTTTTTAAAATCCTCTATTCCCATAAAATACCATGAAATATCTATACCAGTAGCCACAATCCACAGAGACTGAAAAAAATAATATATTTGAAAATTAGATCTTAAAAATGGAATAATTACCATATATAAGATAAAGGCAAAACTACTCGTTATTAATTGCAGAGTTACAATACTCCAAAATTCAACCGACCTATTAAATTTATTATTCTGATAATATGCGATTTGCCTATTTCCGTACAAAGTTATACCAAGTTGACCGGTTAAATAGAAAAAGGTTACTAAACTATTTGTATAAGAATTCACCCCACTATTATAAGCACCTAAAACACGAGATATATATGGAACTGTTATTAGTGGTACTAACATAAGCAGCACCTGATAACCAGCATTATATAAATAATTTTTTACTACTTTCAATAAATACACCTCAAATATGATTTAGTAATCGTTAATAATTTTTTTATATAATGCTAAATACTTACTAAACATTATCTTTGAATTGAAGTATTCAGAAAAGATTTTATAATTTGTTGAATTTATTAGATTGTCAGCGTTATTCGTATAACTTAAGATAGCATTTTTCATTTCTTTATCATTTTTAAAAAAAACAATATTTTGATTATTATTTTTCTTTAACTCCCTATGTTGGGGAATATCACTAAGTATTAGATATAAGTTTTCTCCCATTGCCTCAATGGCAGCCATAGGTAACCCTTCGTTTTTAGACGCTGAAATAAAATAGTCAGCAGCACTTAAATATTCGAAAACATTACTAACTCTTCCTGTAAAATATATCTCGTTAAAATCATATTTATACCTTACTTTGTCGAAAAAGCTTTTATCTTTGGGATTATCACCTACTATTATAAGTGTACCGATATTCTGTTTTTTACTAATTCTATGGAAATTATCTAAGAGTGCCTCTACATTTTTTCTTTTATCAACATTTCCTACATAAATTCCAATTGGTCTAGTAAAACACTTTATTTCTTTTGGTGTTGTAGAAGGTACACAAACCCCATTTTCAATTGTATATACTCTCTTAATTTTTTTACTAGTATAATGTTTAGAAACAGATTTAGATACACCAACAATAACATCCAATTTCCTATATAAAACAAGTTGTAAAATTGAAATCAGAGCTCCTAACATAGGTCCATAAGTAAACCTAAAATCACCCTCTCCCATATTATGTGCTGTTGTTATGACTTTTCTATTTCTAATAAAAGGTATATAAAGTTCCGAAACAAATCCATGCAAGTGAACAATATCTGGATTAACTTTCTTAATTATCTTATTTAACTCTCTAATCTTAAGAATACTGATATTTTTGTTTCCTTTAAGAATAAATATTTTTTCTACATAATTAAAAAAGGAACGCTTATTATAAGAGTCCTCATCCTTCAGTGCTAAAAGTGAGTAACTCACTTCACCATTTTTTTTAGATTGAATAACTAAATTTTTTATAACCTCTGTAACCCCAGTTTTTCTTAATGAGGGAACAATAATTAAAATTTTCATTCAATACTCCTCTACAAATAAGTATATTTTAAGTACATCTACATACTTTTATCTATAGTTAAAAGTAATAATCATTAATGCATTTAAAATTCAGGTACAATTTTTGACTCAATTTCGCAAGAAAATTACATTAACCTACTCAAAGAACTGCCGTTTAATCTCAAAATAAGTACCATGTTTATTAGAGACATCCTACTAATATAATAGTTCGAATCATTATTCAAATCGCAATCGCCAAAATATAAAGTTATATCATAAATAATTATGTAACCAGTAGTAAGTTAAATTTAAACTTTATAAAAATTGATAATTCAGATTTGGTATTCCACCTGTAGAATAATTAATAAGTATAAATATAACTAACGAGAAAATTATCATTAAGAAGGACGAGAGTTTTTTCCCAAATTGTTGAGTTAAAATATCCATGACAACAATAGGTTCAACAGTAGCAAAAAAAGTAGATGTTCGACCTGCCAATGTGTTGTACTGGCTTAAAAGAATTAAGATAACCGTAGAAATCATATATGTAACTAAAACTGCCATATACTTATCAGATATACCATCCTGCCTCAGCAAATAATATAGGCCTATAAGACTTATAAGTATTTGTAATAAGATGATGGGATTTTTTAGTCCATTACCCGATATATATATTTGATCATTGATGTACGCATTTAAGCGATTATTATTATATCCCTTAATAAATGGGGATAGTGGGATAGATAATATTGATGACAAAATTAAAGTGATAATATAACAAAAAGCAATCTTCTGCTTGCTTATTTTTTTGAATAAGAAGAAAACAGGATAAATGATTAAAGCAATTATTGCAGCCGAATGTATCAAGGTAGCTACTAGTATACAAATAAAAAACTTAATAGGTTTATGGCCATAAACAAAAATTAATGAACATAAAATAATTGATGCCGCTAATGATGCTCTAATTTGGTTTAGATCTCTATTTATATAAAATCTAGAATAATAATATAAAAGTAAAAAAGCTGTACAATTATTAGTAATAGAAAGTCTTGAATATCCAATAGTTAGTAATATTAACGTTAAAGCTGAAATAAAAAAGAAAAAAACAGAAACTGGTGAATTAAACAAAGAAAAAAGTTTTTCCAATAGAATATAACCTTTTTCTTGACTATTTATAGGTGAAAAACCTGATACTACACTATTATAATCAAAGTAGTAGTTATAAGTATCTAAACCTGTGTTAATGCTTCGTAGCCCAGCTACACAAATCAGCAAAAGTACAGCCAGCGACGCAAAAAGATTTTTATTTAAATAAAAATCCAATACCGCAAATGTAGCGATTACTATAAATATAATTATAAACACTTTAATTCTCCTACTTTTTTAATTTTAAAATACCCATAAAGATCGGTAATGGTAGGTTTAATAATACAATTTTTACAATTGTTTTAAAACGAGGACAACTTCTTATTTTTTTAATGATCTCATTTGCGCTAGTTCTTTTTTCTTTTGCCTTATCTATCCTATTGATCTTTAACATATCTACATAAGCCCTAAAATAAATGTCAATATAATTCTCATTAATTATATTGATTGTCTTTTTTGTTTTCCCAATTTGGAGTAATATCTTATTTCTTGAACTTTCAGCAATAAATTTTGCAATTATCTTATTATAATTTAAGTCTGAATTCGTAAACGAAGTTTTTCTAAAGCAATAGTAATAGTAACCGGTCCTTAACCCGCTTACTTGTTTTATAGTTTTGACATGATTCAAATACTTAGGCACAAAATACTGATCCTCAAATAGGATCCCATCCTTAAAAAATAATTTATACTTTCTCAATATCTCAGTATTAAAAATATAAGCCCAAACTCCTAATTGTTTTTTACCCCGTACTATCTCAGTTGAAAAATCATCTATTGACAGACTATCCATACCATCCTGCAAAATAAATTCTCGATTCCCAATCATTTTCTTTATAGGTAAGGTTAATAAATCACTACTGCTTAAACTAGGTAACAATTTAAGCATATTTTTTACAAAGTCTTGAGACGTATGATCATCGGAATCAACAAAAAAGATCCACTTACCTTTAGCATTTTTTAATCCCTTATTTCTTGCAGTTGCAACACCACTATTTTCTTGAAAAAAATAATATGCATTATGCACTTTTTTTAAAAATTCTTTTGCAATTAATTTACTCCCATCTGTGGATCCATCATCAATTAACAAATATTCTACTCTGGCATCATCAATAATAATAGATTCTAAACATTTATCTAGATAGTCTTCAACATTGTAAATAGGTATTACAACACTTAATATTGGATGTTCTATATCAATCATTTGTGTAAAATCCTTCTATAAAGAAATTTTCTAATCCACTCAGGAATAATTATATTTAATGTCATAATAATATTTCCTGTCATTTCTTGCTTATAGTTGATACTTTTCTTTAATCTCAAATATTTTCGTAGTTGATAAATATACTTAATATTTGATGCCTTTCCCCTTCTAGAATACATCCCTTCATCGACTCTCATATAAACAACAGGCATATCAATGTTACGTACATCAAACTTTTGTAAAATAATTCTAACCCACAGATAATAATCTTCAAGATTACCAAAGGGTATATAACCTCCAACACAGTCCAACTTTTGTTTATTTATAAATACAGTTGGGTGATTAAAGGGACTTCGCCACTTCATAAAATTATAAATATTCTTTTTCGTTAAAGGTACTCTTCGCTCACCAACCGGATTATTAATAGATTCACTAAACTCAACAATTTGACCACCCACAACTGCAACATCAGGATTATTTATTATAAATTCTAACTGTTTTTGAAATCTGTTGGGTACACTATAATCATCAGAGTCCATTCTTGCAATCCAATTTGTAGTTACATAATTCGTGCCTAACCTTAAAGCATTGCCTAATCCCTTATTCGTCGTAGAGACAATAACTTTGAAATTATTTCCAAAAAGTCGCTTATGTTTCATGACAATTTTTTGTAGGCTATGAGTTATAGGTCCATCTTCAACAAGAATTATCTCATTGGGTTTCACAGTCTGATGTTCTATACTCTTAAGAGCGAAATCTAAATATTCAGGTTTTTCTTTCTTATACACTGACATAAGAACTGAAAATTTTGGATACTTTCTTAAATCTGACATTAGAAGGCCTAACGCTCCCCTCCCTATACTACTTTCTCTTTCCTTCTCTTATCCCACGACTTCTTACCACATCCGACACCGTTTTCAAAATAATTGACGCGTCTAACAATAAGCTCACATTTAATGCATACTTACCGTCATAAGAAGCCTTATTTTCATCGGTCACTTGATCCCGGCCATGGACCTGTGCTAGTCCAGTGATGCCAGGCAAAATCTTATTTGCCCCATACTCATCACGTAGCTTCAACACATATTTTTCCTTTGAAATCAGTGGTCGTGGACCAACGATGCTCATGTCACCTTTTAGAACGTTAAACAACTGTGGTAATTCATCCATACTGGTCTTTCGTAGAATCTTGCCTACTCGTGTAATGTACATCTCGGGATTTTCAAAATTCTCCGTTGCCATTTGGTGCGGGGCATCATCCCTCATTGAACGAAACTTGAGAATCGTAAATGGTACATTATCAATTCCGATTCGTTCTTGTTTAAACAACACTTTCTCATGAGGAGAATCGACTTTGATCCAAAGTGCAATAATCAACATCGGAATTGCAAAAATAATAAGTGCAATCAAACTTAAAAAAATATCAAAGCCACGCTTAAAGAAATCGCGATACCATCTAAATGATTGTTCAACTTCATTCTCATTATCATTATCATTATCTTTTTCACTAGATACCTGCATCTGCATCATTCACTCCTCCCCATTTTTATTTGCTTAGTAACCTCAACTGACCCTTACCACCACAAGAAATGCTTCTTTTTCTTCAGCGGCTGTACTTCATTCACGGGAACATTTTCCCCATTAATAATTGCTCGAGCGTTGTCACCATACCGCTTAGCTAAATCCGGACCAAATTCCTGACCCAACTTATCAAACGCTTCTCGCATTTCATACTTCCGCCCTGGTAAATCATGGGCATCAGAAGCAAACAAGTAACCCTGACCATTAGCAATCAGTTTTCGACTAAAATCCTCAACCTTCTTACCAAATGTCCCGACATATGAACTCGCGGTAATCTGAGATAAACATCCCTTCTCCAACATCTGGTACAAGAGTTCCGGCTGTTCCATAATCTTGGTATTCCGTTCAGGATGGACGATTACTGGAATGATCCCTCGTTGCTGAAGTTCAAAGATCATCTGATTAGTGTAATGTGGCACATCATCGTCCGAAAATTCTAACATTAGGTAACGGTTATCCTCATCCGCAAACAGGATGTCATCATGATCCAATGCATCAATTAACTGTCCATTAATCCGCACTTCCTGCCCCGGAAAAACGGTCAACGGAATTTGATTCGCCTTTAATTGCTCCCGAAACTCGTTTGTTAATTTAATGACGTCCTGCTTATGGTTCACGTAACGGCCATTCATATGATGAGGCGTCAATAAAGCATGGGTCACCCCATTTTCGACCGCCTCGCGTGCTAATCGTAATGAAATTTCCATATTCTTGGAACCATCGTCAATTCCCGGAAGAAGATGACAATGTAGATCAACCATTACCATAACTAATCAGTCCTTACTTATTATCTGATGAATACCCGTAGCCGTAACCATATCCATAGCCGTAACCGTAAGCAGAGTCGCCATTCCGGCCAACATCATTCATTACGTAGCCCAGGATATTGGCATGGGCCAGCTTTAATAGTTCAACTGAACGTTTAAGGCCGGCTTTTTCTGTTTGACCCATCTTCACAACCAAAACAACCCCATCAAGGTGACCAACCAACGCTTGGGTATCAGACACGGCAAGAATTGGTGGAACGTCAAGGATTACCACATCATAATTTTGTTCGACACTAGCAATCAATGCTTGCATTCGTTGAGAATTCAATAATTCAGCGGGGTTTGGCGGAATTGGTCCAGAAGTCAAAATTGATAAATTATCAATCTCTGTTTTCTTAATCATATTCGTAATGTCCATTTCTGCGGCATCACTGGTCAAAATAGTAGTTAACCCTTCACGATTAGCAACATTAAAGGTCTGGTGGAGTGTTGGCCGGCGTAGATCGGCATCAATTAGCAACACTCGTTTACCAGAATTGGCCCACACAACCGCAATATTATCAGTAACGGTTGACTTCCCTTCACTAATGTTGGCGGAAGTGAAGGCCAAGGTCTTGATTGGGTGATCAATTCCCATGAAGCTAATGTTTGTCCGGATTGTCCGGAATTGTTCAGAGATGACACTCTTAGGATCCTTGACGGTAATTAATTTGGCCCCGTAACGGATCGTTTCATTACTAATATTCGTTTTCTTTTTGAATAAACTCATCTTGGGAAACCTCCTTAAACCCGTCGGTGATGGTCGGCAGAGTGACTAGCGCCAATTCCATCTTGGTCAGCCCGCATTTGAATGTGACCAACTGCACCAAGGTTGGTTAAGCCAAGTTCATTTGTCAAGAAGTCGTCACTCTTCACTGTGGTGTCGGTTAATTCCTTAATCAGAACATAGGCAAAGCTCAGGAGAAGTCCTAATACAGCTCCTGCTAAGGTAAAGAGCTTCTTGTTTGGGAATGAAGCAGCTTTCGGTGTATTCGCCCGTGAAATAATTGTCACGTTGTTAACTGACATAATGTGCTTAATCTGTTGTTTAAAGACAGAAGCCACCGTGTTAGCAATCGCAGCAGATTCTTCAGCATTATTCGTCTTGGCATTCAAGGTGAAAACCTGAGAATTTTGCTGAGTTTGCACTGAGATTGCCTTCTTCAATTGAGTGGTAGTAACGTGGTAGGACTTACCATTTATCCGTTCCACTACTGCTGGCTTAGCTGAACGAACTAAGACCCGTCGACCATTTGCGTTTTCACGGTAAACAGCCTTCTTTGCTGGCGTAATTACCTTGACAGGATTTTCCAACTGCTTGCTTGCCTTGGAAAGGATCACTTGGTTAGTGATGATGTCCTTGTAGGTATTGATCACTTGAATATCAGCTTGTTGGTTGTTATATGCTTGGCCGTCAGCGTTATCATGCTTCTGGTTAACCAAGATTTGGGTTGAAGCCGTATATTGTGGGGTAATTACAAACTCAGCAACCACAAAACCAACAATTCCCATAATCACTGTCCAAAGGATGAACAGTTTGGCGTGATCGCGACAGATTTCCATTAACCGATGCAAGTCAATTTGGTTTTCCCGACTTGCATTTTCGGTAGAACTATTAGTATTCACTTCTGATTCTCCTGTTGTTTAGATTTTTTATTCATTAAATAAGGTAGATTTTTTTCTGGCTCTTACTCTAGACTCTTTTGCAGTAAGTTTGATACCCGTTGCCGTTCATCATGATTAACCACTTGGAAGGAAGTACCGCCTTCGTTGTCGTTATCTCCTTCGGCATGGTCTTGAACGATATGGTCACGGGCAGCGGAATAGTGCTGAGCGAGTTGCATCATGTCGTGCATCGTTAAGTCCGTTTGGGAGCTATCCGCAATTGAATGTAAGAAGCTCCGGTTCAACACGGTCTTGTAAGAAACGGACTTCTTTAGGAGGGCCGCAATGATTAACCGTTGCCGTTGCTGACGACCATAGTCACCATTTGGATCCTCATGCCGCATCCGACTAAATGCGAGAGCTGTTTCTCCATTTAAGTGATACTTCTTCCCTTTTTGGAAAGAGTGTCCATCGTAACTAAAGGTTAATGGTGAAACAACATCAACACCGCCAACCTTATTAATGGCTTTTTCCAGACCATTCATGTTAACTAACAGGTAAAAGTCAATTGGAACGTTAAATTCCTTCTGTACCGTGTTAATTGATTCCTTAACGCCACCGTAAGTATAAGCAGCGTTAATCTTTGATGGCGAATATTCTGGATAGCCAGGTAAGTTAACTTTCATATCCCGTGGCAAACTAACAATCGTGGTTGTCTTTGTCTTCGGGTTAAGGGTCATGATCATTAAGGTATCTGTCCGCCCCTTATCACTTCGCCCAAATTCACCAGTATCAGTTCCCATTAATAGGATCGACACCGGCTTTTTTTGTGCTAGTACTTTTTGTGCATTTCTCTTGGTATTTGCTCCAGAAGTGCTGTACATATCGTCAGTAGTAACGCTGAGATTATGGTAAGCAACCCCTGCGAAAATCAGCAGAATCGCAACTAACACCCCGAAAATTGACCAAAAGATCTTCCATCCCCGTCGCATATGGTGGTGACGGTGGTGGCGATGATGTCTATGGCGATGGTGCTTTTCTACGCTATTCTTTGAAGACCAATCATTTTCCGACATACTAATATCTCCCCACTAGCAAAAAATATTTAATTTTTCTATAATCTTTAACTTTTGTAGCATACTGCAAGAAATTGTCTATTTCAAGGCACTTTACCCCTCTGTCAAGGAATTTGCCTTGAATTATTTATCACCAGAATGGTAAATAGGAAGGCATCCCCTCCCCACAAAAAATAGTGCTTTAATCCCAGTACTATCGTATTCTTTCACCTTCCAGCAACTTACCTCCTCGTATTTTCCAAAAGCTGAATTTAATTTTCAGTAAACGTTATCCATTTCACACGGCCATTTTTTATCACTCATTAACCGAAATTTTAGCAAAAGAAAGACCAGCAAGTGAGCCGCTGCCCATTTACTGGTCTTCTAATTCTCTAGTCTTCATTTACTAAATATTCATATACTTCCGCACAACTTCATCCCGAAACTTAACCAGTGACTTTAAATCAGCCATTTGTTCAGGTTCAACAATCAGTTGTGGGATAATCTCTTCTTGGTCATCCATTCGTTGACGACCCCAAACGCTTAACGAAATTAACATATTCCGTAAGTCTTCACCATCATTTGATAGTGTCCATTTTTGTTTGTCGTCCTTAATTGGATTGACCACACCGTTCTCACGTAGCTTTTGTAATGCAAGCTCAATTGCTGTACTTTCACTATCGATCAGAACTGCAAGTTCATCTTCATCGAAGGGCCGAAATCCCAGCCAGAATATCAAGCCTGCTTGATCTGGATCATCCAAAATCTTTTTGGCATATGTAAATCCGCTTTGTTTAGAAACATTCTTCATAATAACACTTCCATGTCTTTTCGCTCTGAATATCCCCCTTCATCCATATCTTAACAGATTATCAGACAAATTGTTAGTATTACGTCCATAACTTCCCCTAATATAGGGTCAAAATCCTGCGCAACAGGGTATAAAAGTTAGCCGTCAAATCCTCGCCGTAGCACTTATCTGCCGCCTGTTTAACTCCATTTAAAATCTGTTCCAGAAAAACTTTCTTGTATTGTTTTCGGTGAAGGTAACGTTCATGGTAAGTCGTCGTACAGGAAAAGTGGTTCAGTTCTTGATCGCCAATCCCAAACTTATTACAAAGGTTCTTCACTGACTCCAACTGGATCTTCCCCACTGCATGCGCTTGTTGCAAAAGTCGGTTAAATGTTGCCATACAAGCATCGACCATAACCGTGATTAGTCGTTGGTTAGCTCCTTTAAATGTGATCAAGATATTCTTATTCTCCTGGTTCAACTGGCAATTATCCATGTGGTGGGACATGTAATAGGCAACTCGACAGTTACCTTGTCCACATGTCGGCACTAACTCATAGTGACCAGCAATAATCCCAGGCGTGTGTCCCCCGACCATCCGATACAGGATCTGCATTTCAATCCGCGGAACGTCCGCCCACTCACTGAAATCATGCAGGACTTCTCTCAAGCGCTTCGGTAAGATGATTCCTTCACCATCGCATGTCAACACGTACGTTCTTTCCCGATCATATCCCGTCATCAACAAAACATTATCCCAACGTGGCTGGAAACCGCTCGTAACTAAGTAATCCTTAAGCTCCCCTAGTCGTGAAATATCAATTATTCCATTCATGTAGGGCTCTCCCTTTGCAAATCGTAAATTTAAGCATAATCAATCTAAAATTTGCTCATTTAATAACAAATAATACAATATTCGATTATGAAACCGGTGTCAATAACTTTTTGAGTGGATTAGACCGTTTTCTATCATTCGCTCAGTTAGCGGCTTTTTGGTAACTTTAAGCCACTCAAGAGCTCTTGGAAATAATCTCACAAAGGATGTTCCCAAATGACAAATGAAAAAATTATTGAAGGTCTCGTCTACTTATCGACAAACAAGCGAATTAACCTCGTCCACAGCGTCTTAAAGCAGCTCCACCTCTCACCAACGCATGACTGCTACGACGATTTCTTCCAGGAAGGTTGCCTGATCTTTGGCCAAGCCTACACGAAGTTTCCCGACGACCCAACCAATCCCGAAAACGAACGGCAACTAATGAACTTTGCCTTCAAGCGGATCTACTGGCGACTATTAGACAAGTTGCACCGGCAAGTCTGGGAAAAGGAACACTGGTTCGGTTCGATGAATGACGAATCTCTGGACGAAACGACCCGCAACCGTTTTAACTCTGATCCCAGCAGCCAAGTTGGTTTTGCCCATCTTGAGAACAGCGACTTTTTCACTCAACTAGCAGCATGCTGCTCACCAAACGAAAAGCGCTACTTAAAAGCAGTCCTCCTCTTGGATCTCAAGGACGCCGAGATTGCCAAAAAGTATAACGTCTCTCGGCAGTCAGTTTATTCATGGAAACGGGGCTTAATTAAGAAGGCCCGGTCGCTCGATTGTCCGATCTAGTCTATAATACCGGTGAGGTGGTATTGTGAATCAACATCAAACAAGCAATCATGATCAGTGGTTTCACTCCCGTTATGACGGTGAAGACCAGGACGATGGTTGCCAAAATGAACTTAGCATTAAACCCAGCCAAGAAGAAGCGGATCGGCTTGAGCTACTTTTAACCAATATCGGCTTTGATGGGCACACGTTTGACAACACCTTCTCCCTCACCCGAGAAGATGCAGAATTACTTCGAGAATTTTTAGATAGTTGGCTTAAATAGTAGCTTAATAAAGACACCAGGATTTCATTATTTTATCCTGCTGTCTTTTCACGTTTAAAGCAAAAACAAGGGCTAATGGTCGGAAACCATTAGTCCTTGTTCTAGTCCTTACGCGGATTACTTCGCGTTTAGTTATTTAAATCGACTACTTGTTATCATCCTTGTGCTTCTTTCCGGTGATGCCAAGAAGAGCAAACATTGCGGAGATGAAACCAAGGTCGGCTAACATTTGAGCGTTACCGGCATTACCAGTTTGTGGCAATCTCATGTGACCACGTTGACTAGCAGCGGCATTGCTGTTGCCGTTACCACCGGCGACATTACCAGTTCCGGTACCAAGAGCACCGTTGCCAGTAAGACCAGCAGCACCGAAGTCAAGGCTAGATGCGGTTTGACCTGCACCCGTGCCGTAACCGAGGTTAGCGAGACCACTGTTACCAGCAAGGCCATTATTAGCAGTGTTGATTGCGCCATTACCATTATTGGCATTAGCTGCACCGTTGTTAGTTTGGCTACCGTAGTTACCATTATCATTACTGATGCTGGTTGAACCTTGGTTACCATTGCTACCGCCGACACTTGCTGCGTTACTCAAGCTCTCACTGAGACTTGCACTGTGTTGTGTTGATTCACTAGCTGATTGACTAAGTGACGCACTTTCACTCAAGCTCCGTGATGCTGGGTTGTCATTTGAAGTGGTGTTAGAGATAACCATGGAGCCACTAGCAACTGCATTAGATGTGCTAATACTCATTGACAATGATTCTGAAGCACTTACACTGACACTCTTACTAATTGAAGCAGAAGTTGAAGCACTCTTGCTCAAGCTTTCTGAGATTGATGCGCTGACGCTTGCATTATCATTGCTGTTTGAGGTTTGTGAACCACTGTTGCTCTTGCCAGCATTAGATGCACTAACACTTGCTGACAATGATTGTGATGCGCTATCACTGAGACTTGCACTATTGCTAATTGAAGCAGAGGTTGAAGCACTCATTGATGCTGAACCACTTACGGAGATTGAAGCACTAGTGGATTGACTTGCACTGATACTCTTGCTGATTGATTCGTTTGCACTACTATTGCTCAATGAAGCATGGGATTCACTATTGTTCTTATCATCTGCATTAGATGCACTGACACTTGCGGATAATGATTGTGATGCACTATCGCTAAGTGAAATACTCAAGCTCTTCGAAGCACTGCCGCTCAAGGATGTGCTGAGTGATTGACTTGCGCTTGCGGATGCTGATGCGCTTTGTGAACCGCTGACACTGAGTGATGTGGATGCGCTCATTGAAGCTTTTTGACTTACATCAGCGTTGGAGTTGCTAATGCTCAAGCTCTTCGAAGCACTGTCACTCAAGGATGTGCTGAGTGATTGACTTGCGCTTGCGGATGCTGATGCGCTTTGTAAACCGCTGACACTGAGTGATGCAGATGCACTAGCACTCAAACTAGTTGAAGCACTTTGACTTACTGAGGTTGATGCGCTTGCGGAAAGACTTGCGGAGGCGCTAGTACTCAATGAGTTAGATGCTGAAGTGCTGAGACTAGTTGATACGGATTCGCTATCTCTAAGACTAGTACTCAAGGATTGACTTGCACTTGCTAAAGCAGATGTGCTTTGTGAACCACTGACACTGAGTGATGCAGATGCACTCGTGCTCAAGCTGGTTGAGGCACTTACTGAAGTTGAAGCACTTGCGAATAATGATGTACTCAAGGAACGACTTGCGCTATCGCTGACGCTCGTTGATACGGATTCACTGTCGCTAAGTGATGTACTCAAACTCCGTGATGCGGAATCACTCAAGCTAGTTGAAGTTGAAGCACTGTTGCTGAGTGAAGTGCTCAAGGATGCGCTTGAACTTGCACTAAGGCTAGTTGATACGGATTCGCTATCACTCAAACTGGTACTGAGTGAACGACTTGCACTATCACTAAGACTAGTGGATACAGACTTGCTGTCGCTAAGTGAAGTACTCAGGCTTGCAGATTCGCTAAGACTCCGACTTACAGCAGCGTTGGAGTTATTGATGCTGATACTCAATGAAGTTGAAGTACTGTCACTAAGACTGGTACTCAATGATTGACTAGCAGATACTGATGTACTCATGCTCCGTGATGCGGAATCACTAAGACTAGTTGATACAGATTGACTACCACTCAAACTGGTACTCAATGATGTTGATGCACTATTTGATACAGATGTACTCAAACTCCGTGATGCGCTGTTGCTCAAGCTATCTGATACTGAAGCACTGTCGCTGAGACTAGTTGAAAGTGATGCTGAATCGCTGAGTGAAGTACTCAAGCTTGCGGATTCACTAGAACTAAGTGATGTGGATGCACTTGAACTTGTACTCAAGGATACTGATTGACTTGCACTAAGGCTAGTTGAAGCTGAAGCACTCAAGGAATCAGATACAGAAGTGCTGTTACTCAAACTAGTGCTCAAGGAACGACTTGCGCTGTTGCTGAGACTAGTTGATACGGATTCACTATCACTCAAGGATGTGCTGAGTGAACGACTTGCAGATACTGAAGTACTCAAGCTGGTTGAGGCACTGTCACTAAGACTAGTTGATACGGATTGACTACCACTCAAACTAGTACTCAAGCTTGCGGATTCGCTAGAACTAAGTGACATTGATGCAATTGAGCTTGCACTTAAGGATGCTGATTGACTTGCACTGAGACTGGTTGAGGCAGATGCACTCAAGCTGTCTGATACTGAAGTGCTGTCACTAAGGCTAATGCTAAGTGAATGACTTGCACTATCGCTGGTGCTGAGTGATACAGAAGCACTAGCACTAATTGATGATGAAGTTGATTCACTAGAACTCAAGCTGGTGCTCAAGCTTGTGGATTGACTTATACTCAAACTAGTTGATGCTGAAGTACTCAAACTATCTGAAGTTGAAGCGCTGTCGCTAAGGCTGGTGCTCAAGCTCCGTGATGCACTGTTGCTGAGACTAGTAGATACAGACTCACTATCACTCAAGGATGTGCTGAGTGAACGACTATCTGAAATTGAAGTACTCAAACTTGCGGAAGCACTGGCACTTACGCTAGTTGAAGCTGAGCCACTTAAACTATCAGATACTGAAGTACTGTTACTCAAACTAGTACTCAATGAACGACTTGCACTATCGCTGACACTCGTTGATACAGACTCGCTATCACTTAAGCTGGTGCTGAGTGAACGACTTGCGCTGACTGATTGACTTGCTGATACAGAAAGTGATGTTGATTCGCTAGCTGATACAGATTCACTCTTTGAGCTGCTGTCAGATACAGAGGTACTCAAACTCCGTGATGCGCTGTTGCTCAAGCTATCTGATACTGAAGCACTATCGCTGAGACTAGTTGAAAGTGATGCTGAATCGCTGAGTGAAGTACTCAAGCTTGCGGATTCACTAGAACTAAGTGATGTGGATGCACTTGAACTTGTACTCAAGGATGCTGATTGACTTGCACTAAGGCTAGTTGAAGCTGAAGCGCTCAAGGAATCAGATACAGAAGTGCTGTTACTCAAACTAGTACTCAATGAACGACTTGCGCTGACTGAAGCTGTTGATTGACTTGCTGATACAGAAAGTGATGTTGATTCACTATCGCTGAGTGAAGTACTCAAACTCCGTGATGCACTGTTGCTCAAACTGTCAGATACCGAAGTGCTATCGCTAAGACTAGTGCTGAGCGAACGACTATCTGATACTGAAGTACTCAAACTGGTACTCAAGCTTGTGCTCAAACTAGTTGATGCTGAAGCACTTAAGCTATCTGATGTTGAAGCACTGTTACTCAAGCTGGTGCTCAAGGATTGACTTGCACTAGCAATTGCTGAAGCTGAAGCACTGTTAGATACAGATACTGAAGTAGATTCACTAGCAGATACAGAAAGCGATGTAGATTCACTGTCACTAAGGCTAGTGGATACAGATTGGCTACCACTCAAGCTAGTACTTAAGCTTGCAGAAGCACTGGTACTTAAACTAGTTGATGCTGAAGCACTTAAACTATCTGAAGTTGAAGTACTGTTACTCAAACTAGTACTCAATGAACGACTTGCACTATCACTAAGGCTAGTAGATGTTGATTCACTAGAACTAAGTGATGTACTCAAGGATGAACTTGCACTTGTGCTTGCTGAAGCAGAAGCACTGTCAGACACAGATACTGATGTTGATTCGCTTGCAGATACTGATTCACTAGTTGATGCACTATCACTAAGACTAGTACTCAAACTAGTTGATGCTGAAGCACTTAAGCTATCTGAGATTGAAGTACTGTTGCTCAAGCTGGTACTCAATGAATGACTAGCTGAGATTGAGGTACTCAAACTCCGTGATGCACTGTCGCTAAGACTAGTGGATTCAGATTGGCTACCACTCAAGCTAGAACTCAATGATGCAGATTCACTAGAACTGAGACTAGTTGAAGAACTGTCACTCAAACTCTCTGAAGTTGAAATGCTCTTGCTAATTGAAGTATTCAAGGATGAACTTGCACTTTGACTAGTAGATACTGATTGACTGTTCTTGATAGAGTCGGAAGTAGATTCGCTAGCTGATACAGATTCACTCTTTGATGTACTGTCAGATACTGAGGTACTCAAACTCCGTGATGCACTGTTGCTCAAACTGTCTGAAGTTGAAGCACTACCACTAAGTGAAGTACTCAAGGATTGACTTGCGCTAGCACTTGCGGATGCAGAAGCACTGTTAGATACAGATACTGATGTTGATTCGCTTGAACTTACTGATTCACTCTTGGAAGTTGAATCGCTGAGACTAGTTGAAAGTGAGCGACTTGCACTGTTGCTAATGCTGTCAGCAGTTGAAGTACTATCACTTACAGAAGTGCTCAAGGATTGACTCTTGCTGAGGGAAGTACTCAATGAACTACTCAAGCTATCACTAAGACTACTGCTCTTTGAGATACTGTCGCTAAGACTGGTGCTCAAGGATTGACTAGCCTTGTCACTAAGGCTGGTAGATTCAAATTGACTACCACTCAAGCTTGAACTCAATGAAGTACTGAGTGATTGACTTGCACTAGTTGAAGTTGAAGCTTCTTGACTGTTCTTAACAGATGTTGAAGTCGATTCACTAGCGCTTACTGACTCGCTCTTAGAAGTACTGTCAGATACTGAAGTACTCAAACTCCGTGATGCGCTATCGCTAAGACTAGTTGAGGTTGATTCACTAGCACTCAACTTGGTGCTAAGTGAAGTGCTGTCACTGAGACTAGTTGAAAGTGAAGTTGAAGAACTATCACTTAAGCTGGTACTCAATGAACGACTATCAGAGATTGAAGTACTCAAACTCCGTGATGCACTGTCGCTAAGACTAGTGGATTCGGATTGACTACCGCTCAAGCTAGTGCTCAAGGATGCGGATTCACTAGAACTCAAACTAGTTGAAGCAAAGGTGCTCAAGCTGTCTGAAGTTGAAGTGCTGTCACTCAATGAAGTACTCAAGGATTGGCTTGCACTAGCACTTGCAGATGCTTCTTGACTATCCTTAATGGATGTTAAAGTTGATTCACTGTTCTTGACGGATTCACTAGTTGAAGCAGAATCGCTGAGGCTAGTACTCAAGCTCCGTGATGCACTGTTGCTAATGCTATCGGATACTGAGTTGCTGTTACTCAAGCTGGTGCTCTTGGAAGTGCTGTCACTTAAGGAAGTGCTGAGACTTGATGAAAGACTGGCACTTACGCTATCGCTGAGTGAACGACTTGCACTGTTGCTTAAGCTGTCAGAGGTTGAAGTCCTATCACTTACAGAAGTGCTCAAGCTGTCGCTCTTGCTGAGTGAAGTACTCAAGGAACTACTCAAGCTATCACTGAGACTGCTGCTCTTTGAAATACTATCACTAAGACTAGTACTCAAGGATTGGCTAGCCTTGTCACCGAGTGAAGTACTATCACTGAGACTAGTTGAAAGTGAAGTTGAAAGACTTGAACTTCCCTTCGTACTCAAGGATACTGATTCACTTTGCTTTACAGATTCGCTAGTTGAAACTGACTCGCTCAAACTAGTTGACCGTGAAGCTTCAGCACTATCCTTAGTGGATTCGGACTTGGAGTTAGCATCACTTAATGAAGTACTCAATGAACTACTCAAGCTGTCGCTGAGACTGCTGCTCTTTGAGATACTACCACTAAGACTTGTACTCAAGGATTGACTGTCGCTGAGTGATGTGCTGAGGCTCCGTGATGCCTTATCACTAAGACTAGTGGATTCGGATTGGCTAGCAGAAAGTGATGAACTTAAACTTGCACTTACTGATGTAGAAGTACTTTGACTATCCTTGATCGAGTCTGAAGTAGACTGGCTGTTCTTGACAGATTCGCTAGTTGATGCACTGTCGCTGAGACTAGTACTCAAGCTCCGTGATGCACTGTTGCTAATGCTATCGGATACTGAGTTGCTGTTACTCAAGCTGATGCTCTTTGAAGTGCTGTCGCTCAATGAAGTACTGAGTGATTGACTTGCACTAGCTGAAGCAGAAACGCTTTGACTGTCCTTAATCGAAGTTGAAACTGACTTACTTTGATCAGTAGAAAGTGAGCTTGAAGTGCTTTGACTAAGCGAAGTGCTTAAGGATGAATCTTCACTGTTCTTGATTGATTCACTCTTGGAAGCACTGTCGCTAAGACTAGTTGATTCAGATTGACTACCAGAAAGTGAACCGCTAAGTGACTTGCTCAAGCTGTCAGACTTAGAAGTTGAATCACTAAGGCTAGTTGAAAGTGAACTGGATGTTTCCTCACTATTCTTAATTGAAGTGAAAGTCGATTGACTGGCACTTACTGATTCAGCAGTTGACTTACTATCACTTAAGCTAGTTGATTCAGATTGACTGGCACTAGCTGAGACAGAAGCGCTTTGACTATCCTTGATCGAAGTAGAAGTAGACTCACTGGAGCTTACTGATTCACTCTTGGACTTGCTATCTGAAGCAGAAGTACTCAAGCTTGAACTTGCACTTACTGATGTTGAAGCACTTTGACTGTCCTTAACAGATGTTGAAGTCGATTCACTATTCTTAACAGATTCACTAGTTGATTCACTGTCACTGAGACTAGTACTCAATGAACGACTTTGACTATCCTTAATTGATTCAGAAGTTGAGTTACTTTCACTGTTCTTAATTGAAGTAGATGTTGATTGACTGGCACTTACTGATTCAGCGATCGACTTACTATCACTTAAGCTAGTTGATTCAGATCGACTGGCACTAGCTGAGGCAGAAGCACTTTGACTGTCCTTAACAGATGTTGAAGTCGATTCACTCAAACTAGTTGAAAGTGATGAACTTAAACTTGCACTTACTGATGTAGAAGCACTTTGACTATCCTTGATCGAGTCTGAAGTAGACTGGCTGTTCTTGACAGATTCGCTAGTTGATGCACTAGTACTCAAGCTCCGTGATGCACTGTTGCTAATGCTATCGGATACTGAGTTACTGTTGCTCAAGCTAATGCTCTTTGAAGTGCTGTCGCTCAATGAAGTACTGAGTGATTGACTTGCACTAGCTGAGGCAGAAGCACTTTGACTGTCCTTAACAGATGTTGAAGTCGATTCACTATTCTTAACAGATTCACTAGTTGATTCACTGTCACTGAGGCTAGTTGATTCAGATTGACTCGCACTTGTTGATGCAGAAACGCTTTGACTTTCTTTAATCGAAGTTGAAACTGACTTACTTTGATCAGTAGAAAGTGAGCTTGAAGTGCTTTGACTAAGCGAAGTGCTTAAGGATGAATCTTCACTGTTCTTGATTGATTCACTCTTGGAAGCACTGTCGCTAAGACTAGTTGATTCAGATTGACTCGCACTAGCTGAGGCAGAAGCACTTTGACTGTCCTTAACAGATGTTGAAGTCGATTCACTAGCTGATACGGATTCGCTCTTTGAAGCACTGTCGGATACTGAAGTACTCAAGCTCCGTGATGCGCTATTGCTCAAGCTATCTGAAACTGATGCACTACCACTAAGACTAGTGGATTCGGATTGGCTAGCAGAAAGTGAACTGCTAAGTGACTTGCTCAAGCTGTCAGACTTAGAAGTTGAATCGCTAAGGCTAGTTGAAAGTGAACTGGATGTTTCCTCACTATTCTTAATTGAAGTGGAAGTCGATTGACTGGCACTTACTGATTCAGCAGTTGACTTACTATCACTTAAGCTAGTTGATTCAGATTGACTGGCACTAGCTGAGGCAGAAGCACTTTGACTGTCCTTAACAGATGTTGAAGTCGATT
>NZ_CALPCW010000009.1:0-88377 GCF_943193105.1 Limosilactobacillus agrestimuris
ACGAGGGCAGCAGCTGTCCTTTTTGTGTACAAAAAAACTGGCATTGATTTTTCATCAATACCAAAAAGTGTATACCCGGTATGAGCTGTTTGTTTATTTTGCCAATTAATTGCGAAATAGGAAGTCGAGAAAGCTAATAAAATACGGACACGGAAATAATAGAAATTACGAAAACCATAGGCAGTTCGTTTAATTACTTTAATTTTATTGTTAGCTCCTTCAACTGGTTCGTTAGTATATGGAGTTAATTTGTTAAAACTAGCAATAATTTCGGCTTTATGTAACCTAAGAGTCCGTTGAACCTTTTGAAGTGTAGTTGGTAAAATGGTTAATTTAATCTTTAATAGTTGTTTAAGTTGTTGTTTGCTTTTCCGATTCACAGCTAAGATAAGGGCTTGATAATATTGATAGGCCTGCTTGAGATCAGAATCGAAGGCTAGTAGACGATGAATTACTTCAACATCAGTTAATTGAGCATACGCAAAATTACGTCGTGACCAGTAGTTGTCGTACTTTAGATTGCTAGCAAGCGTAACTAACACTTCCCAATAATGCTTAAGGGCTCGCCATTCATGACTGCCACTACCATAACGTTTCATAGTGTTAATCCGAATAGTATTTAGAGCTGAGCGACCACATGAAAGTGGTCGGCTAAAATAATGGCGTGAGGAAACAGCTCGTGAATTAACTTACGATAAGGAGAAAAGAGATTAACGGTAACCGTTTGAACCTACATTCTGGTAGAACGATCATAACGTAAGAAATAAGTTCTTAAATAGCGACTACGTCGGGAAAGAAGGATATCTAGAGTACGTTTATTCTCAATATTCATTAAAATCATACTCATACCGCTGGGCACAAAGCGACCAGACTTAAAATCATCAAAAGCAAGATGGCGTGGTAACCAATGAAAGTTAGGCTGAAAGAAATGATCTAATCCCTGAATGACACGACGGACAGTCCAATCAGAAACGTGTAAATCCTTCGCTATATCTTTTTGTGATTCATTATTAGTTATTTTATAAGCAATATGTAATTTGACTATCTTAGCGATATGATGATGAAAGGCAACGTCAGTTACTTGCGCTAATCTGGTTACACAGTGGGGACATTTAGCTGAACGTTTGCATATAAATTTCTGTTTACGAATCGACCAGATTACTGGTTCACCATGAGCACTATCATGTAAATAGTTGACTGTTTTAAAACCGTTTTTGAGCATCGGTCGCCCGCATTTAGGGCAACTTACGGAGTAGGTTTGGATTAGGTGGGCAACGATAAAAGTTCCTTGTTTAGCGATGTAGTTTTTACCAAATTTAGGGTCAATTTCAAGATGAGGGTCTTTAATGCTGAGAAGTAATCTGATATTATTGTCCATGAAAGATGGTCCTTTCTTAAACGAAGACGGGGGACAGCCATCTTTCGTTTTTTATTTTAAATTTAACTAAAATAAGCACTGATGTTAAGTTCATCAGTACTTAAAATTGTAGAACCACTCTATTAACTTCTGCTTTTTGATTGTTCAATTTATGTTAACAGGTCATTTTAATAGTTTGCTAAAATTTAGAGCTAAAATAATTAAAGTAGCAAATAGAAAAACAAAGATGGTTCAACGATATATGAAATTGTAATGCTGGGAAAGCAGTTTAAAATTGTAAGCGGAGTTTTAGTTAAAGAAGGCTACACGGTTGCTTCTTAATTTCACAGCAGTTTTATTAGGATTAGTAAATTAAAATGCAAAAGAGCAAATTAAAGGAGAAATTTAGTAAGATAAAAGCGTAATTACCGTTTCTTAGTAATCACGCTTTTCAAATTGTTGTTCTTATCTTGACATTTACCCTACGTGAAACTGTATTGTTTAATCAGGAGGTGACGACAGTGTCAGAAAAATATTCTATCGGTGAGGTAGCAAAGAAATTAAAGATGACGCCGCGTGCAATTCGTTTTTATGAAGAAAAGAATTTGGTAACCCCGGATTCGATTGGTAAGAACGGTTATCGTTACTATCAAGAAAAACAGATTCAGAAATTAGAGCTGGTTAATTACTTAAGAGAATTGGATTTTTCAATTAGTCAGATTAAAAGTTTATTTAATGATCAATGTGCCTCTGATTCGCTACAGTTACTATTCCGAAAACAAATTAGCGAAAATGAAAAAGAAATTTTACTTTTAAAGCAACGCCAGAAACAATTACAGCGGCTAGTTCAAACGGTTACTACACGAAAAATGAATTTAAATGATTTTACTAACATTGCACAGATTATGAAAAAAGAAGCAATATTAACAAAATTGAGAAGTAGAACACTATTCTTTGGCTTGATATTAATTGAGTTGATTGGAGTAGCTAGTGCATATTACTTTGGAAGGGCTGATTATTTTGATGCAATG
Source organism: Limosilactobacillus agrestimuris (assembly GCF_943193105.1). Lineage (NCBI taxonomy): Bacteria > Bacillati > Bacillota > Bacilli > Lactobacillales > Lactobacillaceae > Limosilactobacillus > Limosilactobacillus agrestimuris. The sequence continues at coordinate 2,389 of NZ_CALPCW010000009.1, forward strand.
ATTTTAAGCATTATAGTTATGTTGATATTAGTGATATTCCTCTCCGCTTTTCTTACTAAGTATTACTACTCCCAAGTACAGTATATCTGTCCAAACTGTGGTACTAAGTTTATTCCTTCATTAGCCAGATTTACTTTCTCACCACATACACCAAAATTTAGAAAATTAGAATGTCCAAATTGTCATCATAAGTCATATTGCTTGGAGATTGCTCGGTAATATTTCCGGGGAAATATCAATACTTATTTTGCCGACATTTTCCAACCTCCCAAGCATATTCTTTGAATTTTTTGCCCAACAACTCAATAATAGAAGTAGTTATGTTTTGAGAGGAGACCTACAATGAGAATTGCTAAATTAGTTGTTGGTATTTTGCTGTTAGTATTGGCTGCATGGTTATTAGTTGATGCAATTGTAAACGGTATTCTAGGAATTTGGACCAGTCCAAATTACATCTACGCTACTTTAGAAATTATTTTATCTGGATTATTTGTTGGCGCAGGAGTAGTTTATATTATCCAAGAAAATAATCCCTTCCTTGGCGGTGATATTACCAACCTCATTTTGTTGATTGTTGGTGGAATTATTGGGATTGCTGGTGGCTTCTTCAATAGTTGGATGTTTCTATATGCGGTAATTAGCCTTGCTGTTGGCATTGGCTTCTTTATTTGGCACGTTAAGATTGGTGAAAATGTATAATTGAAATATTCTGAAAGAGGGATGGCTGAGAAAAATTAGTCATTCTTCTTTTTGATCTTTTTAAATAAAACATTTCCCGGGTAATAATATTTCCTGTCGTCTTATTGGCGGGTCCCTGTCGGCTAAATGTCGTGGTTAAAAGGAGTAGAAATTGATATCCTATAAATAAAGTAAGGGGGTATCAGAAATGATAAAAAATAATATCAAAGCGCTGCGGTTGACAAAACACCTTTCGCAAGAACAACTAGCTGAAAAGGCCAAAGTATCGGTGCGGACAATTCAACGGTTAGAAGCCGGAGAAGATGCTAGTATCTCAACCCTTAACCTAGTAGCAGGAGCGTTAGGAGTTAAAGTTGGTGATCTTTTCCCGCGGACGGATTCAGCTAAGCAACAGGAAAAAATTCAGTCTGCAGATGCACAACTTCAATCACAATTGTACCAACGTCATGAAGAATTTAAGAACTTTAAGCGGATTTACAATACTTGCTACATTATTGTAATGATGTTTTGGGGATGCTGCTTCCCGTTAATTCATAATGATGCTGCTTCTTCGATTGTCGGAATTCTTTGGATTGGTGGTTGGATGTTATTTAGTCCATTAAAAAAGTGGCTTGAATTGCGGAAGCTTAATCCAAAGTTAGATGCAAAGTATCCATTAACGGTTAATCGGATTGATAAGAATCAGGCAAGTAAGTAATTTTCATAAGCTAATTTCTTTATTTTCCTCAATAAATGAGTAAAATATAAATACCAAAAGGTTAGGGGGACTTACTTATGAAGACATTAACTGTTACTGACGCTACATTAGAACGGATTAAAAAGTACCTTAGTCCTGATAAACAAGTAGTGTTAGATTTTGATGATGGTGTTGGCCCATTTTCAGCGATCGGTAATTGTAATCTCGACGCTAATTACCGTTTGATTTTCGTTAATAAGAATGTTGACTTACCTGATTTTGACGAAAAGGTTAGTTCAAATATTGGTGATATTTATATCAAGAGTGAGCCTTACGCAAACATTCAATTTGAAAATCAGATGGAGTTACGCTTCGATCCAAAACATTTTACGATGCCATTAGTTAGCCCAACTAAGATCCTTACTGATAATGTTGAAGTAGTTGATATTAGTGAACCATTAAAAGGTGAATATACTGGAACCCATGATTGCTAAAGTTTATTAAATAGAGCCTAGTGCATTCTAATCTTGAAAATGCGCTAGGCTTTTCTTATTTATGGAATTAACCTCTAGTATTGATGTCTAATATTTGAAATGATAAATTAAACCATATGGTAGTAGGAGGTAGGTAACCAAAAGGAAGAAAAATGAGTAAATACAATCAACTATGGCAGTACATTCAAGATAACTATGACGAAGATTTTAGCCTTACATTTGCTGAAATTGGTCGTATTGCTGGAGTACCTTTAGATCACTCTTTTCTTCATTATAAGAAGGAACTGTCGGAATATGGGTTTGAAGTGCACAAGATTTCAATGAAGTACCAGCAAGTTAGCTTTCATAAGATATAGGAAGAGAATTATGAACCCACAACAAATTTACCAGTTATTAGACAAAGCTAAGATTAATTATGAGCTTATCCACCATCCAGCAGTCTTTACTAGCGCTGAAGCAGATCGGTATGTAGAAAAGTATTCGTTTGCCCGGACAAAGAACCTTTTCTTACGCACCCATAACCGGAAAAGCTATTTCTTATATGTCCTTTTGGAAAATAATCGGTTCGTTGAAAAAACATTTCGGCAGGCAGTTGGAACATCCCGGCTATCGTTTGCATCACCAGTTGAGTTGAAACAAATTTTAGGGGTAGAACCGGGAAGCGTTTCCCCATTTAACCTCCTTAATGATCAAGATAAGCAAGTAAAATTGATTGTTTCCCGTCAAGTCCTTGTGGATAACGATTTAATTGGTGTCCACCCGAACGATAATACCCAGACAATTATTTTAAGAACTACCGACTTACTAAAATTCCTAGAATGTAATAAAATTAATACTCAAATCATTAACGACTAATTTCTCAGGAAATATCAAATAATTGATAATTGACTATTTGAATGCGCTTTTATTGACACCTAGCCCTAATAACATTAAAATTTATCAATGACAATATTTATTGGGGAGTAAATAAAATATAGGAGTATTGATTAATGAGAGTTAATATTTTACAACACACTTCAAATGAAGGACCTGGATCAATTCGGGATTGGATCCATGCTAATAATAACGAAATGTATGTTTACCACCCGGATCAATTTGGTAACTTGCCAACCGTAGATGAGACTGATATGTTAGTTATTCTCGGTGGTCCAATGAGCCCTAATGATGACTTCCCTTGGCTAGAACAAGAACGTGAGTTAATTAAGAAAATGCTTGATGAGCGTAAGCCAATTTTTGGTGCTTGTTTGGGTGCACAACAGATAGTTAAGGCATTGGGCTACCAAGTTACCCAAGCGCCACACAAGGAAGTTGGCTGGGCTCCAGTCTATCGGCAAAACGATGCAATTCCAGGGATCCCAGATAAGTTAACTGCATTGCACTGGCATCAGGATATGTTTGAGATTCCTGATGATGCTAAGTTACTTTTTAGTAGCGACTTGAACGAAAATCAGGGTTTCCTTTACCACGATAATGTGATTGGTCTTCAATTCCATTTTGAGCCAATGAAGGACAACGTGCGGGAAATTGCAATTAATGATAGTGAATATCCACTTAAGGATAATGATCTTCACCAGACAACTGCTGAAATTATTGATCATGATGTTCCAGCAGAAAATAAACAAGTAATGTTTAAGTTATTAAATTACATTACCAGATAATGCTACCTAGCTATCAATGGATTAGTGAGACGCCGTAAATAGCTAGTTTAAGCACTTATCACTTTACTTTTGAGGTTGCTAACTTTGTGCTCAAAGTGTTATTGTGTAATGGTATATGAGAAATGAGGTGATCTTGAATGGCTGATCGATATGATGCAATTCGTCAAGCATTGAGCAAGCCTGAATTGAACGCAAAGCTGTTCGCATCAGAATTTGGGTTGGAAGCAAAGAAACACCGGGTATTAACTAATGGACGCGCCAGTCGTTATCCATATCCGGAAGCTCTTCGTTCCCGCCGCCATAACTTATATTTAAATTCTGGCTTTACTGACAATATGATTGATTTCGAGACGTCACCAGTTGTTGGAAGTAAGAATGCTGTTCGTCAATTGAAGATGCTCGAGCAAATTATGGTTGGTCAACTTCACGAAGATGAACGTTTATGGCCGCTTAGTATGGCTCCAGCGCCTGTATATAACCATGATTTAGATTACCTAATGACGGATAATACGAAGACTTGGGATCAAGCTAATCATGATTACTTAGGTAAGAAATATGGAATTACCCAGGAGCTACTGGGTGATGTTCACGTTAACTTCAGTTTAAATAAGGGATTAGTAAAGACCTTATATGACCAATTCTATAAGGACGAATATAGTTCACTTGTTGATTTTCAAAATCACCTTTACTTCAAGATGGCACAAGCCTTTGTCCTTTACCAATGGTTGTTCACTTACCTTTATGGAGCAAGTCCGGTTTCAGAGGATATGCACATCCCTGAACACCTTGAATTACCAGTTCGGAGTTTACGGTGCAGTGATTATGGTGATGATAACCTTCCTAATGAACAAGTTGGTTATAATTCATTAGAAGAGCACTTTGCTAAGCTACAGGAATTCATTGATAACGGGACATATTACAGTATCAAAGAATTCTTTGGTCCTGTCCGTTGTCGTCGTCATAATCAGGACGTTGGTGACTTACAAGGGATGTTAACAAAGGGAATTAACTACCTTGAGTTTCGTTCCTTTGACCTGGATCCGCTTTCCCGGACTGGGGTGAGTGATGATACCATTAACTTCCTCGAGCTTTTAATGATTAATACTTTAATCAAGCCACTTCCTGATAATTTACCAGAAAAATTAGCGGCAGTGCGGAAACTTAATAATGAGGTCGCTTTACAAAAGCCAAAGGAACAAACGCCAGAAATGCATGAGGCGGCAATTAAGATTATTGCTGAATTGCAGGACTTAGTTGATGAATTTAATGCACCACGGGAATACCGTCTTGCTCTTAAGTTTGTTCAACGACGGGTAGATGATCCAGCCTTAACAATTAGTGGTCAATTAGCGGATCAAATAGAAAATGGTAATCTTCTTTCATTTGGTTTAAAGCTAGCTAATGATCGTTTTACTGCTAACATGAACATGGCTCATCCCCTTCAAGCAATTAGTGAAAAGTATTCGGATGATACACAACGTTTAATCAAAGCTGCAATTGAATTAGGGGTTAATGTTTCCTTCAGTGATGATGGAGTAACGTTAACTGTCGGTGACCATGATGAGACTTATGAAGCACAAGGCGAATTTGAATTTCCTGACGGCCCGCGTAAGTACATCTTAGATACATTTCCTGAAGCAACTAAATTTCAGGAAGAATAATAAAGCAAATACTAAAAATAACGGAGCCTCACAATGATATTTTGTGATGCTCCATTTTTGATCGGGGAGAAGATAATGAGAAAGATTGGAATTATTGGGTTAGGTCATATTGGACGTTTATTGGCTCATGACCTTGTTGTAACTAATAAGGCAGATCAATTAGTCTTGATTGATCAGGATGATGACTTAGCGGTCGGATTGAAAACTGACTTAGAAAATGCTCAAACTGCGTTAAACACGAGGACTAAGATTCTCCTTCAGGACTACGCAGCCCTAAAAAATGCGGATATCCTTGTAACCGCGTTTGGGGATAGTAGCCTTCTAGAAAAACAACAAATGGCGGAACTTACTCGAAATGGGAAAGCAGTTCGTGAAATTGCTCCGCAGGTAAAACAAAGTGGTTTTGATGGGATTGTTCTGAACATTAGTGATCCCAATGAAGCAATTACTGCCTACCTGCAACAACAACTAGCTTTACCAACTAAGCAGGTAATTGGCATCGGGACCACAATTGATACAGCTCGAATGCGTCAGGCAGTTGCAAAGACTGCGGAATTGTCATCCCAAAATGTTAGTGGCTTTGTTTATGGTCAACATAACGGTGAGAAGGTCTTTGCCTGGTCTACGGTTACTGTTAATGGTCAGGATCTAGATAAGAGCATTAATGGTCACCACCTTGACCAAAATCAATTAAGGATTAATGCCGACCTTGATAACTGGTACACGTTCAAGGGACTTGGTTATAATGCTAGTGCTGTTGTGACATGGATCCTTCAAATGATTTCTACAATTTTAGGTAATGGTGAGTTGAGTACTTCAGTAGCAATCTACCAGCCTCAATATTCAGGATACGTTAGTTTTCCGACATTGCTTAATCGTAACGGCCAAGGTCACCCATTATTATTAAATCTTTATCCAGTGGAAGAAGCGGCTGTTAAAACTGCTGCTAATGCAATCCAACAACAACTTACGATCCTACAACAAGGAGGGAAAACAAATGATTAAATCGCTAGCTGTATATTGCGGAGCCCGAAATGGAAATGACGGGAAATATTTAAAAAAGGCGCAGGAATTAGGAGAATGGATGGCAGCCCATCAAATTGAATTAGTCTATGGTGGTGGACAGTTTGGATTAATGGGTGCGGTTGCTGACGGTGTTCTTGATAACGGTGGAACCGTTCACGGAATTATTACCGAAACCCTCGCCAGTCGTGGTGCTGCTTACTCGAAAATTCAAGATCTTAAAATTGTCCCTGATATGGATCACCGAAAAGAAAAAATGATGGCGATGGCTGATGGCATGTTAGCCCTGCCTGGTGGTATCGGAACACTTGAAGAAATTAGCCAAGCGGCCTCATGGATTACAATCGGCGAAAATCCCAAGCCTGTTGCTTTTTATAATCAAGATGACTTTTATTCACCACTAAAAGAAGCGTTCGAGCACATGAGTCAAGAAGGCTTTCTTGAAAAGATTTACCTTGATAGTATGTACTTTGGTGATGATTTTAATCAGATCCTTCAATTCATGGAACACTACACAGCACCAAGACATAGGACGTATGAAAAGTAGAGTGCGAGCCAGCAAAAAGCTTGCGGAAAGTTAGCAACTTCTCCTGATGAAGGCGATTTGCGCCTAGGAAGGAGATTGCTAACTCTAGCAAGCTTCTGGCGAGTACATTTTAACCATGTTGTCGAGAAAATAATTGGATCAAAAAAAGCCGCAATCATTGCAGCTTACTTAAGTGGTTGAATTGCATAGACCTGATCGTCAGCCTCATCGATTAAAGATACAGGACGCTGGTCGTTAGCTTGAATAGTGATATGGTAACCAAATTTATCGAGGTAAACTAATTTATCTTCACGGACTAATTGAACCGTTGCGGGAATTTCTTGATTATCAATCCCAAGTTTTAGTTCCGGAGAGATGGTGATTTTATGGGACCGATTGCGTTCTTGATCATAGTATCGCCAAGTACCGGCATAAAATATTGGTAACGCAGTCGTCGTGCTACTTTTCTTCGCGTGACTGAACCCTAAAGTACTGGAGAGTCCAGCCATTAGTCCCGCGCCGAAAAGTAACATTCCCTTTTTTTTCATATTCCATCAATCTCCTCAATTATGTGATAAGTCATTTCTACAAGAACATTATACACATATTTATATGATCGAAAGATTTCATTTCTGTTAAAAACAGACAATAATTGGTATGATAAATGTAACAAGCTAAATATCTGATAAGGGAGTTGGCTCAAATGCTTAAGTTAGGAATTATTGGAACTCATATTATTACAGACCAAATGCTGGACGCAGCTAAAACTACCGGTAAGTATAAATTGACCGCAGTTTATTCACGGACAATGGACCGGGCTAAGGAGTTCGGCCAGCCATATGGTGCTACAGAATTCTATGATGATCTTGAAAAATTCTTTGAAGACGGTGAATTCGACGTTGTATACATCGCTTCACCGAACAGTTTGCATTACCAACAAGCACGGATGGCAATTGAAAATGATAAGTTCGTGATCGTTGAAAAGCCAGCATTTGTAAACCCAAGTGAATTTTCTGGCATCCAATCATTACTTGCAGCTCACCCGAAGGCTCGTTTAGTTGAAGCAGCTCGTCATATTCACACAGCACTATATCGGGAAGCTTTGAAGAAAGTCGATGAAATGAAGGAACACTACGTTCAAGGGGCAACGATTACTGTAATGAAGTATTCTTCTCGGTATGATAAGGTCCTTGCGGGGGATAAGCCTTATCCAAACATCTTTACCTTGAAGTACGCTGGTGGTGCTTTGATGGATCTTGGTGTTTACGCTGTTTATGGAGCCGTTACAATGTTTGGCCAACCACAGTCAGTTGTTTACTACCCAACCCTTTGCAAGACCGGCGTTGACGCTAAGGGTGTTGCTATTTTGAACTACGATAAGTTCAGTGTTACATTGAACTTTGGGAAGACTGCTAATTCATACTTACCATCTGAAGTTTACGGCCTTAAGGATACTCTTGTTTTCGATAGTATTTTTGAAACTCAAAAGGTAACTTATTATGATTCCGATAAAAAGGCTCACCAACTTGATGCACCGGTTGAAAAGAATTCAATGACGGATGAAATGAATGATTTTGCAGACTTATTTAATGATCCAGACAACGAAGAACAGATGAAGAAGTACAAGGGATGGATGGATCTTTCCGAAACTGTTAACTCCGTAATGTACTCACTTCGCCAATCAGCACAATTAGAATTTCCGGCAGATAAAGATCAAGAATAGGATGGGGATAATATTTGATCGAACAATTTCAAGAAAAATTCAATCAGCAATTTAAACAACCTACTGAAATTCAGGAAGCTGTTGCTAAGCCCTTGGCAGAGGATAAGTCGATTCTCGGAATTGCGCCTACTGGTTCTGGGAAGACACTAGCATTTACTTTACCACTTCTGCCTAAAATTATGCCTGGCGCGGGGACTCAATTATTAGTTCTTGCACCGTCACAAGAATTGGCAATGCAGACGACAAGGGTAGTGCGTGAATGGGGAAATATCATTGGTGTTAAGGTGTTAGCTTTAACAGGTGGTGCAAATCTTCGTCGCCAAGTAATGAAGCTGCGTAAACATCCCGATGTTGTTGTGGGGACACCTGGACGGGTTCTCCATATGTTAGATAATCGTCACCTAAAGCTTGGTCACTTGCAGACAATGGTAATTGACGAAGCTGATGATTTATTACAGGATGATACCTTGGCAGTAGTTGAAGATATTGAACGAGCTACACCATTGAGTGCCCAATTAGCGTTTTTCTCTGCTACTAAGTCACCGGTATTTAAGCAACTTTCAGTCATGTTCGGTCGTGATATTTTAACCCTTGACGTTACATCCAAGGATCATACTCGCGGAACTGTTCGTCATGGTTATATTGACGCCCGGACTAATGCCCAAAAGACGGCGGTCCTTCGTCGCTTGACCAGTATTAAGGACTTTCGTGGTTTGGTATTCTTTAATAGTACGCGGACACTCCATTATGCTGCTAGTCGTCTTCGTCATGAACATATGTCAATTGGGACGCTAGGTGGTCGACAAAAACAAACGCAGCGGGAAAAGGCAATGCGAATGTTCCGGAAACGGCAAATTAAGTTATTATTAACGACGGATGTTGCTGCTCGAGGGCTTGATATTCCTAAGCTTCCAGCAGTGATTAACTTTGATTTGCCAACTGAGGCTAATACTTATGTTCACCGTGTTGGACGAACCGGTCGTCAGGGGGAACCGGGATTAGTAATTAACCTTGGGGACGATCACGATATCCGTGATTTGAAAAAGCTTCTTAAGGACACTGATTATAACTTGGAACACCTTTATATTAATAACGATCAGGTTACAGATCAAAAGCCACAAAAGGGTCAGAAATCTGTTTCATTACGTCGGCAGAATAGTCGTCAATTGCAACAAGAGCAATGGAGCGGTCAGACTAGTGTGGAAAAGAGTGTTCACCATACTCTTGGTAAACCAAGGAAGCCAAAGAAAAAGCCACATAAGAAGAACCGGAAAAACAAGGGGATTCGTCTAAAGCACCGTCGTAAGAGTGAGGGCGCAAAATAAACAGTTAAATAATTAACAAAAAAGAGTAAAATCTTCTTTACGAGTTCAATCGTAAATGCGATAATACTCTTTGTCTGGTCCTATAGTATAACTGGATAGTACATCCGCCTCCTAAGCGGCCGATTCCGGTTCGATTCCGGATGGGACCATATTTCGTACTTAGATTTTTTAGTGAAAACGATTAAACAGCTTAAGACTGAGAAAAACAATTTGCTTTTCTCGGTCTTATTTTTCTTTATATATCAACAGTGCAACAGGCTATTGCTAGGATTATTTATTAGCACCTAATATACTTATCCTCAAAAACAAGGAGAAGCAAATGGAATTTGGAGAACAAATCAAAGAACGACGTCAAGAGTTAAAGCTAACACAGGCGGAGGTAGCAAAAAGACTTTTTGTGACCCGACAAGCTATTTCTAATTGGGAGCATGGCAAGACATATCCTGATTTAAATATGTTAGTAAAAGTTAGTGATGTTTACCAAATTTCAATTGATTCTCTCTTAAAGGAGGACCAAAATTTGAAGAATTATTTAGAACAGGGAAAGGCATTTAACGCATTTAGCGTATTATCTGGCTTTATTTGGATCATCCTTGGACTTGGCTGTTTCATTGATGTTCCAACAAGTAGGGGAGGTCAGATTGCATGGAATGTGATAACCGTTATCATTGTAATTGCGATTATTTATGAACAGTTTATTACACCCTTTTTCCTCGGCATGAGTCAGCGGATGTATTATAAGGGAAAACAACGTCCTGGACAAAGATTATCGTTGCTAGCAAAGGTGATCTATTTTCTAATTATTCTTGACATGGTTATTGGGGTTTATTTCGTCCATCAGGGGATGCCAGGACGTTACTTCTCCTCACCGTGGCTCATTTTAGTAGGAATCCAAAATATCTTACAGAAGTATATGTGGCAACAAGATCCTAAGTTGGGGAATAAAAACAGGTAAGGTTTCATTTCCCGGGAAATAAATTTTGCTTTTTAAAAATATTATTAAATTGTTGTACAATTAAAATAGTATTTAAAAAGGAGTTGTCACTGTGCAAAAGCCGTTTAAAATCATGCTTTTATTTGGAACCCGGGCTGAAGCAATAAAGCTTGCACCAATCATCGAGCAGATGAAACAGGATCCAAATACTTGGAAGCCATCAATTGTGATTGCCGCGCAACAACAGCGGCCACTCCTTCAGCAAACAATGGATTATTTAAAATTAACGCCAGATTTTGACTTAGATCTGTCTGGACTTAAAAATACTAATTATGCTGAGCAATTGAGTCAGTTAATTCATAACTTAAATAACGTCATTAATGCCGGACAGCCAGACATGTTTCTGGTGGTTGGGGATGGCGTAACTAGTTTAGCAGCAAGCCTAGTAAGCTTTTATAACCACCTTCCTTTGGGGCATGTTGAAGCGGGGTTACGGACTTATGATAAGTACCTACCATTTCCGGATGAGATTCACCGGCGGATAACTGATAACCTAGCTGATCTTTACTTTGCTCCAACCACACGTGCTCGGGATAACCTTTTAAGTGAACATCATCCGGCACAACAAATTTATGTTACCGGTAATCCAGTAATTGATTCAGTTAAAGAACGGTTAAGTACAGACTTTCATAGTGAAATTCTGGGAAAGATCCCGGATGCTCACCGGATTATTATTTTGACAATGCAACGTTCGGAGAGTATTGGTGCTCCCATGGAACGAGTCTTCCATACGATGAAGGATATTGTTGAAACCAATAAGGATGTTGAATTAATTTATCCGGTTTATCCGAATAGTGAAGTAATGAGCCTGGCAGATGAGGTTTTGGGAAACAGGGAACGAATTCACCTAATTAAGCCACTAAACCATGGCGATTTCTTAAATATTGCTGCCCGGTGTGATTTTATTGTAACTGATTCAGGTAGCATCCAAGAAGAGGCACCGGCAATTCATAAGCCTGTCTTGCTATTGCGAGAAAAGACTGAACGTCAAGAAGCAGTCGATGTAGGTGCTGTTAAAATTGTTGGTACGGATCCAACAAGCATCCAACAGGCTGTCTTTAGTCTGCTTAACGACCATAAAGCCTATAAGAAAATGGATCAGGCCGAGAACCCGTTTGGGGATGGTCATGCCAGTGAACGGATTTTGGATATTATCGAAGAGTATTTAAGTAATAAATAGAGCCCCAGAATTCGGTTTTACCGAGCTTTGGAGCTCTATTTGGTTTTATTTAACTTTTTGGATTAATTTTAAAGCTTCATCATGACTTATGTTGTACATTTTGGTAAGTTTAGTAGCAATTTGTTCAGTTTCAAATCCTAACTGAATTAATGCTTCGATTGCTCCTTCTTCTTTTCCTTCTAGACGACCTTCTCTTCGTGCATCCATCAAATCGAGTTCATACTTCATAAAGCCATGCCTCCTTAGTGGATCTTCACGGATCCGTTTCATTTCTGATTGAATTTGCATAACAAGCTGATCACTTGGATCAATTTGGTTTTCCATTAATTTGAGAAATCCTTTCAACCCCATATTATCATGAAATTTAGTTGCTTTGGCATTATGAAAAGCAACCAAGAAAAAATAGCAGCCTTCATCAATCACTGATCAAGACTGCTAATATTTACTTGTCTTCAATTCCGCGGTTATCCTTGAAGATTAGCCATTTTGAGAAGATATAGTTTGCAATTACGACAATAACGTTATCAATAAACTTAACAATGAATTGTTGAAGTGGTGTATCAAACTTTAAGACTTGGATCCCGACATAGGTGATTACCATATCAATCACTAAGGTTAATCCACGATAGAAGAAGAAGCGGAGAATTTCCACCGCAAAATCACTAACTGTCGTGTAATGTGAGCCGAAAACCCAGACTTTATTGGTAAAGTAGGCCACCAAAACTGAAGCAAACCAGGCAAGAACTGTGGCCACTTCGACGTTCCAGTGAAGGCCAGGACTTAAAATTTGGAAGACAGCTAAGTTAACAACAGTGGTAACAACGCCCCAGAACAGGTAGGCGATAATAGACTTATACTTACTCCAGAGTTGCTTAATCATTACTTAGCCGCCTTTTTAATTAGCTTTGCGACAAATTTATCAAGAGTTTTAATATCATCTTCGTCAGGTGATAAGTTAATATGGACATTATCGGCACCCTTTGTAGCATGAGCCTTTTCAAAAGCATCGCCAAAAAGGTCAACAGCTTTACAATAGTCATCAGCGTAGTATGTATCACCCGAGCCAGCGACCCCATAAATTTTGCCAGATAAGTCAGCTTCTTGAAGGTCATCATAGAAGTCTAGTCCTTCATCTGGAAGGGCACCCTCATCATAGGTATAAGGACAAACAACACAAATATCAATGTCCTTAAAATCTTCAACGTCTGCCATTGTGATTTCAGTTTCGTCGACTTCAACACCTTGATCTTCAAAAGATTCAGTAATAATGTCGGCAACGTCTTCGTTGTTACCGGTAATGGTAGCGTAGACAACAAGTGCTTTAGCCATTTTTATTCCCCCGTTTAAAATAAATTACGTTTCATAGTATAGCATGGTTTACGACTTCTTTGGTGACAAGTGTTATACTAGTTTACGTATAAAATTAATGAAGGGGACAATTTAATGATTACATTAAAATCGCCACGCGAAATTGAAGCGATGGAAAAAGCCGGTGCCGCACTTGCTGCTATGCACATCGGAATCCGGCAATTTATTAAGCCCGGAATCTCAAGTTGGGAAGTTGAAGACTTCGCCCGGAAGTACTTTAAAGCTGCCGGTGCTAAAGCGGAACAAATTGGCTTTGAGGGTTATAAGTATGCAACCTGTGTCAGCCTCAATGATGAAATTTGTCACGGTTTCCCACGGAAAAAGTTAATCTTTAAGGATGGGGACTTAGCTAAGATTGATACCGTTGTTAGTGTTGATGGTTTCTTTAGTGATTCCTGCTGGAGTTATGGTATTGGTAATGTTAAGCCTGAAATTCAAAAGTTGATGGATGTTACTAAGAAGTCATTATTTATGGGAATCGATCAATGTGTTGCTGGTAACCGGATCGGTGATATTGGTGCTGTTATTCAACACTATACCGAAGATGAGAACGGTTATGGGGATGTTCGGGAATTTGTTGGTCACGGAATTCAACCAACGATGCACGAAGATCCAATGGTTCCTCATTATGGTGAACACGGTCAAGGCCTTCGTCTGAAGAACGGCATGACAATCACTGTTGAACCAATGATTAACACTGGTACTTGGGAAGCTGATACTAGTGATCCAAGTGGTTGGCTAGCTAAGACTGCCGATGGTGGCTGGTCTTGCCAATATGAACATACACTTGTTGTTACAGATAAGGGTCCTAAGATTTTAACTTCTCAAGATCCCGAAGCAGATGCTAAGTATATTTATGATGACAACTATGCTAAGTACCTTGACCACTACAGCAAGATCGCTAAGGACATTGCCGGACATTATGAATAAAAGAGTGTGAGCCCGTTAAAACCTTCCGGTGACTAACGATTTCTCCACTGAATGACGACTTGTCGTCAGAGGTGGAGGTCGTTAGCTCGAGGAAGGTTAGGGCGAACACGTTTCTACTATGTATTCTAGGACTATAGGTCCTTGGCGAACAGCTCTCGACTTTGTTGTCTAATTTGTTGACTCAGACCATAATAAAATTAAGTAACCACCAAAGTTAAATAAGTGGACTTCATATATTAATATGCAAAAAGGCAGATTCACTAAAGAAAATTTAGTGGTCTGTCTTTTTATTGAATATGAGAAAGAAAAAATAAGTATTTAGTAGACGCTGTTCAAAGAAATGACTCATAAACTCCTGAGAACAAATTTATAAATATACGTATAACGGAGTATATTCACTTCAATTATGAATTTTATGCGTGAATAATTAGGAAATATTGCATAAATAATATTAGAAAATAATAAGAACTTTTGCAAAAGGTCTTTTATTTTTATCAAATAGGGCTATACTTAAAATATTAAATAAATTCTTATTTTTATTTAAGAATCTTTTCCTATATTTTGGAGGTTTTTATTTTGGATGAGCAGAGTAGTAATAAAAAAATGATTACTACCTTTGGCTTAGTCACGATGATCATTACCGCCATCTTTGGTTTTGGTAATGTTTCAAACGCGTACTTACAAATGAGCTATGGGAGTATTATCTGGTATGCCTTAGCGGGGATTTGTTTCTTCTTTCCGTGTGGCTTAATGATGGCCGAATATGGTTCAGCCTTTAAGGATGCTAAGGGTGGTATTTATTCTTGGCTTGCTGGATCGATCGGTGAAAAATTAGCCTTTATCGGAACTTTCGTTTGGTTAGCATCATGGATTGTCTGGATGGTTTCCACCGCTTCCCGGATTTGGATTACTTTTTCAGCTTTGATCTTTGGTAAGGATACCACTCAACAATGGCATTTCATGGGATTGAATTCAACTGAAGTCATTGGGGTTCTTGGAATTATCTTGATGATTGCATGTACATACTTTAGTTCTCGTGGGATGACTGCGATTGCCAAGGTTGGGTCTCTTGGTGGGATCTTTACTGTTATTGTTAACATTATCTATGTTATTGCAGCATTTATCGTTTTGATTGCAAATAAGGGTGCCTTAGCCCAACCTATTCACAGTGCTAAGGATTTTGTATTATCACCAAACCCACAATTCCAAACACCAATTGCAATTATTTCATTCGTTGTTTACGCTATCTTTGCTTATGGTGGGATGGAATCACTTGGTTCAGTTACCGATAGTATGAAGAACCCTGAAAAGACTTTCCCTCGTGGTTTGATTATTGCATCAATCTTTACTATTGGTGCTTATGTTTTGATGATTTTAATGGCTGGTTGGTTTGCCAACTATAACCATGATTTTGCTAAGAGCACTACTAACCTTGGGAATGCTACTTATGTTCTCTTCAATATTTTAGGGGTTAAGCTAGGGCTAGCATTTGGCCTTCCTCACGCAACCGCTGCTGTTTGGGGTGCTGTCATGACTCGGATCGTTGCTTTTGCTCAGGCACTTGGATTCTTAGGTGCACTATTCGTTTTGATGTACTCACCAATTAAGGCCTTTATTCTTGGTTCTAACCCTGAATTATGGCCAAAGAAGTTGACTAAGTTGAACAAGGCAGGGATGCCTGCTAATGCAATGTGGTTACAGGTTACTGTTGTTTCCATCATTATCTTCTTGGTTGCCTTTGGTGGTTCTGCAGCTCAACAGTTCTACACCATCTTGACTGATATGGCTAATGTTTCTACTTGTTTCCCATACCTCTTCTTGGTTGGTGCCTTCCCATTCTTTAAGCGGAAGAAGGATATTGAACGGCCATTTGAAGTCTTTAAGAATCGTTTCTGGACAGATGTCTTGGTATGGTTTGTTGAAATTATCCTAATTGTCGGGATCCTGTTTACGTTCATCCAACCAATGCTTGATAAGGATTGGCAAACAGCATTCTGGACAATTGCTGGTCCAGTCTTCTTTGCTCTTGTTGCTTGGATCTTCTACAATGTTTCTTCAAAGAAGCACCATATCAAGGATTAAGAAGAGTCGGCTGTTTAGAAATCTCAATATTTAAATTATAAAAAGCGGAAAAATTCGAGTTGCTTCGAAACTTTTCCGCTTTTTCGTTTTAAATTTATGGAGGATCATTTACACTTTCTAAATTAATGATAGGAAATCTTATTATGTATATAAGATATATACTCAAGGAGGAGAAAACAATGACAGTTAAAATGAGACAAGTTGGTACATCGGATGTCCTTACTGTTCCAAAATCAATTAAAAACCGTAGTAGTGAATATGAAGTATACCAGGATCGAAATGGTGCAATTGTATACATGCCTAAACGAAAAAACCGTTTAAAGATAGCAAATTTGTAGAGAAGCATCTTTACAATGGTGATGATACAGGATTTGTTAATGGTGGGGTAAAAGAAGATGAACTACCACAATAATAACTATATTCCCCAAAAGCAAGATATAATTTGGATTAATTTTGAACTATACGTTGGTGAATAAATTCGTGGAAGACATCCAGCAATTGTGATGAGTTCATCTAATTATAGTAGAGTTACTGGCTTAGTAATGGTAATGCCGATTACACATGCTTATAATAAACGCTAAAGAGATTTCTTTATTCCATTACATACAAAACAAGTGGAAGGTTTTATTAATCCGCTCCAAATTTTTACATTTAGTATATATAAACGAAAAGCTGAATTTAGTGGAGAAGTTGCCAGTCCTCAAGATTGGGCTCGTGCATTAATGATTCATGGAGAAATTTTAAACAGCTAGGTAAGCTTTTGCTGCCGACTTTCTTTTTCACACAATTCAAAATAATGTATAATGAACGGGTATTACTATGAGGAGTTGGGTAATGATTAGGAAGAAAAATAAGGCAAAATTAAAGAATCTAATTGCAATGTTGGTTAAGCATTTTACCTTAGCCCAACTCTCAAGCTCGGCAGCGACACTCGCGTACTATACATTACTTTCAATTTTCCCAGCATTATTGGTAATTGGAAACTTGCTACCAATGATTGGGATTGACGCGAATACTGTATTGACCTACCTTCAGACATTGGTTCCAGCAACAGTGTATAGTTTTATTCGGCCATTAGTCCTGGATTTCCTTCAGCGGGGAAGTGGTGGGGTTTTGACTACTGGGGCCTTGATTGCACTTTGGTCGACGAGTCAAGGGATCGCTGCTTTTCAAAGAAGTGTTAACCATGCTTATGGAATTGCGGAAAACCAAAATCCAATCAGCAATCGGGTAATTTCGTTTATTTGGATGATTGTCGTTGTGATCATTATCTTCGTGATTGTTTTCCTGTATGGGGTCGGTGAACAATTCCTCAAATGGCTTCAACCATTCCTCCACTTTAACCGTCGTTACATCTACCTGTTTAGTAGTTTGAAGTGGCCGATCACTTTTGCGGTCATTTTCATTGCTCTGACGATGTTGTACTACTTTGTCCCTAATGCTAAGGTTAGGTTACGTTTTGCTGCGGTTGGGGCGTTCCTGGTTTCGATCTTTTGGCTATGGCTCTCTAAATTATTTGGGTTATATACCATCCTGTTTAGTCATGGTGTAATTGGTTATAAGACGATCGGTGCATTTATCGCAATGATGGTTTGGCTTGACTTTTCTGGTTACCTCATCATGATGGGGGCGGCAATTAATGCGGCATTTCAAGAAGCTCATGATGGTGAATTAGTTGAAAAGGAGCATTTCTGGCAGCTCATTAAAACTGAGCATGATGATGCTCGAAAACGAATTGTTAAAAAATAAAAGAGGTCGGAAAATATTTATTTTCCGGCCTCGTTAAGGATTATTAAGATGGAATGATTAGTTATTCAGCGACAGGAGCTTCCTTTTCGTCATTGAAAAGGACAGTTGGGATTGTATCAACATACTTTGCAGAAATAGGGGTTGCGTAAATATCTTCATCATTCTTAAAGAACAGGTGGGTGTTTGAAAGCTGGTTCATTGCTTGACGAACGGTTTCAGCGTTTAACTGGTCATTAGCGTAGCTCAACTTTAATAAATGCTTTTTACCAAGACTACCCTTGAACATTAAATTAAGAGTTTTCATAAATTAAAACTTCCTTTCTAAACTATTAGTCCATTACGATTGATTGAGTTCCAATCACGTCCGCATTAATTACCTTTTCTCCAGTTAAGGCTTCCATAGCAGAGCTGAGAAGGGTAAATTGTTCTTCACTAACGGTTTCGGTAACGTTGTTAAGGACATGCTTTACTCCTTTCGGGTGCTTTTCTCCAACCAGCGTTAACTGAATCTTAGCGGCTTTGAACTTCCGAGTCATGCTCATGATGAATTCTCCTTTGGGTTTAATTTTTAATAAGTAGCGGCCACTGCTTACACCTATAACAACGAACGAGAAGTGAATTTGTAAAGAAGGGATTTAAAAATGGCAAAAATCACTAAGATTGAAGCACAGAAACGTCAAGGACGGTATAACGTTTATCTTGACGATAAGTATGCCTTTCCTGTAGCAGAGAGTGTCCTAATTCAATTTCGGTTGATGAAGGGGATGGAGATCGATCAGGAACTCGAAGCTCAGATTACGACCGCCGACCAGATTGCTCGCGCTTATTCTCGAATGCTCGATTACTTATCTCATCAGTTACGGACAGAAAGTGATGTTATCAAAAAACTTCGGGATCTTGAAACACCTGAAGAATTTATTGAACCGGTTTTGCAAAAACTCCGTGCTCAGAAATTGCTTGATGATCATGAGTACGCTGCTAGTTACGTGCGGACGGAAATGAATACTGACCTCAAGGGACCGGAAAATATTAGACAAAGGCTCCGAATAAAAAAGATTGGGGAAAATGATATTGATGATGCACTAGCCCAATTTACTCCTGAACGCCAACTTGAAAATGCAACCAAACTAGCGAAAAAACTGTTTCGCCGTTATCGTTCGCAACCGACCCGTCGTCAGGAGCAAAAGGTTCGCCAGGGATTAATAACCAAAGGGTACCCAAGTTCAATTTATGATCAAATTAAAGAGCAAGTAGAACCGCAAGAAGATTTTGAACAACAAGAGGAATTACTGGAACGTCAAGCTGAGAAACTCTGGTACCGTTATCGGCGGTACGATGGCCGTGAACGAGAGATAAAGTTTAAGCAGGCAATGTACCGAAAGGGCTTTGACTTAGACGCAGTTCAAGAGTGGTTAGACAACCATGAATTGTGAGAAGCCTTTTCAGACTGGTAAAATACTGGTAAAATGTGTAAGATACGTAGAAAAGCTACAAATAAAAAATTAAAAGAGAAAGTATAATGACAGAAAAGAAACTACATATTGATGAAAGAAAACTGCAACGTCAGTATGGCTACCGATTTATTAAGCGCCTTTTTGATGTAGTAGCATCTTCGGTTGCGGTAGTGATTCTCAGTCCATTTTTTTTAATCATCGCAATTGCAATTAAAATCAATGATCCTGCGGGTCCCGTTTTTTATACTCAAACCCGAGTAGGAAAAGACGGTAAGCCTTTCAAGATGTTTAAATTTCGGTCAATGGTTACCAATGCGGACGAACTTTTAGAAAAGCTTCGTGATCAGAATGAAGTTGAAGGAGCAATGTTCAAAATGAAGGAGGATCCTCGGATTACCAAGGTTGGTAAGTTTATTCGGAAGTATAGTTTGGATGAACTGCCTCAATTATTGAACGTTGTTGGAGGTTCGATGAGTATTGTTGGGCCCCGGCCACCGCTACCATACGAAGTTAAAGAGTATACTGATTATGATCGTCAACGCTTAATGGTTAAGCCTGGTGCTACTGGGATGTGGCAAGTCGGTGGGCGAAATGCCTTGAGTTTTGATCAAATGGTTGAACTTGATTTAACCTACATTAATGAACGTTCGGTATGGCTTGATCTTAAGATTATGTTTGAAACCGTTAAGGTGATGATCAAGCCCAACGCTGCTTATTAAGGAGAACGACTGTGAAGACAAAAGTATTAGTTGCTGCTCATAAGAATTATGCAATGCCCAAAGACCCATTGTATTTACCAGTCTTTGTTGGTAAAGAGATTCATCCTGATGTTAACCATACTTTCCAGGGTGATAATACGGGAGACAATATTTCAGCGAAGAACCCTTACTATAATGAATTAACAGCGATTTACTGGGGATGGAAGAACTTAGACGTTGATGCAATGGGGTTAGTTCACTATCGTCGTTACCTAAGTCTTAACCACCAAAAATCACTGGATGAGGTATTGTCAAGTGAACAAGTGGCTGACTTGCTTAAGGATCATGATATTATCTTGCCACCTAAACGACGTTACTATATCGAGACAAATGAATCTCACTACCTCCACGCTCATGAGCATGAACCATTTGAGATAATGCGTCAGGTGATCCACCAAAATTATCCTGAGTACGTACCTGCATTTGAAAAGGTCATGAAGCGAACATGGGCTCACATGTTTAATATGTTTATTATGAAACGCAAACCGCTGGATGAGTATTGTACATGGATGTTTGATGTTCTTGGTGAAGTTGAAAATCGGATTGATATTTTAAATTATTCAACCTATGAACAACGGGTTTACGGCTTTTTAAGCGAGCTACTATTGGATGTATGGCTTGAGGTTCACCCTGAATATTCGACGGTTGAAGTAAAGTACGTCTTCATGGAGCATACTAACTGGTTCAAGAAGGGCGGTAAGTTTGTTCTGCGGAAGATTACAGGACATGCGTAAAGAGGAGGCAGATTTAATTGCCTAAGTTATCCATTGTTGTTCCTTGTTACAATGAGCAAGAATCAATTCCATTATTTTATCCTGCTGTTGAAAAAGTTGTTAATAAGATGCCAGTCGAGGTTGAATATTGGTTTGTTAATGATGGTTCGGCTGATAAAACCCTGGATGAATTACGAAAGTTGCATCAACAAAATCCTGATAAAGTTCATTATGTATCCTTTTCTAGAAATTTTGGTAAGGAAGCTGGGCTATATGCTGGACTTGAAGCGACGACAGGAGATTATGTTGTTGTAATGGATGTTGATTTACAAGATCCTCCTGAATATTTACCAATAATGTATAAGTATATCTCTATAGGAGAATATGATTGTGTTGGGATGCGACGAACTGATCGTACTGGTGAAGCAAAGTTTAAATCATTCCTTAGTGATAAATTCTACGATGTTATTAACAAGATTTCCGATACTAAGATTGTTAATGGTGCTCGTGATTATCGAATGATGACTCGCCAAATGGTTAATGCCGTCTTATCTTTAAAAGAATATAACCGTTTCTCAAAAGGAATCTTTAATTGGGTTGGCTTTAAGACTAAATACCTACCATATAAAAACGTCCAACGGATTGCTGGAACAACTGATTGGTCCACTTGGAAGCTATTTAAGTATGCTATGGATGGCATAACTGACTTTTCCGAAGCACCACTGTCAATTGCCACCTGGATTGGTGGGATGTCAGCATTCTTATCAATTTTAGGATTAATTTTTGTAATTGTTCGTAGGATTATTGAACCAAGCAGTAGCGCTTTTGGTTGGGCATCAATGGTTTGTATTATGTTATTACTTGGCGGATTGCAGTTGATGTGTATTGGAATTGTCGGCAAGTATATTGGTAAAATCTATATGCAAACTAAACAACGACCAATCTATATTGTAAAAGAGAAAAAGTAGGAGGGAAGTAGGGTG
Organism: Limosilactobacillus agrestimuris; assembly: GCF_943193105.1. Lineage (NCBI taxonomy): Bacteria > Bacillati > Bacillota > Bacilli > Lactobacillales > Lactobacillaceae > Limosilactobacillus > Limosilactobacillus agrestimuris. Next base: position 24,385 of record NZ_CALPCW010000009.1, read on the forward strand.
CAATATCTATCATCCAAATATCAACGGTTAATTAACCTTGAGTTAGATGGACAAATCCTTTATGAAATAGCGTTTGCCTTTTACTTTGTAATTGCTTTTCTTCAAACCTCAACCTATACTTTTTATTTTCCTGGTAACCTTCTACATCAAATTGCTTTTATTCCATTAGCGATCGTTTTGTTTAAGATTATCTTTTTTGATTCAAACACAATAAGAAAAATAACGGTTAATCTTTTAGTCCTTGCAATCCTATTCATTACTTGGAGGACATCAGGTGAGTTTATCCTCTTTCCAATGGGGATTTTTGTCTTAGGTGCTAGAAATGTAGATTTTAAGAAAATCATTTACTTATATTTAGTGTTAGGAACGATCCTTCTCTCGTTTGTCTTTTTTACTTCTCTAATCGGTTTAACAAAGAATCTAATTTTTCATCGGGGAATTCACACATTAAGACGGGCATTTGGGATTATTTACCCAACTGATTTTGCTGCCCATATTCTCTACCTAGTATTGGCATATTGTTATCTTTACTTCAATAAGCTTTCGTGGAAGAGTTATACAGTATTTGTACTATTAGCAATCTTCCTCATTAAGTTTTGTGATGCACGTTTGAATGCCTATGCTTTGATTTTGGTAATTCCAGTAATGATGATCGGACAACGGGCACAAAAAGGATATATTGTTTCAAGATCGATTGCTATCTTTTACTGGATTTTACCAGTTTTAGCAGCTTATGTTACAGTTTTCCTGTCGTACCTATACGCACCTGGACACAAGTTATTTGAACAAATGAATAGTTTATTGTCTGGTCGGCTATTTTATAGTCACGAAGCTATAAAAAAATATGGCTTTAGTCTTTTTGGTCAGCATATTCATGAAAATGGTTATGGAGCTGCTGGTGGAATAAAAAGAGCAATTATTGGAAATGACTATTTCTATATTGATTCTGCGTTTATAAGACTGCTTATTATTTATGGAATAATAATAGCTTTGTTGATTGTAATAGTAATGACTATTATTTCTTATTGTTCTATTCAAAAGGCTGATTTTGCCTTAGCAAGCATTATGGTTATTGTAACGATTAGTGCAATTGTGGAACAACGTCTGCTAGATTTTGGCTACGATCCGTTTTTAATTGCTATTTTTGCGCAATGTTATTTTTCAGACAAATTGATATCGGAGGAGAAAAATGAAAAACGTAACTTTAAATAATTTAATGAAAAAACACGGGAAACCAGTTTTAGTTGTTCTTATTTTTGCTATCCTCGGTGCTTTAGCAATGGGGGTAGATGCTAAAAAGAAAAAGTCAACTACCTATACCGCTAGTCGTCAAATTGTAATTTCTCACAATATTCCTCAAGAAATGCGGACAATGTCAAGCGGTGCTAGTATTTCAATTGTTGGTGAAGATAATAATATGATGCCAACCTATAAGGATATTGCCGAAAATGGAACCATTGCTCAAGAAGCACGAAAGCATTTGTCTAAGTCAATGAAGAAAAAATACTCAACAGATGATATTAAAAGTGCCATTGATGCTAAAATTTCACAACAATCGTTAGTGATGGAGTTAAAGGCAAAAACATCGTCTAGGGAAGCATCTGTAAAGATTGTTAACGCAACTGCAAGGGCAATGAAGGAAAAATTACCACAGCTACAACCAGGAGCAGGAACGGTAACCCTTCTACAAAAAGCCACAATTGACAATACCGATAGTCAAACATCTCCTAGTACAAAGAAGTATGTAGTTGTTGGTTTTGCTTTAGGTGCATTACTAGGATTGATTATTGAATTTGTAATTTTCACAATTAAAAACTTTGGACATAAAGAGTAAATTAAGATGAAAAAAGTAATTTTTACAGTTGCTGACTATGGAAATGGTAATAATGCAGGACCAAAGGCAAAAAGAGATGTGGATTATTATTTATCACAATCTGGCTTTGAAGTAATTCATCAGCAATTAAACAACAAATCTAAGTTAGATAAAATTAAAACAGCATATTGGGTAATTCCGCGTCTATTTAACAATGTAGAAAAGTTTGATGAGCTATTTTTCCAGTATCCAACTTATTCTAGCTATGTGATGAAAAAACTTATAAATAAAATGCGTTCAAAAAGTAAGAAGCTGTTCTTCATTATTCATGATGTTGAATCGCTTCGCCTTTTTCAGAATGACCAAACCTATTGGGATGGTGAACGAGCACTTTTTAACGCTACTGATGGCTTGATAGTTCATAATCATAAAATGAAACAATGGCTACAGGAAAATGGTGTTACTGTTCCAATGGTAGAATTGGGAATTTTTGATTATAACAACCCTCAAAAAATAAACCAAAATTCAGAATATGATAGAACAATATGCTTTGCTGGGAACTTAGCAAAGTCCAAGTTTCTTGATAAAATAAGTTTACAAGCTGGAAAATTAGAAATTTTTGGTTCATATCCAAGCGAACACTATTTAAAAGGCGTTTCTTATCATGGTCAAATGAGCCCAGATAAATTACCAAAGAAACTTACTCAAAATTTCGGGCTAGTTTGGGATGGCGATCAATTAGATACGTGTAGTGGTAAGTTTGGTAATTATATGCGCTATAATAATCCGCACAAGGTTTCCCTTTACTTAAGCAGTGAACAGCCGGTAATTATTTGGAAAGAAGCCGCTCTGGCTGATTTCATTTTGAAAAATAATTTAGGAATTGCAGTAAACAGCCTCGAAAATCTTGATGACATTTTAGAAAATATTACTAAGAAGCAATATTCTGAAATGAAGATGAATACTATTGAGATTGCTAAAAAGTTACGAAAAGGTGACTTTATAAAGAGCGCAGTAAAAAAAATAGAAAATATTACTGAATAAAAAATATAGCCAGATGGTAACTGTAATTACTATCTGGCTATATTTTTAGTTTTGTTTAATTCTGTTTAACAATTTGGGCATTACTTGGTAAGCTTCCTGACCAATCCTGATAGTTTATTTGTGAGCTACCTGCAATTGTTTGACGATCCATTCCGTCACTATCAACATGGTGAGTAACACCATATTGATCGGTCCAAACAGCAACATCGTTAAGCCCTAACTGTTTTTGACTGTTATTATTGACATTACTATTAGCAGTTGAAGAGCTTGATTGTGATGATGATGTTACGCTAGCACTGCTACTAGTTGAGCTTGTCTTCTTAGTAGAATTTTGCTTACTGTTTTTACTAGTCTTTTTAGTAGCTTTCTTAGTAACTTTTTCAGTTTTGGTATGTGAAGATGATGCTGTGTCCTTAGAATTCTTTTGTGAACCACAGCCAGCTAACCCAAATCCTAAGATTGTAACTAACATTCCGGACAAAAATAAACGACTAAATTTCTTCATATAAGTATCTCTCCTATATTGAAAGGTTCAAATCAACTATACTTGATAAGTATTTAATAGTATAATTATAGCATTTGCAGGAAGTTTATTACTAGTTGAATAAACGCAAACAAACTGATTTTAACATTATCTAAAATTTTCATCAATAAATAACGTTACATATGAAAGGATGAACATTCCATGACAAAGTATGACTATCTTGTAGTTGGTGCCGGCCTATTCGGTGCTAACTTTGCCTACGAAGCAGCTAAGCGTGACAAAAAGGTTAAGGTAATTGAAAAGCGTGATCACATTGCAGGAAATATTTACACTAAGGAAGTTGACGGTATTCAAGTCCATCAATATGGTGCTCATATTTTCCACACTTCTAATAAGGAGATCTGGAATTATATTAATCAATTTGCTGAATTTAATCGGTATACAAACAGTCCTGTTGCTAATTACAAGGGGCAAATGTATAACTTGCCGTTTAACATGAATACCTTTAGTGAAATGTGGGGTGTTCGTACTCCAGCAGAAGCACTGGCAAAGATTAACGAACAGCGTCAAGAAATGGCGGGTAAGGAACCGAAGAACCTTGAAGAACAAGCTATTTCGCTAATTGGTCGGGACATCTACGAAAAGTTAATTAAGGGTTATACCGAGAAGCAATGGGGTCAAAAAGCTACCGAATTACCAGCATTTATTATTCGGCGGTTGCCTGTTCGTCTGACATATGACAACAATTACTTCAATGATCTCTATCAGGGAATTCCAATTGGTGGTTATACTCAAATTGTTGAAAAGATGCTTAATAGTGAATTAATTGATGTTGAAACTGGAGTTGACTTTTTCGAGCAGAAGGACGATTATTTAGCTAATTATCCTAAGGTTGTATTCACTGGAATGATTGATCAATTCTTTGATTATCAACTTGGTGAACTTCAATATCGGAGTCTACGTTTTGAAACTGAAGAAAAGGATGTTGGTAATTACCAAGGGAACGCGGTGATTAACTATACCGATGCTGAAACACCATACACACGGATTATCGAACATAAGCACTTCGAATTTGGTAAGGGCGACAAAGATAAAACGATTATTACTCGAGAATATCCAGCAGACTGGCATCGTGGCGATGAACCATACTATCCGATTAATAATCAGCAAAATAATGAACTTTACAAGAAGTATGCTCAACTTGCTGCAGAAAAGGCTAATAATGTTATCTTTGGTGGACGGCTTGGTCAATATCGCTACTACAATATGGATCAAGTTCTTCACGCAGCCTTAGTTGCCGTAAATAAGGAGTTTAAGTAATTAGCAATGAAAGTTATCAAGAACTATTTGTATAATGCGGGATATCAAATTTTGAACATGATCATTCCATTGATCACTGTTCCTTATATTTCTCGTGTTTTAGGTGCACATGATGTTGGGATTAACGAATACACTAATGCATGGGTAACTTTCTTTTACCTTATGGGGCAAATGGGAATTACTCTTTATGGTAATCGAGAAGTAGCCTACCATCGTGATGACTTATATGAACGTTCGCGAACTTTTTGGGGAGTTGAAGCGTTACAATTATTGACCGTTTCTTTATCCCTTATTGCATATTTAGCTGCTGTTTTTCTTTTTAGTACGACTTTTAAATATTATTTTCTCATGCAGGGCCTCTGGATTATTGCAACAGGCCTGGATGTTTCATGGTATTTTATGGGGTTGGAAAACTTCAAAATTACGGTGGTACGAAATGCACTAGTTAAATTAGCCTCTGTAATTTTGATTTTTACTTTTATCAAGTCAACAGCTGATTTAGGAAAATATATTTTAATTTTAGGTGGCGCCCAAGTTGTTGGTAATTTAACATTATGGCCCTATTTAAAGGGAAATATTGTTTGGGTTAAAATTAGTGATTGGCATCCATTTAAGCATTTTTATCCATCATTATTACTGTTTATTCCAACTATCACCACACAGGTCTATCTTGTGTTGAACAGATTGATGTTAGGACATATGGATTCACAGGCTGCCTTGGGGAATTTTGGACAATCAGATAAGATTGTCAAGTTTGTTTTAGCAATTGTTACCGCAACTGGAACAGTAATGTTACCGCATGTGGCTAATAAGTATGCTAAGGGTGACATTGAAGGTGTACGAAACAGTTTGTATTCTTCATTTGAATTTGTTTCATCTATTTCGATTCCAATGATGTTTGGGTTGATGGCAATTTCAAAACAATTTGCTCCATGGTTCTTAGGGAGTGGCTTTCAAATGGCTGGTCAAATTATGTTCCTTGAATCACCAGTAATTGTTTTAATTGCATGGAGTAATGTTACTGGTACTCAATATTTGATGCCGGTTAACCGAGTTAAGGAATTTACAACTTCAGTAACTATTGGCGCTGTAAGTAATGTTGCGTTTAATCTGGTTCTAATTCCGTTTTGGGGAGCTAATGGGGCAACTTTGGCAACAGTTGGCTCAGAATTCTTAGTCACTGCTTCTCAGCTAGCAATGATTAGAAAGACAATTAGCCGACGTAAGATGTTTGGGGAAGTTTGGAAATATGCAGTTAGTGGGTTAGTAATGTTTATAATTGTCAATCGAATTAGTAATACTATCCAAATGACGATTGCCAATTTAGCATTGGAAGTTGCCGTCGGAATAGTAATTTACTTATCTGGCCTGTTTATCCTCCATGCTAAAATTTTGAGCCAAGCAAAAAATATTATCGGTAAGAATTAATATATGACAAAAACCTAACAATTTTATTGAGAAGTTGCGAGCATGAATTTTATCTTTTATACTTGACAAAGTGTTATGTTTAAAAATTAATTTAAAAAATAGATTTCGTCCCACTTTTAGGAGGATTAAAACGTTTTGAATAGTCGCAAGAAAAGATTTAAACTTTACAAGTCAGGAAAGCAATGGATTACAGCAGCGATCGTTTCGATCGGTTTTATTGCTGGAACACAAGTAAAGCATGTTCATGCTGATACGACTACTAATCAGATCCAAACTACGCAAACTCAAACCACAGCAGAGAGTAATGCTTCTCAAAGTACAACTTTGACTATTGCTAATAACGAAAATAGTAATTCTGCTAGTGCATCAGTAGCAAGTGCTCAAGCTGCTGCAACTCAACAAAATCAAAATGTCAATGCTGAAATTTCATTTGCTCAAAGTAAGGTTGTGGTAAATACAACTAATCAAGTAAATGCTAGTTCTCAAAGCTCTAATAATATCGATGCAGCTGATTTAAATAATCAGGCTAGTGATATTGATATTCAATCAGATGTTAAAAATACTGGTTGGCAAAAAGTAAACGATAATTGGCATTATATTAAAGAAGATGGAACCGAACAAACAGGTTGGTATAGGTCACAAGCTGGTTTGTGGTATTATTTTGATCCAACAAATTCAAACGCTCTAAAAAATTGGCAAAAGATTGATGGTTATTGGTATCATTTTGATCCAGTAAATGCTTGGGCAGATACTAATTGGCAAAATATTAATAATCATTGGTATTATTTTGATCCAACAAATGCTGATGCAAGAACAGGTTGGTTTAAATCTAATGCCGGAAATTGGTATTACTTTGATCCAACAAATGCCGACGCAAGAACAGGTTGGTTTAAATCTCAAGCAGGATTGTGGTATTATTTTGATCTAACAAATGCCTGGGTATTAAAGGATTGGCAGTATATCAATAATCACTGGTATCATTTTGATCCTATTAACGTATGGGCAGATACAGGTTGGTTTAAATCTAATGCCGGAAATTGGTATTACTTTGATCCAGCAAATGCTGACGCAAGAACAGGTTGGTTTAAATCTCAAGCAGGATTGTGGTATTATTTTGATCCAACAAACGCTTGGGCATTGAAGAATTGGCAGTATATCAATAATCATTGGTACTATTTCGACACTGTTAACGTATGGGCAGACACTGGTTGGCAAAGAATCAATGGTAAATGGTATTACATGGATCCAACTAATGCCTGGATGTTAACTGGTAATCAAGAAATTAATGGCAAAACTTATACCTTTAATTCTGATGGATCATGGGCTGATGGCTGGGATTGGCCATTCCCTCAAGATGGTGAAGGTTACTTTGGTGGCGGACAATTATTTGGTGTTCATGCCGGTGGTGGATTCCGATTAAATGGCTTTCATGATGGCTTAGACTTTGGTTCAATTGATCACCCAGGTAGAGAAGTACATGCTATTCACGGTGGTACTGTTAAAATTGTCGGATATGGTTCCGGATTAAGCTGGTATGCCGTAGTTGATACTGGTGAATATCTAGTTGTTTATCAAGAGGCATTCTCTAGCAAGAATAATATTCTCGTTCATGAAGGACAACAGATCAGTACTGGTGATGTTATTGGTATTCGTGATACTTCACACGTCCATATTGGTATTACCCGAGATCACAACTTTAATCATGCTTTAGCTAGTTCATTTATTAATAACGGGACTTGGCTGGATCCTCAGAAAATTATCCGTGAGGGATTGTAAAAATAGGAGTAAGGATTCACTTATTAACAAAGTGAATCCTTTTATTTTGTATAATTGTTTGAGAAAGAAGTGGTGTATCAGATGAAAAAGTTGAACCAAAAAGAGATAAAAAAACATTTATTGGATATTCTGTTAAATTTTAAGAATTTTTGTGACAACCATGACTTGAAAATGTACCTTTGTGCAGGAACGTTGCTAGGGGCAGCCCGACATCATGGATTTATTCCTTGGGATGATGATATAGATGTTTGTATGGACAGAGAGAGCTATCAAAAGGTAATGGAGATTGCTAAAAAGAATAGTGTATTTAATGAACATTATAAGATAACTGATTTTCAATTTAACGATTCAAGTTACCCATTTATTAAAGTAGTAGATTTAACAACTAAAATGAGCCAACAATTTGAAAATGATGAGGCAGATTATCTCTGGATTGACGTTTTTCCTATGGATGGTTTACCAGGGGATAAATCATTACAAAAAAAGTTGTATCAAAAAGTTGCTATTGTACGTGAAATACAAATGTTAAGCTTTGCTAAAGCAGGTCAAGGAAGAACGTTGGCGAAGAAAATATTAAAACCTTTAGTTATTCCTTTTGCGAAAATGTATGGTCTTAGACGAGCTAATGAAAAACTTAATCAGTTATCACGGACCTATGATTACAATAAAACAGGTTGGATAGGTGATGTAATGTGGGGTGACTATGGTAAGGAAACTATGCGAACTTCAGATTATTTTGAAAGTACTAAAGTTAATTTTGAAGGATATCAGTTCGATACGATGGCTTGCTGGGATAGCTATTTAACCAAACTTTATGGTAAGAATTATATGGATATTCCACCTAAAGAAAAACAAGTTAATCATTGCCTTCAAGCATGGCTAAGGTAGTTATCCTAATTATATAAATTTATGGAGATATTAAATGAAAAAAGTACTAGTTATTGGTGACTTTATTAGTGGTAGTGGTCTTACTCAGGTTATCTTTAACATTTTTGGTCATGTTAATAATAATTATCAAATTGACGCAGTGGCCTATGGGATAGATCCAACGGACTTTACTGATAAGAAGTGTAAGAAGTTGGGGTGGAAGATACACAGAGTTATACCAGTTACAAAAAATCCTATAAGGCATTGGCAATGGTGGAAAAAATTTTTTAAGACGCATGAATATGACATTATCTATTTTAACTATTCTGCATCATGGAATTATTTGCCGGTTATTTATGCCAAAGAATATTGTCATGCAAAAATTATATGTCATTCTCATAATGCGTATTACAGTCATACATTTTCTAATGCCTTAATGATGGATTTACTTAATATGGTTAACAACCATGGAAAAAAAGTGTTTGATCGAAATGCTGATGTAAAAATAGCAACGTCTAGTGAAGCTGGAAAATGGATGTTTGGAGAAAGTTCTAACAATGTACATGTAATTGATAATGGATTGGTTTTATCCAAATATCAGTACGATTCTGATCAAAGAAGAAGAATTCGTAGACGTTTACAAATATCGTCGGACGAAAGATTGATTGGTTTTGTAGGAGTAATGCAGGATAGGAAAAATCCTTTGTTTGCGTTAAATGTATTTGCAAAATATCATAAAATTAATCCCAATAGTAAGTTTGTTATTTTAGGAAAAGGACCATTAAAAACACAGATAAACGAGCAGGTAAAGTTACTTGGATTGGAAAAATATGTTACACAGATTGATTTTGTATCAGATGTTAATAATTGGTACTCGGCAATGGATGCACTTTTATTTACCAGTAAATATGAAGGATTTGGTTTGGTAGCTTTGGAAGCTCAAATTAGTAATTTACCGGTATTAGCATCGGCTACAAATATAGATAAGATCTTTGCAACTGATAATATCTATAAAATTAGCGGACTGAATGAGGAAAAGTGGGCAAATAAACTGGAAAATATTTTTCAAAGTTCAAAAGGAATACGAAAAAATAGTCTAGATCCAAAACTAAAAAAGTTTGGTATTGAGAAACAAGCTGAAAAAATATTTAAGTTAATTGGATTGAATGGTTAGCTTACTTTATATTTTGTAGGAGATAACATGAAAAAAAGAATAATAGGAATTGATTTATTACGAATCTTATCAATGTATATGATTATGACATTACATACAATGTCAAATGGAGGGGATTGCTTTATCATCAGGTAAATACAGTACATACGCAAATTATTATGCTCCTTACTTTTCTTAATAATGTTGCGGTTGATTTGTTTGCTTTGATATCAGGATATGTTGGGTTGACGTCTCATCATAGGTTCTCAAGAATTGTAGAATTATGGTTACAAGTAGTCTTCTATTCCTATCTTATTTTGATAGCTTTTCTTATACTGAGACCACAATATGTAGATAAAGGACAATTATTTGGAAGCCTCTTCCCAACAGTATCAATGCAGTACTGGTATTTTAATTCCTACATATTGGTTTTTATATTTATGCCATTAATAAATTACGGAATATCAAAATTAACATATAAAGAATTCACAATCATATGTGTATCGTTGTTTATTACAACCAGTTTCTTGGGATTAGATATTTTTAATGATAAGGTTTTTAATTTAGGTAATGGTTTTAGTGGTATGTGGTTAATCATAATGTATTTGTATGGGGCCTATATTAGGAAATTTGGTAATAAACTCAAGAAATTATCTATTAAAGCTGACCTTATCGGTTATTTTATAGTCGCTATTATCGGTGTTTTGACATGCAATCTTATAACACTTAATCATAAAGAATACATGAACGGATCGATTCTTTATAATGATTGGAACAAATGGTTTGGGTATAATACTCCTTTTGCAGTTTTGGGAGCTATTTTTCTTTTTCTTGCTTTTCTTCAAATTGAAATTAGCAATATAAGGGTACGTAAGCTAATTATAAAATTAGGCGCATTGTCATTTGGTACCTACTTACTACAAACTAATTATATTGTTTATGCCTGGTTTAGAGGGCACTATACTAATTTTTACAACCATAATATATTTATAATGGTTATATGCATATTTGCTACAGCGATGGTGTGGTATGTTTTTGGTACTTTAGTGGATGCAATACGGAGTTTTCTTTTTAAGAAGCTTAACATAATAGATAAAGTTGTGAATCTAATTAAATTTAGTTTAAGGAAATTGAATATTAATGGATATTAGGTCTTCTCAATTTACATTGTGAAACATTAATGCCACCCGCAGAAATGTGAGTGGCTTTTTGTATACAAAAAATCTCACTAATAGGTTTACTATTACAAAGTAAACGATTAGCGAGATTCTTTGAAAATGAATTATTAAATTTTAACTTTAATTATTTATCTAACAGCCATGCGTTATCTTGATCAAAATAATAGAGTTTACCATCAATATATTGATAACCGGTTACCGCATGTCCATCGTCATCGAAGTAGTACCGATGCCCATTAATAGTTTGCCACCCAGTTAGCGCCCAGGCATTTGCTGAATCGAAATAGTACCACTTATCATCTAACTTTTGCCACCCGGTTAAGGCCCAAGCGTTATTTGAATCAAAATAGTACCGGTGCCCGTTAATAATCTGCCATCCGGTTTCAGCCTTTCCGTCATTATCAAAGTAATACCATAATCCAGCTTGTGACTTAAACCACCCAGTTAGCGCCCAGACATTCGTTGGATCGAAATAGTACCACTTATCATTTAACTTTTGCCACCCGGTTAAGGCCCAGGAATTATTTAGGTCAAAGTAATACCGATTACTATTAATGGTTTGCCATCCGGTTAATGCTTGTCCGTTATTATTAAAGTAATACCAAGCTCCTGCAGGTGACTTAAACCATCCAGTAGCAGCGTCACCACCATTATTAAAGAAGTACCAATGGTTACTTAAGTTAAACCAACCAGTCTGCATTGCACCAAAGTAGCCATTGTGGTTTGGCTGAAGATAGTAAACTTTGCCGTTAATTGTTTGAAGACCGCTTTCTAGTTGACCAGTACTTGGACTTAGGTAATACCATTGTCCACCATTGTAGCGCCAACCATGACTCAACCAGGCATTACTATCATCAAAATAATACCAAGCATTGTCTAAATATTGAAATCCTTTGAGTGCCCAAACATTACTAGGGTCAAAGTAATAACGATTACCATTAATTATTTGCCAACCACGCAGTGCCCAAGCATTTGTTAGATCGAAGTAATACCAATTATTATTGATATTCTGCCAGCCCTTGTCAGCCCATGCATTACTGTAATCAAAGTAATACCAATTATTATTAATATATTGCCACCCAGTTAACGCCCAGGCATTAGTATTATCAAAGTAATACCAGTTGCCAGCACCTGATTGATACCAGCCAGTTTGCGCAGTGCCATCTTGGTTGAAGTAGTACCAGTTATTATTTATTCGTTGCCAGCCAGTAACATTATTGCCATTAATTGAATATGACCATTTCCCATTATTGTTAGACCATTCACCCGAGTTAGCTACTAACCCTTGATAGTCGATCGAGATATCTAAGTCACCATTATATCCAGGAATGCGACCATGGGCGTTAAACTGCCATGCCCCATAGTTCTGGTTCCTTAGGCTAGCTGAAGATGGTGAATAAAGGTATTGAGCAATCCAAGTACGGCTTTTCCCAACTGTTGAACTAACATTATAAGTTTGATCATAAGAGGTTGAGGCATAGACTGCATGGTTAGTAAAGCCACGATTATTTAATTGATTCCAGAAAGCATTTAAATGGTTAGCAACTCCGTAATATTTGGTAGTTGTATCTTCCATGTCAGCATAAATTAAGGTGTTTTTGTCTAGCCCTAAGGCCTCCATTTCATTTGCTAAATAGTTAGCCTCATTGATTGCAGCACCCTGGCTACCAAATTTGGCATAGTGATATATTTGAACATTTAAGCCAGCATTTTTAGCATAATTAATTTGTTGACCAGCATATCGATTAATATAGTAGGTCCCTTCGGTAACCTTAACAATCGCTGTTTTAACTCCGAGATTTTTTAAGGTAACAAAATTATTAGGAGTCATACTAGCTTGATAACCACTAATATCAACTGCATCTACTCGAGGGTAGTTAGCGTCACCAATATTGATTACTGGTGTGCCATCATAAGCAGTTTGTGCAGCTGCCTTTACGGTCGTATATGCAGTTGCAGGAGCAGTCGAATTTTGACTGTTAATACTTAATGATTGCGTTGGTTCAGCAGTACTTTCACTAGCCACATTATTATTGGAACTAGCAACGAAAGCACTTGCTGAAGAGGCGTTTTGACTTTGTGTTGAAGCGGAATTAGCACTTAAATTGGCATTTGAATTTACTTGTTCGGTCTGTACCTGGTCAGTATCAGCTTGAACGTTTTTAGAATTTAAATATAACGAGGTTGATAAAGATAATAATGTTAATGTTGAAGCAAGATAGATATGGTTCTTCTGAGTCACTATAATCCTCCTAAAAAATTTATATAACGATAACTATTATAATTCCTAATACTAATTATTTAATTTCAATAATATTAAGATCTGTTAACAAATTGTAATTTTTTTATGATTAATGTGTAGGAAGAAATAAAAAATAGTGATATATTACTAGTGTTAAATTATTTTTATTTGGGAAGGTAATTATGAAAAAACATTTTAAGCTTTATAAATCAGGAAAGCTTTGAGTTACTGCAGCAGTTGCTGTATTATCATTTGCAGTTTCAGCTAATTTGAACCAAGCATCCGCTTCCGATAATACTGAAGTCACCTCGACTCAAAACGAGTACTTTTTAGGTAATAATGACAAGTCTAATGATTCAAATATAACTACCAACATTAACGGTTATACGAATCAAAATGGTACTTGGAAGAATACTAGTAGTCAAAATGCAAATGGTTGGCAAACCGCTGGCAATGATTGGTACCACTTTAATAATGGTAATCAAAATAAAGATTGGCAAAATATTGATAACAACTGGTACTACATGAATCCAGAAACCGCAGTTCTAGAAAGTGGTATTCAGAAGATCAACAATAATTTCTATTACCTGAATGATAAGGCAGATGGAACATTTGGCGCAATGAAGACTGGTTGGCAGTATGTTGACGGTCATTGGTATGGTTTCAAAGGTGATGGTAGTGCATATCTTGGTTGGCAAAATCTTGGTGGTAACACTTATTACTTCAAACCAGAAAATGCGCAAATGGCAACAGGGGATACTTTAATTAGTGGTAATTACTATTACTTCGATCCAGCTTCTGGGCATCAATTAAAGGGAATGTTAGTTGATGCTAATACTAAGCTATTAAAGTATTACGATCCAAGTACCGGTATTCGGCAAACTGAACTTACGGTGAAGGGTCACACCTATAAGTTCAATCCATTAACTGGAGTGATTGATACTACTATTCTTAATGATGGGTTAAATCAAATTGCTGGTCATGTCTATTATTACAATCAAAGTGCAAACAGCTTTGCCTTCAATAGCTGGCAAAAACTAAATGGTGCTTGGTATTATTTTGATCTAACTAATGCTTGGGCAGATACTGGATATCATATTATCAATGGAATTGAGTATTACTTTGATCCGGTTAATGCTAATTTATACCAAAACCGTTGGGTAAATGTTAATGGCTGGACCTACCATGCTGATAATAGTGGCCGTTTATGGTTTCCGCAATGGTATAGTCAGTTTCCTGTTGGAGAAGGGTGTTCTGTTTACTCTCTGGCAATGATGTTAAGTCCTAAAGAATATATTAATATGGGATATGAAGTAAATCTTTTACAGTATCGTCAGGCAGGGAATGTTTATAATGGAGTAGGGTTCTACCTAATTATCCAACCTGATTCCTTAGTAGAACTTGCTCATCATTTTGACTCTTCTGTCAGAAATATTTCTGGAAGTAGCGTACGACAAATAATTGATACAATTAATTCAGGTCGACCAGTACTTTATTATGGATATTCAAGATATGAAAGATCTTATGCGCATCACAATCATGCTAAGGTAATTGTAGGTTACCAAAATGGTTGGTTCCGGATTTTTGATCCTTGCTATAGTTATGCGAGTCAAGGATCATTTGGATGGAATGCCTTCGACTATGGTGCAAAGAGTTGGATTACAGTTAGTCAGTTTGCTCGCGAATACGCAGGACAAGCAATTACAGTTGATTAAGAGATAAGGGATCTTTACCTTGTGTTAGGTAAGGTCCTTTTTATAATTGTTTCAATAAACTTAATGAATTATAATTATTGAGTTAGATATAATTAATATAAGAAAGCAGAGTATGTGTTTATGCAAGTAGTTCTTATTATTGCTCATAAAGATGTTGATCAAGTTATTGAATTATCAAAAAAACTTAGGTCAACGTTCAAAGTAATTATTCACTTCGATAAAAAAACTTCAGTTTCAGAAGCACAGAAAAAGGAGCTTCAACGATTAGGTGTAGATTACTTCTCAAAAATTAGTGTCAATTGGGGAAGTTGGTCAATTGGTCAAGTAGCTGTTGAATTAATGCGTCGGGCAATGAAAGATCCAGAAATTGATTATATTCACTTAATTTCAGGACAGGATTGGCCCTTGAAACCAGTTGAGGAGATTAATAGATTTTACGAAAGTAATGACAATATTTATTTGCGTTACTATAAGGCCGACGTAAAAAAAGGACATGACAATGCCCTTAATTGGCAAAAATTTTATTATAATTATGATAAAATAGATCGTCACTCTATGCTTGGTAAAGTATATAACCGTTTGAGTACCTGGACTCAGAGCTTACTGAGGGTAAATAAGTTAAAGAAATTAGGAATCGATCTTGAAATCTATACGGGGGCTAATTGGTGTGATTTACCCCGAGATGCCGTTCAATACTGTCTGGAATACTTTGATCATCACGAAAACTTCCGTAAAATGTTAAAAACAGGAAGTTTCTCTGATGAATTTTGGGTACAGACAATTATGTGTAATGCTCCACAATTTAAATCACGATTACAATATGATTATCATCGTTTTATTAAGTGGGAACATATTCATAATAGTTTCCCCGCAATTTTAGATGAGCGTGATTATGAAGCAATCAAGAAAAGTAACGCAATGTTTGGCCGAAAATTTGAGAGTCCGTATTCAGATAAGTTAATACGGTTACTTCCCTAAGACGTATTAATTAAGGAGTGAGAAAAATCAATAAGTATGTTTTAGAATGGCATGATAGCGAAAAGAACACGGGTGGAGTTAAGGCTAAGCAAGATGCCGTAACTTTTCTAAAAAAAGATGGTTTTATTTCTATAGAGGTACCTTCATCAAAAGTAGGTAAAGTATGGTCATCCTTTTGGGCAAGATATATACTTAGGAACCTTAGTGGAATAATTGTTATTCAGTATCCTTCTGGGAAACCTTTTTTGAGAAAATTATGGTTAGAAGCAGCATATAAAAATAAAAAGCTGAAAGTTATTTTATTAATTCACGATTTAGAATCTATTCGTTTCTTTAATGATTCCAAATACTCTGATGTAAGGCAGAGTGAATTTGAATTTATTGCTAAAGCTGATGGATTAGTAGCATTAAATGAAAGGATGAAGTCACTTTTAGTCAAAGGTGGTATAGTAAAGCCTATTACTACATTAGATGCTTGGGATTATGATAATAAGAATCCAATAATTGAGAAAAAAGATTATCAGAGAAGGATATGCTATGCGGGAAATTTAAGAAAAGCGTTATTTTTAAGCGATTTAAAATGCAAAACTAGTATTTGTGTATTTGGTCCTAACTCTGAAACTACATTTTCAAAATCGATTAAATATATGGGGCAATTTTCACCACAGGAACTTCCTAGTCATTTAAATGGTGATTATGGTCTAGTATGGGATGGGGTATCAGCAGAGACTTGCAAAGGAATGTATGGTCAGTATTTAAGATACAATACTCCTCATAAATTCTCACTATATATAAGTTCGGGATTACCTGTAATCGTATGGGATAAAGCGGCAATTGCAGAATTTGTAAAAAAATATAATGTTGGACTAACTATAAGTAATTTAAATGAGATTGATAATTTGTTGCATTCAGTACCAAGTTCTCAATATAAAGAACTCCAAAAAAATGTGATAAAAGTCGCAGAAAAGATGAGAAGTGGGCAGTTTTTAACGACAGCAATTAATGAGCTTATTAAAAAAATAGACTAAATTAGATAATAATGGAGATTTGAAGTGCCCCATAGTTGGACAAAAAATTCCAACTAATGGGGTTTTACTATGACTAAATTTAGTTTAGAAGTTAAGCTGAAAATAATCCAAGTATATTTATCTGAAATTGGTTCAACGACGGGTGCTTGTCAGTTGAGTATTAAGAGATGTGATTTCGTCCTGAAGTGGGTAGCTCGCTATCGAAAGTATGGGGTTCAAGGTCTAGAAATTCGTTCGCCAAAATATGATTATGATGATTTCAAACTAAAAATCTTAAATTGGAAAATACAAGATTTCGTATCTACAAATAGCACTTCAATTTGACATTGGTAATCTAGGGACAATCGTTACTTGGCAAAAGAAGGTTAAGGAACGTGGAATTGAGACCCTGTTCACCAGAAGAAGACGGGCAACTAATCATAATCGTCAAGCTAGTAAGCAATTATCAGAGTTAGATCGGCTAAAAGCAGAGAATCGAGCTTTAAAAGTGGAGAACGAATACTAAAAAAACTCGACGCCTTAGTTCAATGTTGCGAATAGTCAAAGAAGAATATCAAATCATTCAAGAACTAAGACACGAATTTGGATTTAACTTAACGGAAATTTTGCCACACACCGCCTTTAAGTGAAACACGTCTTATTATCAAGCGTATTGCCGAGAGCCAGAAGATAATTAAGAACTACTTAAAAAATATTAAGGACATCAAGCAACAGCACTCAGGGGCTAGGGTTACCATCGTGTGACTGACGAACTATACCGTCGTGGCATTAAGGTTAATCACAAACGCGTGAGTCGTCTAATGTGGGAGAAAGGGCTGTCGAAACTCGAAAATATGATTCGTCAGTTGGCCCTCAGGGTAAGAAGACTAAGAATCACCTACACCGTCGCTTTAAAACTGATCGCCCATATCAAAAAATGGTGACTGATGTGAGCGAATACCGCTATGACAATATGAGCCAGGATGAGCGAGTTTACCTTTCACCGATTAAAGATTTATGTTCTGGTGAAATTGTTAGTTACAATATCGGTGATCATCCTACTACTGACTTCGTGATGAAACCGCTAATTGAGCAAATTAATAAGCAACCTAAGCTTAACTACCGCATAACGGTACATTGTGACCAAAAAAATCCAATATCAAATGAATGTGTGGCATCAAACACTAAAGAAAAACCATATTTTCAAAGCATGTTACGCCGGACACCTGTTTAGACAATGCGCCAATGGAGAGTTTCTTTCACACTATGAAAGTCGAATTGTATTATGGTCATCATTATCAAACTAAGCAGGAATTGATTAAAGCCATGAAGGAGTGGATAGAATACTATAATCGGAATCGAATTAAGCACATATTAAAAGACAAGACGCCGATTGAATATCGAAATCTTGTCTTAGAAAAAGTTGCCTAAATTAAAGTGTCCAACTTACAGGGTTCACTTCAATGGTGTTATAATGCCAATTCTTACTTTTTTATAAAGGTAAGAATCTTTTTATTTAACACCGCATAATATATTTAAAAATATGCTATACGGTGATAAAATATCACTGTTCAATTTTATATAAAAGGATGGAATATATGAACAAACAATTACTAGATTTATTCAAATTAAAATTAAAAAAACCTCAAGCAACTCAAAGAGACTTGGCAACTCGGTTGAATATCTCTTTAGGAAAGGTTAATCAGTTATTAGATCAGTTGAAGCAGAATGGTTTCTTTAATGAGGAGCTGTCTCTAACGATTAAGGGAAAAGAGTACATTAAAAATCACCATCCTCAACAGGCAGTCATTTTAGCTGCTGGCTTTGGGATGCGGATGGTTCCCATTAATACTGAGGAGCCTAAAGGATTGCTAGAAATTAATGGAGAACCGTTAATTGAGCGCCTGATCAAGCAGCTTCAAGCTAAAGGGATCAAGCAGATTAAAATTGTCGTTGGCTTTATGAAAGAACATTATGAATACTTGATCGATCAATATGGTGTTGAACTAATAGTTAATACTAAATATGGTGAATGGAATAACCTGTATTCATTGTATCTGGCTAAGGATTATCTAGAAAATAGTTATATTGTTCCGTGTGATCTTTGGTTTAAGCACAATCCGTTTTCAGCACTTGAAGATCAAGCATGGTATATGTTTAGTCGACAAACTAATTCGGGTTCAAACTGGCAAGTAACCAATCGAGGAAACATTAAGCCAGTTAATCAAGACGGCAATCGAATGGTTGGCCTCGCATATTTGGATAATGAGTTAGGAAAACAACTAAAACAACGATTAATTGATCGGGTAGACTCACGTGATGGACTTAATCAGTTCTGGGAATCAACTTTAGACTTTCATGGTTCGGTGATCAATTCCAACTTGGTTGATGATCATGATTATGCCGAAATCAACTCTTATGAAGAATTGCGTGATCTTGATGGTAATTCTAATCATTTAAAGAACGATGCAATCGATGTGATTGAACAAACGTTAAACGTTCCCGGAGAAGCAATTAATCAGATTCACGTCTTGAAGAAGGGGATGACTAATCGTTCTTTCATCTTTTCTTGTCAGGGAAAACGATACATTATGCGGATCCCTGGAGCAGGAACTGGTCAACTAATTGATCGTCACCAAGAATACGATGTTTATCAAAAGATTAAAGGATTACCTTATGTGGAACGGACCTTGTATTTGAATCCCAAAAACGGCTATAAACTAACTGAGTTTATTGAAAACTCCCGAAATTGTGATCCTAATAATTGGGACGATGTTCAACAATGCATGCACCTATTGAAACAAATGCATCAGGAGAATTTAAAAGTTGATCATCAGTTTGATTTAGCTGGTCAAATTAATAAGTATGAGCAGTTACGCAGTGCTCCTTCTGCTTATCGTGATTACGGTAAGGTTAAGCAACAAGTAGAAAAGCTCTTGCAATATATTGAGCGGTTAGATAAAGAGTGGACGCTATGTCATATTGATGCCAATGCCGATAATTTTGTGTTTGATCAACAAGGGAATATTTTCTTAATTGATTGGGAATATGCTGGTATGCAGGATCCCCATGTCGATATTGCCATGTTTGCAATTTACTCAATGTACGATCAACCACAGATCGATCACTTAATCGACTTATATTTTGAACATTCAGTCAGTGAGACTATTCGGTATAAAATTTACGCTTATGTTGCTATTTGTGGTTTGCTTTGGAGTAATTGGTGCGAATATAAGCAGTCATTAGGCTTAGACTTTGGTGAATACTCATTAGCACAGTATCGGTACGCCAAAGAGTACAGTCAAAAGGTGCTTCGGTACTTGGAAAGGAAATAAGATGGCAGAAATAGAAAACGCAATTATTATGGCAGCCGGGTTGGGAACACGAATGCGTCCGTTAACCTATAAGACGCCTAAACCGCTGATTAAGGTTGCGGGGAAACCAATGATTGAATCAGTAATTGAGGGACTGCACCAAAATGGAATTTATGATATTTCAATTGTTGTCGGTTATTTAGCCGAGCAATTTAATTATCTGGGAGAAAAGTATCCAGGAGTAAAATTGCTCAACAATCCATACTATAACCAGTACAACAATATTTCCTCATTATATGTAGCTCGTAACGAGTTAAAGAATACAATGATCCTGGATGGTGATCAATTAGTGATGAACCCGAAGTTACTGAAGAGAGAATTTCTTCATTCTGGATATGCTGGAGCAGAGATTAGTCAATTTACTGATGAGTGGATTATGCATCCCGATCAAAATGGTAAGATTTTACAATGCGATCGCTCGGGAAATGATCATGGGTGGCGTTTATATAGCCTATCAAAATGGCAGGCGGAAGATAGTCTGCGTCTGAAAGACTATTTAGAAGAAGAGTTTGAATATGCTCATCACTACGATATTTACTGGGATGATATTGCCATGTTTGATTACTTTGATGAGTTTTCATTATATGTAATGCCAATCACGGCTAACGATATTATCGAAATTGATAGTGTCGACCAATTGAAACAGGTTGATCAGCAGCTGACCAAGAGAGGATAGGATCGTGAAAAAGTATAAACAAATTGACTGGTCCTTAGTTACTATTCCGATTATTGTTGTTTTGGGTCTGAGTTTTTTATTAGAACGCTTCCCTAAAAATTCACAACTTATTTTGGAAGATATTCGGTTATTCTTAAACAATCAATTATCGTTTCTCTATATTTTGGTGGGATTGTTCTTTTTTATCAGTACACTGTACGCTGCCTTTTCAAGGATTGGCCGAATCAAGCTCGGTGATTCAACGGACAAACCCGAATATTCAAACCTTCGCTGGGGAGTCATGATTTTTACTTCGACCATGTCAGCCGATATTATCTTTTACTCCTTATGTGAATGGCTAATGTATTCCAGTGAGCCTTTTATTAAGCAAAAAGGGACAACAACGGAATGGTCGTTAACCTATTCGTTGTTTCATTGGGGACCGATTGCTTGGTCGTTTTACCTAATGTTGGCGGTGGCATTTGCCTATATGCTATATGTAACCAAAAACAAACGGCAGAAATTTTCAGAAGCCTGTCGACCATTACTGGGTAAATATACTGATGGCATAGCGGGAAAATTGATTGATCTGATTGCGATCTTTGCTTTGATCGCAGGAACAGCGACTACCTTTTCCATGTCCATGCCCTTATTGTCGCAAACGGTTGGTGTCCTTTTTGGAATCCGTCAGGTTAAGCAACTGTCGATTATTTTAATTTGCGTGGTTGTTTCAATTTATCTGATTGCTTCAGTAATTGGGATGAAGGCAATTTCACGGTTAAGTACAATTTGTTATGTTTTCTTTATTGGCTTATTACTCTATGTTTTACTTTTCAGCGGTTCTTTTAGTTATATTGTCGATGCCGGTGTCCAGGCAGTAGGGAATTTAACCCAAAATTTTATCGGAATGGCGACGACAACTCATAGCCATGGTTTTACCCAAAATTGGACGATCTACTACTGGTCGTATTGGATCGTTTGGTGTGTGGCGACACCGTTTTTTATTGGAAGTATTAGTCGGGGACGGACAATTAAGGATGTAGTTTTACGCGGTTATGCTTGGGGCCTAGGTGGAACCTTTTGTGCTTTCATTGTACTGAGTGGTTTTGGGATGTCTCGTCAAGTCCGAGGCTTAGTCAACGCTACTCAACTAATCTCAGATGGCAAAAACTATGCCCGGGTAGCCATTAAATTAATGGAAACTTTGCCTCAGTATCGCATTGCCCTGATTCTTTTGGCTTTAGCAATGATTGGCTTGTATTCGACAGTGTTTGATTCTATTACCATGGTTATCTCTAAGTATTCATATAAGCACCTTGCAATCGAAGAAGAACCTAGTAAAACTATTCGGGGCTTTTGGGCAATTGTGTTTATGGTATTGCCAATGGCGCTGTTAATTAGTAATAGTAATCTGTATAATATTCAATCGGTAGCCATTATTGCGGCATTACCAACGATGATCGTGATGCTCATGATTGTGGTTGGGTTTTATAGGGAGAGTAAGAAAATAAATGGTAAAAAAGAGTAGTCGTAATTCGGGTATTGAATTACTTCGGATATTGAGTATGTTTACGATTGTAATTCATCACTATGCTTATCATAGTACCTTTAAGTGGTGGACTTATAATATACAATATTTAAGTGCGTTGAAAGTTAACTTATTTTTACACTTTTTTGGTAAATTAGTGGTCGATATTTTTGTAATAATTGGTGTCTATTTTTTGTGTGAAAAGAAAGTTAACTTTTTGTATGATTTATGTTTTAGTAGAAAAGTGTCTGGGTCACGTTGTTAGTGGGTGGTCATCGCTAATGATTTCTATTTGGCTTTTAGGGAGGTCAACTTGTCTCTATTAGTGTTATAGGGGAGTACGTTGGTAAAATTTTCTTTGAGGTAAAGCACCGACCACGTTTTCTTATTGAAAAAGAAAATTATACAGATAAAATGAAGTACAATTAAAAAAAGTCTTTTTGAAGGAGAGAGTAAATTACTTTGAAAGAGAGAATACATTATATTGATGTTTTAAATTGCTTGGCAATTTTTTTTGTCCTAGTATTACATTCTTCACAGTTGGCTCATTTTGGAAACGATGGATATTCTAATTTTCTTGCTACCAGACTACTGCAAACAATATGTATACCGGCTGTTTATATTTTCTTTATGAACTCTGGAGCAACGTTATTAGATTATCGTGATAGACAAAGCACCCAGAACTTTATAAAAAAAAGGAGCAAGCGAGTTTTACTTCCATTTTTGGTATGGACTGTTATTTATTATTTATTTGATACTTTTTTTAATAAGTACGGGGCATTTCCAGGCCCAATTTTTCATTTCCATCCTAGTGTGAGGGATTTTATTTTATCATTTGTTAATAATGATATTAATAATACTTTCTGGTTTTTTTACGAAATTATCGCTTTATATATAGTTACTCCTATTTTTTCAACCTTAATTCATAAAAATAAAAAAATACTGCTATATATTGTAATTGGGTATTTTATTTTTAATGATGGAATACTTTATTTACAAGGATTAATACATTTAAATTTAGATACACGATTTATTGCACAGCCATTGATTTCTTCATCACATTTAGGTTATTTTATATTAGGCTATCTTATAAGAATTAATTACTTACCAAACCGAGTAGAAAATATTTTGATATACGTTGGATTAGGCAGTTTGGTATTGTCGATTATTGATGTTTTGACTAATGGTAAATTTAACTACTTAAATAATATTGGGCCGTTTCTATACTCTGTAGCTCTTTATTTATTGATTAAGCGAGGAACAACTTACATTTCTAATAGAAGTATATTGAATATGTTTATGAAACTCTCAGGTGCAACATTAGGAATATACATATTACATCCATTAGCTTACGCATTGTTTGACAAAATTGTATACGGTGTTGAGGTAGCAAAATGGAATTCATACTTGCCAGTGTTGAATAATCCTGTGCATATATATTTATTACCTATAGTTACTTACTTTATTTTAGAAATTGTAGTTTTGGCATTAAAGAAAATAAAAATTACTAAATATATATTGCCCTAATTAATAAAGCTACATTAAGGAAAATTCATGATGATAAAAAATAATAGAAAACTTTTTGATATACTTATCATAATAGTTTTATGTGTAGTAATGATGTTGCCATTTTTGAACAATTGTGTATTATATACAGGCGTTGATATGGGCTTTCATTTGAACCGTGCTTTCGATCAATATAAGATTTTAAAAAGTGGACATTTTTATTCACCGATAAATACCTTTTCACTAAATCATCTTGGAACACCAGTGAACATGGTATATGGCTTTCTGTATTTATATCCTCTTTCGTTTTGGATGCTATTTATTCACAATTATGTATTAGCAACATATCTTGGAATTATTACGATATTAGTAATAATTGGGATTATTGCTTACTGGATTGGAAATAAATTTTGGAAAAATAAAAATAAAGCATTAGCGTTTTCTGTTTTGTATACGTTTTCTGCCTATACTTTTGATATATTTTTTGGTTCATTTAGTTTAGCACAGGCTTCAGCAATGGCTTTTCTACCCTGTGTTGCTTACGGAACTTATTCAATCTTTTTTACTGATAAAAAAGATTGGTTAATTCTATCATTGGGGATGTCAGGCACTATCTATTGTCATTTAGTCAGCACACTTATTTACAGTTCATTAATAGTATCTATTATTATAATAGCTTTTCTGTTTAAAAAAATTACTATTAATAATTTAGTTGCTTTTGGATATGCAGTAATTACAACATTATTTATAACATCTTTTTTCTGGCTTAATTTTTTAACAATTTATTTAAAAAATCATTCTATCAATACTCCAGTGTCTAGTAATATATCTGGATATTCTGTAAATAAATTTACGGAAGCATTGTTGAATTCTATTTTAGGGTTGGTAATTACTATATGTTTCATAATAGTTTTACTAAATTGGGAAAAACTTGACTTAAGATCAAAAATACTTGGTATATTAAGTCTTGTCTATATTTTTATTTCTATTGATATATCAAATGGTTTTTGGCACTTTTTCAATAAAACACCAATTAAACATATTCAGGGTGTTATTAGGTTTAGAGTTTTAATTATATTTTTAATTCTAGTATGTATTATTTCAGCATCAAATTATATATTTAAGAATCAAACTCAACAATTATTAGTTATTGTGTCCTTGATTTGTATTACATGGTTAAGTAACTGTTACACATTCATTAATAATCGGAATCAAAATAATACGGTTTCAAATTACTATGTTTTACATCAGAGCACTCCATTTGGTAATTATAGAATTAATAATAATAAAGATTTTGAAGAAACAACTGAAGGAACATATGGTGGTGTTGGTAATTTAGACTATTGGCCAAACACGTCGTTAAAAAACAGTAATAGTTTAATAAAAGGTGAAATATTACTAAATCATAAAGAGCAGATTATTCCTACAAAGCCAATATATAATGGAGTTATTTTTCACTTAAAAACTTCAACAAACGAAATAGTAAAATTACCATTCTTTATTTATAACGGATTGCATTACAATGTGCTAGTTAATGGTAATGATGTAAAGAAAGCCCGAACTAAGGATGGTTGCCTGAAGGTTAAAATCAATAAAGGAAATAATGTTATAAAAGTACAAACAAGATTTACGAATTTACAGAAAATCTTCGCATGTATATCGATCATTTTATTTATCTTATTACTTATAATATTAGTAATTAATGAAAAAAGATTACGAGTAGCTAAAAATAAAGCTAAAATATTTTAGGATTAAGATAAATTTTGCTACTTACATTGATTGTTTATAAAAGAGTTCATTGTAAATAATAAAGATTATATTTTGATTTTAGTTATGAAAGGAAAATAAAATGTCACCAAAACAACTTGCTGAGGCAGTTAATAAGCGGCGGACGTTCGCAATTATTTCACACCCGGACGCGGGTAAGACAACGATTACTGAACAACTCTTACTTTTTGGTGGAGTTGTTCGTGAAGCGGGTACTGTTAAGGCCCGGAAGACTGGTAATTTTGCCAAATCTGACTGGATGGAGATTGAAAAGAAGCGGGGGATTTCAGTTACTTCGTCCGTAATGCAGTTTGATTTCCAGGGAAAACGAATTAACATCCTTGATACACCAGGGCACGAAGATTTTTCTGAAGATACTTATCGGACTTTAATGGCAGTTGACTCTGCAGTGATGGTGATTGACTCTGCTAAGGGGATCGAGCCGCAAACTAAGAAACTTTTCCAAATTTGTAAGATGCGAGGGATCCCGATCTTTACCTTTATGAACAAGTTTGATCGGGATGCCCGTGATCCACTAGACTTATTAAACGAGGTTGAAGAGACTTTAGGGATCGAAACTTACCCGATTAACTGGCCAATCGGTTCAGGACGGCAATTTAAGGGAATTTACGATCGTTTTAATCGACGGGTTGCCTTAACTCACCCCGTTGATGGAGACAATCCGTATTTACCATTGGACGATGATGGTAATGTTAAGGGCGATAATCCATTGGCTAATGATGGTGAATGGCAAGATGCTTTAGATGAAATGGAATTAGTGGATGTTGCTGGTAACCAACTCGATCGGGAGAAGATCGCTGCTGGAGATCAAACACCAGTCTTCTTTGGTTCAGCATTAACTAACTTTGGGGTGCAGACGTTCTTGGAGACTTACCTTCAGTTTGCCCCAGCACCGAGTGATCACCATACGGAAAATGATGGGGATGTAAAACCACTTGATCCAGAATTTTCCGGTTTTGTTTTCAAAATTCAAGCCAACATGAATCCTCGACACCGGGATCGGATTGCTTTCGTTCGGATTTGTTCAGGTGAATTTGACCGGGGGATGGATGTTACTCTTGAAAGGACTAAGAAGCCAATTCGTTTGTCTAACGTGACTGAATTTATGGCAGATACTCGGGAAAACGTTGAAAATGCGGTCGCCGGTGACATTATTGGGTTGTATGATACTGGTAACTTCCAAATCGGTGATTCGATCTATACTGGTAAAAAAGACATTAAGTTTGAAAAGCTTCCACAATTTACTCCTGAATTATTTATGCGGGTAACAGCAAAGAACGTGATGAAGCAGAAGTCATTCCATAAGGGGATTAACCAGTTAGTTCAAGAAGGGGCGGTGCAATTATTCCGTTCATATACTTCTGGTGACTATATTCTTGGTGCCGTTGGTCAACTGCAGTTTGAAGTTTTCAAATTCCGGATGCAAAATGAATATAATTCTGAAGTTGTGATGGAACCAATGGGGAATAAGACAGCCCGCTGGATTGATCCAGACCAACTTGATGAGAAGATGTCGTCATCACGGAATATCCTTGTTAAGGATATTCACGATCAACCACTATTCCTGTTTGAAAATCAATTTGCCGAGAACTGGTTCAAGCAGAAGTACCCTGATGTGAAGTTGACGGCGAAGTTGTAGGAGAATTTATTTATGAGAAAGAGACTTGTTTGGGTAGATATAGCAAAGGGGATTGCAATTATCCTCATGATTGTCGGACATGAAATTAGTGGTAATATTAGAACATTTATTTTTTCTTTTCATATGCCACTATTTTTTATATTGTCAGGATTTACATCGGGTGCGGTGTTGACCTACTCTAAGTGGAAATCAAAATTACCAAAGATATTGAAAATGCTTCTCTTAGCGATATTTATGATTATTTTGTTAAGTGTAGAAAAAGTACTAGTATGGAAAGTCTCAGTGAGCCATATAGCATTAGACACTCTTATAGGGATCTTTCGAGGCTCAAATACCTATGGGGAAGCACATGCGATTAGTACCGTAGGCGTAATGTGGTTTCTTATAGTATTTGTATGGGCAAAAATTTTATTTGATTTGTTACAAGTGCTTTTTGATAATAAATATATTGGTGTAATCCTTGGAATAATTTCTTACTTTGCATATTTAATATCATTACATCACTGGTTACCACAAGATTTAGATATTATTCCCATAGCAGCTTTATTTATGTGGGTAGGTTCAGTCTTGAAGCAAGGTTATTTTAGTGGAAAGATAAATATTAAGAAATATATATTACCTACCTTTATTTTTATATGTTTCGTGTATTGGATAATTTGTTTACAGAACTCCATTAATATTGAGATGGCTACAAGGCATTATCCTTATTTCTTGGTATCTGTTGCAGAGGCAGTAGCTGGTACAGTAGTTATATCTTACCTTTCTATGGGAAGCCAAGATTTCAAAATAAGTAATTACGTTGCAACGATAGGAAAGCATACTTTGGCCGTTTTATGTATTCATCATTTAGATTTTTATTGGGTATTTTGGGGGGGACTTATAAGTTCACCGTGGCTAGCAGCTTTGGCTCGTTTAATTGTTGATTTAGGAATTCTTATGTTGGTTATCCTATTTCAGAGATTTTATAAAAGAAAGGTAACATTATAGAAATACAGTATTTTTGATAATATATTCTATTAAATTTAATAATCATGAAATGTTAAATCAAGTTAAAAAAGACTATTAAGTTAAATCGATCCTTTCGATCAATCAATAGTCTTTTTAGTTTATTTAAATTAATCATGTATTACCTGAGCATTATCTGGCAGTGGTCCCGACCAATCTTGGTAATGAACTTCCGTGCTGCCTGGGATTGTCTGACGATCCATGCCATCACTATCAACTTGGTGGGTAATTCCGTATTGATCGGTCCAGGTTGCAATATCACCAAGTCCTAACTGAACACCGTTATTATGTTGAACTTTATCTGATTGATTTGGAATAATTGGACCAGCGTTGTAAACAACCTGAGCGTTACTTGGTAAAGCTCCTGACCAGTTTTCGTAGTGATCTTGAACGCTTCCAGGAATAGTTTGGTGATCTAAGCCATTACTGTCAATGTGGTGAACAATCCCGTATTGATCGGTCCAAACGGCAAGATCATTGGTGCCTAGTTGAATAGCTTTTTGATTTTGAGTAGCTGAATTGTTCTTTGTGGCTGATGTCAAATTATTAGCTTGATTAGTCGTACTAGTTTGTTGATTCGTTGAGGATGACTGAGCAGAGTTTTGACTAGGAGTATTAGCTGCTAATTTATTATTAGTAATAGCTTTAGCTTCTTTATTAGTTGGCAATTGACTACTAGAATTTTCTTGCTTAGTTTCTGTAATAGCTTTTTTATGGCTACTTTGCTTAGCAATCTTAGTGCTAGTAGGTTCGTGATTTGCCTTATGGGTAGCTACACTACTAGTTGCACAGCCACCTAACCCTAGTGCAAGTACACATACTAATAAGCTATCGATTATTTTATTTTGCATCTTTAACATAATGTAGCACCCCTTTCTAAGCTATTATCTAGTTTCCTTTCATCTATATTGTAACATTTTTGAAATATTTAAGTAATAAATATGCAATGTAATGAAGAAAATAAAGCTTATTGACAGCAATAGAAGTAATTATGAAGGTAATATAAACTTAGTAAGTTTATTATCAGCAGTTTCAAGAAGTACTAATAATGATGTAAATGAACCAGATAGAAAGATCTCTATCTAGTTTTTTTATTTGGTGTTAATATAAGAATTGTTTAATTTTATGGAGGGGTAAGGATCCTATGAAAAATCATTTTAAGTTGTATAAAGCTGGCAAACTTTGGTTAACTGCTTGTATTACAGTGCTCGGGATTATGGGTGCTTCGAGTGTCTACGCTGATGATCAGCAATCAACTGTTACGGCAACTACTCAGTCAAATGTTGCTGCTCAGGTTCAAAATGACGTTACTAGTGATCAACTTAGTAATTTAACAACACCAACAGAGATTAATGGGTACACTAAGCAAACAGATTCTAACGGTTCTACCAGTTGGAAGAATACTAGTGGGCAAACAGCAAACGGCTGGCAGACCAGCCAGAATGATTGGTATTATTTTAATAATGGTCAAAACGCTACTAATTGGCAATATATCAATAGTAATTGGTATTATCTGAACCCGCAAAATAGTGCGATGGAGACGGGACTACAAACTATTAACAATAGTAAATACCTTTTAAATCCACAACACGATGGCACATATGGTGCAATGCAAACTGGTTGGCGGACTGTAGGTAATGATTGGTACTACTTTGCTAATAATGGTGCGGCTGTGAACGGTTGGCAATGGTTAGGAAATAATTGGTACTACTTTGATCCATCCAGTTCAATTATGCAAAGTGGTTTAAAACAGATTAATAACCATGGTTACTACTTAAATGATCAACATGACGGTACTTATGGCGCAATGAAGAATGGCTGGCAACAAATTAATGGCCGTTGGTATGGCTTTGGCGGTGCTAATGATGGTGCTGCCTACACTGGTTGGCATCTTATTAATAATAACTGGTACTACTTCAATCAAGATGGAGAAGCACGGACTGGTTGGCAAACGATCAACGGTCACCGTTATTACTTTGATCCAACTAATGCTTGGGCGCTTAAAAATTGGCAAGTATTAAATAACAGCTGGTATTACTTTGACACTAATAATGCCTGGGCTTTAACTGGTTGGCAGTGGTTAGGTAACAATTGGTACTACTTTGATTCTACGAATAATACAATGTTTACTGGGCTTCAAACTATTAATAACAACTTGTATTACCTTAATGATCAGCATGACGGTACATACGGTGCGATGAGGACCGGTTGGCAATTGGTTAATGGAAACTGGTACTACTTTAACAACAGTGGCTCAGCATTATCTAGTTGGCAAACAATTAATGGCAACCGCTATTACTTTGATCCTACGAATCACCAAATGTTTACAGGTATTCATTTAATTAATGGCGACTACTACTTCTTTAACCCATCAGGGAGTCAGCAAAAGGGATTAGTTTATAATCCTGCTACGGGTTCACTACAATATTACGATCTTGTTACTGGGGTTCGCCAAAATTCAGCAATTGTGAATGGACAAACCTTATACTTCAATTCAACTACTGGCGATCTGGATTTGAGTAATCTAGCTGATGGCTTAAATAAGCTGGGAAATAATCATTACTTTAAGAGTAATAATCGTTTGGTAGCAAATACTTGGGAAAAGGTAAACGGTAGTTGGTACTACTTTGGTGATAATGCAGCCGCAACCACTGGCTGGTATAAGTCACCAGCAGGTTTCTGGTATTACTTTAACAATGATGGTTCAGCTCGAACTGGTTGGCAATCGATTAATGGACACTGGTACTTGTTTGATAATACAAATGCAAGCTCTGTCTTAGGTTGGTATCAATCACCAGCTGGCTTCTGGTACTACTTTGATCCTGACAATGCCTGGGCACATACTGGCTGGACATTTGTCGGTCATAATTGGTACTACATGGACCCAACCAATGCTAATATGTGGACTGGCGGTCACTGGATTGATGGTCACTGGGTAAACTTGCAAAGTAATGGTGCCTTTGTCGGCTTTAGTCAACGGGTAATTAATTGGTTCTTGGCCCGTGAAGGCAAGTTAACTTATTCAATGTACGGTTCACGAACTGGAGCTGATGGAACTGCTGACTGTTCTGGTTCAATGACTCAAGCTGTATGGAGCGCTGGTGGTCATACACCTGCCCATACTTATTCCACTTTAGATTTAGGTAATTACTTGCTTCAAAATGGTTACTACCTTGCCGGACGTGGCCGTGGCGTTCAAAATGTTCAATACGGTGATATTGTGATTTGGGGTAACCCAGGTGCTTCTGCTGGTGGAGCAGGTCATACGGTAGTTATCTCTACTGCAGGCTCAGATCCAATGTGTATCTCAACTTGTGGATACTACTGGAGTTCAAATCCAAATTCTCGGTATGGTGCTGCTGGTCAAGCTGTTCAAGAATTTAACTATCAATGGTATTGGAACGATGATGATCGGCCATACCAAATGGTTTATCGTCCTAACTTCTACTGGGCATAATGATAATGAGATCTCATCAGTTGATGGGATCTTTTATTATTAATTGCGGTGTTAATTCTAAAATAGATGTTGTAAAATAATTGTGATTAAGCGTAAAAAAGGAGAATCATCAATGACTAACAAGAGTCTTCATTCTCATAAATTGAGAAATACGATTTTAGTTGCCGGTGCTGCTTTGACACTTGGATTATTATCATCTAACACTAAAGTAAGTGCTGATAACATTGCTACCGAAAATACAATCTCAAGCTATGCAGCTAAGGCTAATACTTCTGCTAGTTTAGCCGCAACTCCAGCAGCTAATAGTTATGCTGCTGCAAGCTCAGCAATTAGTGCTACACGTACTGCTAGTGCAGCTAAGTCTGCCGCTAGTTCAGCAATTGCTAGTGAGTCTTCTGCAATTGATTCTGAATATGCTGCTAAGAGTGCAGCTCAAGTTAAAGCAAATTCAGCAGCTGAAAAAGAATTATCTGATGCTAATTCCTCAGCATATGCAGTTGCCTCTAGTGCTGTAAATACCGATCCAACAAAAATTCCTGGGATCGAATCAGCTGCCCCAGCAGAATATAAAGCATATAGTGATGCTACTTCAAGTGCTAATGCTGCATATGCTCAAGCAAGTGATGCAGCCGTTCAAGCTTCAACCGCTGCATCAGCTGCCAAGGTAGCTAGTGCTAATGCTGCTTCTGACTTAGATGCCGCTAAGAAGGTCGCTGCATCAGCTTCAAGTGATGATAAATCAAATGCTGAAGCCGCAGTTGCGGAAGCAGAAAAGAAGAGTGCTGAAGCAAAGAGTGCATATGAAGAAGCCCAAAAGAAGAGTGAAGCTGCTCAAAAGGAATTAGCAGAAGCTAAGAAAACTCGGGAAAGCGCGTTAGCAACAGCTAAGACCTTATTTATCGGAGCACTTGCTCAAAGCGGCTTCTTAAATAGGCTTGAGCAAAGTAATCGTGATGCTTTACAAAAATTGAAGGAAGAAAATCAAGCAAAACTAACTGCAATCGAAACAGAAAAAGCCAATACTCTTGCTTCAATGAAAAATACAATTAATGGTTATTTGAAGGCTCAACTGGCTTACTTGAATACTAATCCGTTTTTACCAACAGGAACTCCTAATAGTTGGGGGACTAAAGAAGTTAAGCAAGAAGATGGTACTACCGAGACTGTTTGGTACTACTATGGAAACGATGGTAAGGCTCTACAAGGTTGGCAGCAATTAGATGGCAACTGGTTCTACTTCACACCAAGTGATGGTTCCATGGTTACTGGAATTCAAAAGATTGATGGGAATATTTATTACCTTAATATTAATCATGATGGTTCTTATGGTGCGATGAAGACCGGCTGGCAAAAGGTTGATGGCAAATGGTACGGCTTCAAAGGTGACGGAAGTGCATATCTTGGCTGGCAATTGCTTAATAATCACTGGTATTATTTCGATACTGATGAAGGACATGCCTTAACTAGTTGGCAAAAGATTAACGATCATTGGTACTACTTTGATCCAGTTAACGCTTGGGCGCAAACAGGTTGGTTTAAATCTGGAGCGGGAAACTGGTATTACTTTGATCCAGTGAATGCTGATGCACGTACAGGATGGTTTAGATCTGGAGCAGGAAACTGGTATTACTTTGATCCAACTAATGCCTGGGCACATACTGGTTGGTTCCAATCACCAGCTGGTTATTGGTACTTTTTTGATTACAACAATGCCTGGGCTTTAACCGGCTGGCAGTTGATTAACGGTCACTGGTACTGGTTTGATGCTACTAATGCTAATGCTTATACTGGCTGGAAGTGGTACCGTGGTTATTGGTACTTCTTCAATCAAGAAAATGCTTGGATGTCAACTGGCTGGACAACTAACCGGGATAACAATGAGTTATACTACCTTGATGCAGCAGGCCACCCAGTTACTGGTTGGCAAATGAGTCAAGATGGTACTTGGTATTACTTCCAATCAGATAGTTACGCTGCTGCTACTAATTGGCAATGGTTAAGTGGTCACTGGTTCTACTTTAATCCAGGTTATCCAAAGCACGGTGCAATGATGACTGGTTGGCAAAATATTAATGGTAAGAGCAACTACTTCTACAGCAATGGTTACTGGAGTGGCTACTAATTAAGTTGAATTTAATATTTTATTGATTGAGAACGTTTTGACTTAATAATGGTCAAGACGTTTTTTGTAACAAAAAATTTCACTAATATTACAAGACGGCAACATTCATTAACAAACTGACGACATTTAACTTTTTAAGAAAAATTTATTGTATAGTAGTAATCGTTGAAATTATTGATGAACGAATTAAAGGGAGTTGTATTTTAGTTTATGAGTAAGAAACATTACAAGTTATATAAGAGTGGTAAGCAATGGTTGACTATGGGAATTACTATTGCTTCATTAGCTTTTGGTATAACAATGGCTACTGACGCTCAAGCCGATGTGGTTGCTCAAGACAATGCAACTTCAACTACTCAAGTTGCTCAATCACAACAAATCGTTGAAAGTGCAACTGTGGCAGCTAGTTATGCAAATACTAATAATAGTGTTGCTAGTGCAAGTAATAATGTTGTCTCAGCACAGCCAGCAACAACTAATAATTTTTCCACTAACGTTGCTAGTCAAGTTAATCAAACAACTTCAGTAGCCCAAAACGGTTTGGCTAAAGAAAATGGCAATACTTATTACTACAACAATAATGCCAAAGTTACTAATGAATGGGAACAAGTAAACAATAACTGGTATTACTTTGGCAATGAAGGAAATGCCCAAACTGGTTGGTATAAATCACAGGCAGGTCTATGGTACTACTTTAATAATGAAACTGCTCAGGCTGAAACTGGTTGGCAAAAGATTAATAATTATTGGTACTATTTTGATACTACTAATGCTTGGGCCTTAACTGACTGGCAAAAGATTAATAATCATTGGTACTACTTTGATGCTACTAATGCTGATGCGAGAACTGGTTGGTTTAAATCGCAAGCAGGTAATTGGTATTACTTTGACCCTGCTAACTCTGACGCAAGAACTGGTTGGCAAAAGATTAATAACAACTGGTACCACTTTGATGAAAGTAATGCCTGGGCTAACACCGGCTGGTACAAGTCTAACGCTGGTTTCTGGTACTACTTTGATACTACTAACGCTTGGGCTTTAACTGGTTGGCAAAAGATTAACAATGTTTGGTACTACTTCGATACCACCAATGCTAATATGCTTACTGGTACTCAAACGATTGATGGTAAGACATATAATTTTGGATCCAATGGTGCTTGGTTGGATGATCATAGTGAAGCCGTAAATAAGGCAATGTCAATGCGTGGTCGTGCTTATGTATGGGGTGGTAATAATCCATCTACTGGTTTTGATTGCTCTGGGTTAGTTCAATGGGCATATGGCTTAGGCGCTAACTATCGAACAACTTACCAACAACAAGCATTAGGTACTCACCATTATGACGTTGCTAATGCTCCTAAGGGTGCGTTGCTATTTTATGGTAGTGATAGCGCACCATACCACGTAGCTATTTCTCTTGGTAATGGTGCATATGTCCATGCTCCAGAACCTGGTGACGTAATTAAAGTTGGTTACACTAAGTACTACTCAGCAAGTTACTACGTTGTGTTGTAATTAGTCTTAGAATATAAGATAATAGATGAAACAATTAATGAAGAAGGAGCATTATTATATGAAAAAACTTATGGCAACTGTTGCTGCCGGTGCATTAATGATTACTTTAGCAGGCTGTGGTAATTCAAGTAGTTCTACTAAGGATAATTCAAGTAATGATGCATCTTCAAGTAAGGTTGTAAAAAGTGCAAAAACTTCTGGTAAGACCGCGGCTACTTCTACTAATCAAAGTAAGAAGACAAGTGAAAAGTCAGTATCTAGTTCTGCAGTAACAAGTAGTTCATCCAGTAATGTTACTTCTAGTAGTAAGTCTACTACTGCTACTTCGACATCAGAGCAAAGCACTCGTGAACAAATGACAGCACAAGATGCCAAAAATATTGTTAAAGAACATATCGGTAATCAGTTAAACAATGCTGGTATCTCAGGTAAGCCAGCTACTGGATTACCTTCAATTGATGAGGTTGATGGATATACGGCTGTTCAAAATGGAATTAACGATTGGATTGTTAGTGGTAACGGTCATTCATTCCATGTTACGGCTACTTCTGTTACTGGAAAATAATTGAATATAACATAATCCATAGTCTACAGTGACGTAGATTATGGATTTTTTATTTTGGACTGAAAGATATTGCGGATAGGCTGAATTGCTTTATAATTACAGTGTTAAAGACTAATTTTGGAGGATTTTTAATGAGAAAAATAGGTTTAGTAATTGTTACATCGCTACTTGCTGTAACTTTAGCAGCATGTGGTAATCCACATAATAGTAATTCATCTTCTAGTTCGAACAATACAAAAGTTGCTAAAAAGGCAGCTAATAGTACTACCATGAATACTTCTAATAATTCAACGCTTGATCCTAATCAGCTAACGCCAGCTCAAAACGCTGCATTAGTTCTTTATTATACTGGTGAGCATATGCCGGGGGCTGATCAAAATGATTACTCTAAGGATATGGACGTATCTGGTCAAGGAGCGGTTGTAAAAATTTATAATAAGGATAGTGTTCCTAAGGGAGAGGGACCGCTTTATAAGGATTATCCTGATGGTGCAGATCTTTTATACTATGTGAAACTTAATCAAAAGGATAGTGAACATGGAATAGATAGTACTTACTACACAATAGCTGGGAATAAGACTTACATCTCTGATAGCGATGCGGGAATATCTCCCGATGGGGTAACTAAAGCTGAGATGATTGCTTATGCTAAGCAGCATCATGCAGTTAAGCGGATTATGAATGTTGCTAACAATACTAAGGTTCAAGACCTGCGGAATCAATCTACATCAGCAAATAATTCACATAATTTATCAACTCAGCAACTGGGAACTCTTGTTGCTTTATATCAAGAACCAGATTGGTTTAAGGATGGAATAAGTGATGGAATGATGTGGTATGGAAGTAACTCAAATGGTTTTAGTTACGTTACCGCTAATGGTGATCCAACTAGCTGGCTGTATTTTAAACGAAATGGCAACGATGTAACAATTAAATATGTTGATCCAAAAGAAGGACAATCAGTAGCAGAAGCTTCGACTACAACAAAACACGTTACGGTGTCGGGATTAATTCGTGATTACTATACTAATCAATCACAGAAAGATGAAGTTAATGGTTACGCTAATAAGTTAAAACCAGAATCAGATTATAACGATAATTAATAAAAGAAGTCATCCAGAATCATATCAAATTCTGAATGACTTCTTTTATTATTCGTGAGTTGTGACTGATCTTTGAACTGTATGGGTTGTAGTATTTTCAGATACATGACCTGTAGTTGCAGCAGGAGTTCGAGTTGTTTGGTATTCGTTACGAATAGTTGACTGGGTTCTTCTTTCCGTTTGGGGAACCTGAGTAGTAACTTGCGAGCTCCTTATTTCTCCATAGGTTCTCGCACTATTAGAATAGGTGGAAGTATGTTTTTGCGATGATGTTTTACCACCAATAACATAATCACTCCCGTTACCACTACCTGGATCGTTGTAACTAGCACCGCCCGGTAAGACAAAGTCTGTATTAGTTACACCATTATAGAATGGCTGAGATTTGTACATTCTCGTTTCGTGGTTAACAACTTTCTTAGGTTTAAGACCTAGTTGTTTACGAATGAGTTTAGAAATACGATTAATTTCTTTTGGACTAGCAATTTGGAAAGAAACTCCCTCAATTGTGGCATCCTGTCCTTGGAAATGATAAGTTGTGACATTATCCATGGCAGCGTGATAGTTACCATACAGTGTAGCAATATCATCAACTGGAATATTAGTTTTTACACCATCCTTAACTGCATCAAGAATTTTATTTGCAGTTCCGATAGAACCAGATTTCTTAAACTTTTGGATAACACTTTCAATAATCTGTTGTTGACGTTTTTGCCGTCCATAATCATTATTTGGATCACTATAACGCATTCGAGAATATTTAAGAGCTAATTCACCATCAAGGTGTTGCTTCCCTTTCTTGAAGTGGTGTCCTTCATAGGTAAACGCAAAAGGATTATCTACAGTTACACCACCAACTGTATTAACAACCTTCTTTAGAACTCCCATGTTAATGACAGCGTAATAATCGATTGGAACATCCAACAGCTCCGAGACAGCTTTAACTGTTTTCTTAGGACCACCGATTGAATATGCTGCGTTAATCTTTACGTATGTAGGACCTTCTTTAGTCGGAACACGAACTAGCGTATCACGGGGAATACTGGTCATAGTTATTTTCTTTGTTTTAGGGTTAATTGTAAACAATTCAAGTGAGTCAGTATTTCCACCAGTATTTCCACGATCCAAGGCACCGACATCAGTTCCCATTGCTAGGACAGAAACAGGCTCACCTTTTTGGAGCTTTTTGCTGATTTTACCATTGCCACTGCCAAAAATATTATTAGCAGCCGAATTAATCTTATGGTATTCGTAGCCACCACCGAGTAATACCAAAATAACTAGTGCCCAAATAATATTTTTAACCCAGCGAGGAGTTCGATAATGATGAACTTCTGGTGTGCTTGGATTCATATTTGGTGAAACCTTCTGTGATTTATTATTTGAAAGTTTAAATTTCGGTAACTTGAATTTTGGCATTTTGGATTCGTGATTTTGCTTCTGGTCTTGAGCTACTTTATCATGGATCCGCCGTTCCATCTTTTTTCGATATTCTTCACGTGTCTCGTGATTGTCATTCATATTTTATACCTCAATCAAAAGTTTTTTAACCTTATTAATATACTATAAATATGAGGGGCATTTCAATTTGCTAATATTAGCTTAACAATTCTGTAAATATTTCGTCTAATAATGCTATTTAGTGTAAAATGTGATATAGAATTGTTCTGATAAATTACGGGGGAAGATAATAGATGAATAAAAATCTTGTAAAAATGACGGCGGTCGCAGCATTAACCACAGCTGTTGGTATTGGTATTGTTGAAAATAATGTTCTCGCTGATACACAAACAACCGATTCCGCGACAAGTGTTAATTCTGATAATGTTAATAATAATCAGCCCATTGTCAGTAATGTTGCTCAGCAGCAAGCCTCAGCGACAACTGCAGCACTTTATTCGGCCAATTTAAATACACAGAGTACCCAGTACGTAAACTTCCCACAAGGGTATACTCTTGATAAATTAAGGGGTATTTCTAACTCTACTGAAGCAAATAATTTTCAGCAGACAACAATTAGCGGGTTGAGTATGAATAATTACCAATCAGACAGTGTTGCCGCTAAAGAATATGTAAATGTTAATAACCTAAGTCCTGAACAAACAATCCAAATGAATCAGTATGGGGTAGGTTTAGTAAATCAAATTAGAAGTGAATTTGGTTTAGAGCCATTCCAGTTAAATGATGGGACGATAGATCAGGTTCGGTCAATGGCTCTAGAATACCAAAGTAAAGATGAGTCATTGATGAAGGGGGACTGGCATGATTCAGAAATCCTTAATAATCATAGTGAAAATATTGCTGCCCAACAAATTTATAATGATAATATAAATGGTTTAGCTGTTCGTCCTTTTGCAAGTGCTAAAGGGAATGAGTTTATCAATAATAATGCTATTCCTGTATTTAGTGTAACTACAATGGATGATTTAAGAGCACTAATTTACTATGGTGTAATGGG
Organism: Limosilactobacillus agrestimuris; assembly: GCF_943193105.1. Lineage (NCBI taxonomy): Bacteria > Bacillati > Bacillota > Bacilli > Lactobacillales > Lactobacillaceae > Limosilactobacillus > Limosilactobacillus agrestimuris. The sequence continues at coordinate 64,105 of NZ_CALPCW010000009.1, forward strand.
AATGCTTTTTAATGATGCTTCAGATATTTTTGGCCATGCACAAAACTTTTTGACTAACCCACAAAGAATTAATACGCTTGGAATCTATCCTTCAATTACTAAGTCCGTTGGTAAAGGAACATATAGTGATGGTTCGAAATTTAATTTTAATTTGTTAAATATTGATATGCACTTTATTTGGGCTGAAGGAGATAATAATTCTAGCACGGCTGAAGAATATAATACTCCTGGTTGGCATTTAGCTGATAATAAGTGGCGACATTTTGATCAGGCTGGATTACTAGAATTAGGATGGAAGTGGATTAATGGTAATTGGTATTACTTAGATCCAGCTACTGGTAATATGCAAACTGGTTTGAAAAATATTAATAATAATGTGTACTACTTAAACAATAGTGGTGCAATGGTAACTGGTTGGCAAAGGGTAAATGGTAATTGGTATTACTTCCAAAATAATGGTGCCGCTTTGACTGGCTGGCAATTCATTAATGACCACTGGTATTACTTCACTGGTCAGGGAGTTGCTGAAACAAATTGGCAATGGATTGGAAACCATAAGTATTACTTCGATTTAGATAATGCATGGGCGTTAACCAATTGGCAAAATTTGAGCGGTAATTGGTATTACTTTGATTTAAACAATGCTTGGATGGATACGAATTGGCAGTGGATTGATAATAATTGGTTCTACTTTAACCCTAGTTATGGTCAAATGATGACAGGATTACAAACGGTCGGAAATAGTTTGTACTTCTTAAATACGCAACATGATGGCAGTTATGGAGCTATGCGGACCGGCTGGTGGAATATTAATAATAATTGGTATTTCTTCTATAATAGCGGAGTTGCAGCAAAGGGATGGTTCCAGTCTGGTGCAGGAAATTGGTACTACTTTGGTAATGATGGTAAAGCATTGACAGGTTGGCAAAAGGTTAATGGGCATAGTTATTACTTTGATACTGTTAATGCCTGGGCAGTACGTGGATTTCAGTTGATTGGTAATAATTGGTATTACTTCGATCCAGTAAATACTTGGCAGAATAGTGGCTGGCAATTTACTGGCAATAACTGGTTCTATATGAACCCCACAACTGGCCAAATGGAGAGTGGCTTACAAACGGTTAATGGAAAGGTATATTTCTTAACCACTCAACATAACGGTTTGTTTGGAGCAATGACTACTGGTTGGCAAAAGGTTAATGGAAAATGGTATTACTTTGATGCTAGCGGCTCAGCATTAATCGGCTGGCAAAAGATCAATGGTCATTACTACCACTTTAAGAACAATGGAGAAGCAGATACGGGGGATGTTTACTTAACCAATAACGGACAAAGTAAGCTTTACCATTTTGATGAGCAAAATGCATGGTTAACTGAATAAGTTGATTAAGAAAGGTTGGCGTTGAGTCAGCCTTTTTATGTTAGCTTGTTAGCTAAATAATTAAGTGCTAAAATGAAACCGTATTTTGTTACTTTTGGGGAGGAATAATCTTGAAAAAGAAATTATGGTTGGTTTCAACCACCGTTTTAGCAGGATTAGCGCTTGGAATTACAAGTGTTAGTGCTGATACTAATGTAAGTACAAACAGTAGCAATATGAATAGTACAACTGTTGCTACTGCTAATGTAAATACAGATAGTGGTGCTGTATCAACTCAAGTAAGTAATAGCGATGCAGCAGTTACGAGTGCTTCTGCTGATACTAATGCACAAAGTGATAATGTTGCAAGTGAACAACAAACTATCACTAGTGCTCAGCCTGCTACAGCCACTACCAGTCAAGCACGAGCAGATTGGTACTCTAGCTATTCAACTGGCTGGCAATCAAGTCGGAATTATGATGGTACCTATGATTGGACTTATCGTAAGGCTGATGGTACGCGAGCTAGTAATGAATGGTTATTGATTAATGGTTCCTGGTATTACTTTGATGGCGATACAATGGCTAATCGTGGTTGGTGCTATGCTCCATGGTATGGTCAAGGACATTCGTATTATTTCGATGCCAATGGTCACTATGCAACAAATAGTTGGCATTCATATGATAATGGAAAAAATGCATACCCAAGATATGACTGGTCATATTCTAAGGCCGATGGCACACAAGCTAATAACGAGTGGTTGTGGATTAATGGTGCCTGGTACTACTTTGATGGAAATACGATGGCAGCAAATGGTTGGCATTATGCCCCATGGTATGGTCAATATCACTCATATTATTTTGACGCCAATGGTCACTATGTAACAAATTGTTGGCACTCAACCAGTAATGGTAAGAACCAGTACCCTACATGGACATACTCCAAGTCAGACGGTACACAAGCTAACGATGAATGGCTGTGGATTAATGGCGCTTGGTACTACTTTGATGGTAATGACATGGCAGCAAATGGTTGGCATTATGCTCCATGGAATGGACAGTATCACTCATACTATTTTGATGCCAATGGTCATTATGTAACCAATAGCTGGCATTCAACAAGCAACGGTAATAATCAATATCCTACATGGACATACTCCAAGTCAGACGGTACACAAGCTAATAATGAATGGGTGTGGATCAATGGCGCTTGGTATTACTTTGATGGTAATGATATGGTAGCTAATGGGTGGCACTATGCTCCATGGAATGGCGAATATAGAGAATATTACTTTGATGTCAATGGTCATTGCCTATAATTAAATATAATCTAGAAGGTTGTCTGGATTGGCAGCCTTTTTGTTATACAAGAAATTGATGATTAGAATATAAAAAGAGGAATCAACGCTAATTGTTGACTCCTCTTTTTGTGAAAGAATGCTATTTCCACTATTTTAATTATTCGTTATGACTTACCGTAACTCCGCTTGGTAATGCTCCTGACCAGTCTTTGTATTGGACTTGGGTACTTCCCTTGGTAGTGTAGCGATCCATCCCATCGCTATCAACATTGTGGGTAACCCCTTCAGAGTCAGTCCAAGTTGCGACATCGCCTAAGCCAAGTTGAACTGATTTTTGTTCCTTAACGCTGCTTGATGAACTAGCAACTTTAGCTGGAGCAGTAACTTGCTGGCTAGCATTATTGTTAGTTGTATTTGCAGACGCAGTGGTAGTTACGTTCTTAGCGGAACTTGTGCTACTACTTGAAGATGCAACGTTTGTACTTGCTGAGTGGTTAGTAGCAGCTGCAGTTTTAGCACTGGTTGAAGCTGACTTTTCACTCTTCTTATGGCTCTGCTTAACTACTTGTGAGCTTGATGCCTCGTGAGTCTTGTGTGATGTGGTTGTAGAACTACCTACAGCACAACCGCCTAGACCTAGCGCAAGTAAAATGACAAGTGAACTATTTAAAACCTTCTTACTCATCTTCATAGTAATAGCACTCCCTCCGGCAACGTTAATTTTAACGTTGTTGTTTCCTTTCAATATCTATATTGTAACATAATTGAAATATTAATGTAAATATTTAGCAATTAAAACGGCAGAATTTGCAACTTATGTAATAAAATGCAATAAAAGAGTAATAAAGGAGAGTTAATTAATGTTACTTGAACTTTTGTTGATTAGATATGATATAAAGGTATTGTAAGATTATGTGGGGTTGCTAAAACCTTAGTGAGCACTACAAAGAACACATAAGCCTGTAATACCAGCGATTATCGTTGGCGTTACAGTTTTTTTCGTTGCTTAAAAGGCGCTACTTTAACACGTTCAGAGTCGACTGCTGTTGTGACAATACCTCAGCAGCACAAAACAGCGACTCTAGTCAGTATTTATAACCATGAAAATGCCTAGGCTGTGGCATAAGCTATATTACTTAAGCAAAATACAAATACCGCAGTGTACAAATGGGATTCAGTGCTTGGAAAATCCGAACGCTGAATCTCTATTTGTACTTTCTAAAGACTAGCTACGCATCGACGGGGATTCGAAAACGAACTAGCGAAGTCCTTTTGCATACTATTTTGTATCTCCCCACTGTCTATATTAAAATAGGGAAGATATTATTTTAGGGGAGAAAATCATGCATCGATTAAAAAGTAATCTAGTTTGGGTCGCACTGATGATTTGGGTAGGAATTGCTCAGGTATATTGGCAACTCGGACCACATATAGCGAGTTACAGTAATGCCAGTCTCCACACCAGTGCGTATGAAATACTCAAGGGCTTAACATTGCTTGGCTCTGACATTCTGATTTTACTGTTAGGGTATTTCCTATCACAAAAGAATCATTGTGAGTCAACAATCATTAAGGCGTGGCTGAATACTTTAGTCTTGGGTGGCCTTGCTAGTGTACTAGTGGCCCTTAGCACCAACCAGCTTGCAAAGGTCACAGTCTTTCATACCGACTTCTTTAATGCAGCTTTTCCGTTATTGCGGAATACTTATCCACTGATCTTTGGAAGTTTACTTGGATTAATTCTGACTGCAGTAATTAATGATCAACGATTCATTTGGCGACGACCGACTTTGATTAGTATTTGGCTTCTCATGATCATCCCGCTCTTTTGGACACCGAATATTTGGGGATGGACGAGTGATCATTTAACGTTATTTTATGCGTTACTGTTTGTCCTTGGTGCTAATGTTAAGCAGGAAAGTCATCATCGAAAATGGCTTCTTATTACTGGCTTAGGATTACTGATCACGGTTGTCCTTCAAGGGATCATGCCATTCATGAGCATTGATGGACGGACAGCGAGCCGCTTCACCACGCCAACTAATATTTTTACCATATTAGCCGCTTATGGGATTGTCAAAATGACGGTGGACCACTTAGAACAGCCCAATTGGCGATCGTTGTATTCCTACTTAACGTTAATTGAGAATACAACATTATTAGCAAGCGTCCGACTAACGGTCAAGCTTCACAACGCTTATGGTAGTTTGAAGGTAGGAATAATTACAATTATTTTTCTCCTTTTTGCCTTAGCATGTGCCTACATTTGGCGCGGGTTATCAACGGGGGATTTTGCTAAGCGTCATCTTCAACGAATTAACGGTTTCACTAGTCGACCAGCTGAAGCTCAGTTGCAATTAATAAAAAAGCAATTTTACGCTTGGATGCCCAATATTAGTTTGGGGATTATCTCCTACCTAATCGCGGCCCTTTCGATGCTATTAATGAATGATGGCTTTTCCGTAAGCCCGAATGTCGATGCTACCTATAATATTTTTGCTTACACTTTTGATCAACGGGAACTACTATTACTCTTTACAGCATTCTTGATCTTTACGGTTATTAAGTTTATTCAAGCCGTGACTAATCGCTACTGGGTTGGGTTGATTAGTGTTATTGCAATCAGTGCGGTCTTTATTGTGGCTAATCATGAAAAAATCGTTGCCCGAAACGAACCAATTCTTCCTGCAGACCTAGCAATGGTGCGGGTCGCTAAAAACTTATTTGGTATGGTTGATGGGGTAATCTGGGCAATTGCTCTTGTAAGCTTAGCGATCTTAATTGCGCTAACTGTTTGGTTAGAGAAGACTCATCCCCTAAGAAACGCAGTGGGGGTGGTAACACAACGGCTACTATTTATCTTCCTTGCACCATGCTTATTTGCGACAGCTCTTTTGTGGAATCATCAGAGTACTCCCTTTAATAATTTAATGACTTCCATTGATGACCAACCGATGTTTTATAACCAGTTAAGTGGGGCAAGAATCAATGGCCCGTTACTGCAGTTCATGAATAACATTGACGTTACTGTAATGACTAAACCGGCCGGCTATTCTCGACAGAAAATGGCTGCAGTTGTCCGCAAGTATCATTTAGATGCTCAGCAAATTAACCGTCAGCGAACAAACTCATTTAGTAAGCAGACCATTATTTTCAATTTGAGTGAAAGCTTTGCTAATCCCCAACGAGTTCCTGGCGTTCAATTGAAAAACAATCCCGTACCGTACATTACTAAGCTTAGTAAGCAAAATACTGGTGGCTTGATGATCAGTTCAGGCTATGGTGGTGGAACCGCTAATATGGAATATATGGCATTAACCGGGTTCGCATTAACTAATTTTTCGCCGACCTTGCCAACACCATATACTCAACTAGTTACTAATTTGAAGAACAATCCATCAATTGCTCAACAGTTCAAGTCGGCAATCGCAATTCATCCCTACAACGGTGCCTTTTATAACCGAACATCGGTCTACCAAAAATTTGGCATTGATCGCTTCCTCTATTTGGGAAGTAAGTACCTAATTCGTCACCAAAAAAAGATTGATCGTAGTCCATACCTTTCTGATCAAACTTCTTACCAAAATGTATTAGATCAATTAATGAATTATCATGGTGGTCGGTTCATTAACCTAGTGACGATGCAGAATCACTTCCCGTTCAATCAACACTATTACAATGAGATTAGCAAATATCAGGCGACAAAAGTTTCTGCCGGTACTGACAAGTCGTCGGTAAATGATTTTGCTACGGGGATCCACCATACTGATGTAGCGATGAAACAATTCATTACTGCAATTGACCAAATTAAGAAGCCGATTACGGTTGTCTTTTATGGGGATCACTTGCCAGGAATCTATGGTAATGAAATGACCAAGGATGGGCTCAAACTCCATGAAACAGATTATTTCATTTATTCTAATCGGTATGCGCGAGAACATGGTGCACAAAACTTTAAGCAAAAAACAGCTTATGTTGCGCCAAACGATTTCATTGCGATGGCAGCTAAGCAAACCAACTCCAAGGTCAACTGGTATCAGGCTTTACTGACGCGGGTTTACGAACAATTACCTGTGATTACCGAAGATGTTCAGGCAAGCGGTAATGTGAATGCCTATAATAGTAACAGTCGCTTTATCACGCAAAAAGGAAAGATTCTTAAAGAAAACCAACTAACGAAAAAGCAAAAAGCACTACTTCATGATTACCGTCTTGTTCAGTACGATGTCACGGCAGGAAAGCACTATGTTGTTAAGACGATGAAGTAAGCAGTACCGCAGATAGAGGGTGGGAAAACGTTTCGTTTTTCTCACCCTCTTTGTCGTAGTTACTTTTGAATACTCTTGTTAGCTTGCACTGCTTTCAAGGTTAAGATTGCTAATGGAAGAGATTGACTTATTTTCTCATTTACAATCAAACTTCCTTAGTGTATGGTAGAGGGGACGTTGTGACACCTGCTTTTACGAGGTGTCCTTTTATTTTGTAAATGTTAGGATTAATTATGATGAATCGAGAAAAATTTTATCATTGGCTATTTTGGCCGATTGTTTTTTTAACAATTGCGACATTAATATTTGTTTGTACCAAAATTCAGTTTATATTTAAGCCATTTTGGACATTCCTGTCAGTAGTCTTTGTGCCACTGCTACTATCAGGATTCTTATACTACATGTTGAATCCAATCTTAAATTTAATTATGAAGGTTAAGATCGGCAAGTTCCGAATAAACCGTGGTGTGGCTAGTTTACTGATTGTGGTCTTACTAATTCTGATTATCGTTTGGGGGATTTCTGCATTGATTCCGCCGGTGGTAAAAGAAATTAGCCAATTGGTCAATCACTTGCCGCAAACAGTTAGTGGTTTGCAAAACCTCATGAATGATACAATTAAGCATTCCCCATTGAAGCATGTTGATCTTAATGCTTACTACCGTCAATTTGATCATCAGTTAGCCGCTTATGCGCAAAAGATCTTGAAGGGACTCTCTGAACGGGTTGGGGATATTATCGGCATGGTTACTAACATTACTGTTGTTACCATTACAGTTCCGGTGATGCTCTTCTATATGCTAAAGGATGGTTCAAAGTTAGTTCCTGCTATTCAAAAGTGGCTTTCACCACACCATGCCAAGGAAGTTAACCAGTTACTCGGCAAGATGAACAATACCTTATCGTCATACATTGCCGGACAAGTGATTGAGTGTCTCTTCGTTGGTGTCTTTACCTCAATTGGTTATCTGATTATCCATGAACCCTTGGCCCTTGTCCTTGGAATTGTTGCTGGCCTATGCAACATCATCCCTTATGTTGGTCCATATATTGGGATTGCCCCAGCACTATTTGTTTCTTTGACAATGGCACCAAATAAATTAATCTGGGTAATTGTCGTTGTCCTGATTGTTCAACAGGTTGATGGTAACATTATTTATCCAAATATCATTGGTAAGACCCTTAAAATTCACCCACTGACAATCATCGTCCTCTTACTTGCTGCAGGGCATATTGCTGGAATTGCCGGGATGATTCTCTGCATTCCGTTCTATGCAGTTCTGAAGACTGTGGTTGAATACATGTTTGATATTTATCGGATTGAGCATCCGGTGAAGGATGATGAAAAGGATGTTAAGGCTTAAAAAAGATGAATCGACTAGAATATAGTTGATTCATCTTTTTTAATTTTCTTGAATTCATCATTCGTAAAGTATTCTGGATGATTATCATTTAATGCTACTAGCATTGATTTAAACAGAGCAAGATAATTATTTAAAGGAACTTCACAAAGGTGATCTTGGTATGATAATTCAAAAATACTAGTTTCAGAGAAAAGATTTTCTAGAAATGGTAATAAGTCGTTGATTAAAGGTACTTTTGGAAATATGATTTAAATCACCAATAATATCTCGAAAACAGATAATATATCTTAATATCCCAATTAGTATATCAGTAAATTCAACACCAATTTGTTGATTTTTCGATACTAAATTAGATTTGCGAATTTTAAAATTATCAAAACGATATAATGCATGAGTATTTATCTGTTCTTTTATGTTTATAGCTAAATTACGTGCTTGATACTCTTCAGAATTTTCAATGTATATGTTAGCCATGATAGATTCAAGATTACTGTAGTTCCTGAGTAATCCATATATTACTCTCTCAGGAACTTTTTCATAGATCATATCATTCACCTTAGACTTTAGTAGTGGATGAGAATGAAATTGAGACTTCATAAAAATAATCCCATTCATTTTTATGATTCCGTTTGTTTGAAGCATTGATTTAATTACTTTTATATAAATATCGTAATGTGATTTGTCATACTGTGTAAAGTGTAGCTTGAAAGAATTCTTTTTGAGCTCGTTGTTTAGCTCTTGGATTTTATTTGAGTTATAAAAGTCTACTGGAATTGAGATTACACCTATTAATGAAAGTTCATTATTCTTTTTACCAGTTTCATCAAGAAAAATATTTAAATTTTGGGTCATCAAAATATCCTCTACTTAGTATTTTATACGTTGACAATTGTTCCTGGATATGTGAACATAATTATGAAAGTATCCTTATCCATCTGGATAAAATATTTTCACTTAATTAAATAAAAAAATACGTTGCACCTGCTTCTTATCCATCTGGATAAAAACAGGTGTTCTTTTTTATATAAATATAATATCAAAAGCAATGGGGAAATGATCAATAAATATTTCCATACCTCTTGCAATTTCGTTCCTATTCATATATAGTTAGTTACATAAGTAATCAACCATATAACCGGCTGACTGTTAAGGAGCTGATCGATTGCAATTTCACTTTAACGAGTCGACACCGTTATACCAACAGATCGCCACTCAACTGGAAGAAATGATTTTTACTGGTGGCTTTGATGAGGGGAGTCAGATTCCTTCAACCACCCAGCTTTCACAACAACTTCATATTAATCCAGCAACGGTTCTTAAAGGAATGAATATCCTGGTTAATGAAGGACTAATTGAGAAACACCGTGGGCGAGGAATGTTTGTACGAACGGGAGCACGACAAAAAATTATGGAACAACGAAAAGAAAGTTTTTATAAGGATTACGTAAAGGCCCTCCTTGTAGAAGCACATAAATTGGGAATTAATAAGCAACACTTGATTGAATTGATTGAACGGGGTGAGCATGATGGAGCAATTAAAGATTAGTCACGTAACAAAGAAGTTTGGTCGTCATCTGGTCTTAGATGATGTTTCATTTACTTTAGAACCAGCAAAGATCTATGGTCTATTAGGGCGGAATGGTGCTGGTAAATCAACCTTGCTGAATATTATCAGTAACCGAATTTTCTCGACATCTGGTTCAGTTAAACTTGGTGATCAGGAAGTTAATACTGACCAAACACTTGGAAAAATTTTCTTAATTGGGGAAGATAACCTTTACTACAAGCAAGTAAAGATTAATCAGATGTTTGATCTTGCTGATGCAGCTTACGGTAACTTTGATTATAAAAATGCCGAGCGAATGTTAAAGCGTTTTTCTCTTGATGGAACCCATAAATTTGCAAAGTTATCGACGGGACAAAAGACAGTTGCCAAAGTTACTCTTGCGTTGAATGTTAATGCAGACTACATTTTCTTGGATGAGCCAGTCCTTGGGTTGGATGCAAACCATCGGGAAGTTTTCTATCAAGAATTAATTAAGTCATACCAGGCACGACCGCGAACAATTGTCCTCTCTACTCACTTAATCGATGAAATTCAACAGTTAGTTGAGCATGTGATCTTGATTGATAATCACCAGGTACTTGAAGATGCCGATGTTGAAGAATTATTAAGTAAGGCCCATGAAATCTCTGGTCCAGCAAAATTAGTTGACCAGTATACTGAAGGGTTAAATATCCTTTCAACAGAGGATCTGGGAAATATTCGGACTGCCCATGTATTTGATCAATTACCAGAAGATCGGGTAATCCCGGATCAAGTTCAAATTGGACACACTGACTTACAGCACTTATTTATTTACTTAACAAATGGGGGAGTGGATAAAAATGATTAGCCATGAACAACGATTAGTAATTACTAATGTTTTTCGCCGTCTTGGGTGGGCGTTAGCGATCGCAACCTCGTGGATTGTTGGCCTTCAATTGGTGGGTTACCTGATTGAACTATTAATTAACCACCGTTTAGATTCTTTTCTCGTTAGTTTACAGGGGATTCCGGGAACATTAATTTTTGTCTTTAACTTAGTTTTAGGATTTTATTTTCTGATTAGTGCCTACGAAGACTTTAAGTGGACAATTCAAAATGGTATTTCACGAAAGACCCTTTGGTGGGGCCGGCTTACCGCACTTTTATTAGCTAGTTGTGGTATTTGGATTATTGACGAATTATTAAGTTTATTTGATCACCCAATTACTAGTTGGCAATCGATGGGGATGCACTTATTAATTCTCTTAACAAGTGTTTTAACTCTCCAAATGATTGGGAATGGTTTTGGCTTACTTAATCGGACGTGGAAGTGGATTGTTGGTATTGGTCTGCCAATCCTCTTTATCCTCCTATTAATGCTTCTGATTCGGGCAATGTTCGGCTTAAACATTGGTTACCAATACAATGCTTGGGTTGGACCAAATAGTATTTTGTTGACGATCTTATCTTCTTCAGCAACTTGGTGGATTGTTTGGGCAATCTACATTATTATCGTTGTGACCCTTTCAAAGGTTTTCAATGATCGAATGCAGTTGCGGAGAGACTAAATTTTAACTGTTATTTAAATGGCAAAAAATATACAAATAGAGTAGATTGTTTATTAAATTAGTAATCTACTCTATTTTTTATAATTAATTTAATTGAGCAGATGTTATCATTTGCGTTAGTACGTGACTAAAGGTTAAGATAAAGGCGTATAAGTAGTGGTAAATGATCTACCAGTTGATAATTATTCTTTATAAGAAAATGAGGATTGGAGTGTTGAACGTGGTTAATAAGCAATTAATCGGGAAATTATCTGTTGTTGGTCTAGCATTATTATTAGCCGGCTGCGGTGCACAGTCAGCAAATTCTAATTCTACATCTGGTTCATCAGGCAGTTCAGCAATTGCCAATAACCAGAAAGTTAATCTTGATTCGACAAATATGCCACCACAAGAGGTTAGTAGCCTAGTAACGATTTATAGCAGTAAGAAGTACGGTGGTGATTGGGCAAAGGCTGCTCGTGGTGCAGAAAACAATGGACTCCGAACAAACCTTTATGATACTAGTGATTACAGCCTTGATAATCCGGGTGCAACCGGTGAAGATGGTTCTGGAATCCTTTATAATGCCGGTCCAGAAAAGAACTCAGCTGATGTCGCTTACACTTTGAATCAGGATGGTAGTATTAACATCTACGAGAATGTCAAGAAGGGCGAAAAAGCGAAGAAGCTTGGAACCGTTAGTCAAAATGATATGGTTTACTATATTAACCAGCATAACCAGGCAAGTCAGGTCCAAAACTTAACCAAGAAGAGTAAGGTTTACGATGAACGTTCAGGTCGGAATAATGTAGCTAACCATGAATTCGGTCGTCAAGCAGTATTCACTACACCGAAGTCCATGCGTGGTGTCTGGTATTCTGACGATGGAAATCAAGAAACGGTTCTTACTATTCGTGAACACACGATTACTGTTTCAACTAACAATAATTCAACTAAGTCTTGGTTATACAAGCAGTACCCTGACTTCCTTTCAAGCCCCGATGCACAGAATAAGACGGTTCAAGCACAAACCCAGACTTGGCAAAGTGCAAAGTACGTTAACGCTCATAACAAGAATTGGTTAAATATCCGTGGTTGGTGCGATACGCAAAACAAGGGTCAATTCTACCTTCTACATCATGAAAAGATTAATGGTAAGGAGACAACCGTATTAGTTTCTGCTAATGGTGATAATGTAACAACGGACAATGTCTTCTATACCAACCAATCAACCGCTCAAAAGCAAGCTAACCACCACTATGCCGATCTTGATTATCCCCAAAGCCCCGAAGGCGAAGATGAGGTAAATAATTAAAGAGTGTCTTCGCCCCAAAGAGTTTCCGGAAGGCTAGCAATTTCTCCTGACGAAGGCGTCTTGCGCCTAGGAAGGAGGTTGCTAGCTCTAGGAAACTCGGGCGAAGCACGTTTAGACTATGCTGCCAAGAACTATTAACTTGAGGAAACTCAGGCGAAACACATTTGAATATAAAATGGCAATCCCACGATAACCTATTTTTGGTGAATTGACCTTTAAACTAGAGTAGTACTTTTTTGATGCGGGATTTAAGGTATTAATTGGTAACGCGGGAAAATGATATTAAAAGGAACGATTATATCTTCAGCAATTACTTGCTCGTCAGGTTGATGGGTTAGTAATCGCAACTCACAACTACCAACAGCAGATCCCATCAAAATACCAACATGCCAATTGTTTCAATTGATCGGTATCTTTGAGAGACGATTCCTAATGTAAGTTCTGATAACTATGCAGGTGGTCGTTTAGCGACAGAAGAATTAATTAGACGTGGAGCAAAACACATTATTCATACTGATAGTATTGAGCGTTTTAACAAGCGAGATTATCTTCGCCAACGAGCATGCCAGGATGTGATGAAAGAGCATGGTCTAGAACCGATTACTTATAAAATTGACTTTGATAGCCGCCCTGAATTGATGAACCAGTTTTTTAACCGTATTCTTGATGAAGCACCCTGAAGTTGACGGAATATTTGCAAGCAATGATATGGATGCGATCCAATTACTCCAGGTAGCCCGTCAACGAGGAATGACTGTACCGAGTGATCTTCAAGTGATTGGGTATGATGGGGTACAACTACCCGAATTGTCCCAGAATTATCAATGGTTATGCAGCCATTAGATGAAATGGCTAAAACAGCAGTCAAACTTTTACAGAAAGAAATTAAGAGTGAGAAAGTTACGGGAAGCTATAAATTACCGGTTAAATTACGAGTTAGTTCTTCACTTAAATAAAATAACCTAGGGTAGAGTTGGCAGAGATTGGTTGATGTCGACTTTATCCTAGGTTGTTTTTGTTTATGAGGTTTGGCTATGCCGAGTTTATTTTCCTGCTGCTTTATTAATTGCGTCGATTACTGCATAGCGGAATTTATTCTTTTCGAGAGCGACTACCCCCTTAATGGTTGTGCCAGCAGGGGAGGTAACTTGGTCTCGGAGTTCAGCAGGAAGCATTTCGGAATCAAAGGCTAATTTACCGGTTCCCTTAACCATACTTGAGATTAGGCGGTAGGCTGTTTGTCGGACCATCCCGTTTTCCACTGCACCGTCACTCATGGCATCCATGAAGACATCTACAAATGCTGGACCACAACCAGCAATTACACCGACAATGCCGAGTTGTTCTTCACTGACGGGGATGACGTCTCCCAATAATTCGAGAAAGTCAATAATGCTGTTTTTCTTCTGCTCACTAATATCTTGAGGAAGGGTAAGACCAATTGTCCCGGCATTAACAGCAACCGGAGTATTAGGAATCATTACGGCAACCGTTGCGTTGACAATTTCGGCTTGTAATTTATGAAGTGGAACTCCAGCAGCTGCAGAAATAACTGTTGTAGAAGCAGGAAGCTGGCTTAATTCTTGAGCAATTTTTAGGGTGATTGGGGCTGGAGTAGTAAGGATAACAAAGTCTGGACTTGCTTTAACAACATCTTCATTATTATTGACGACGGTAAAACCAAGCTCTTGTCCTAGTTCAGTCACGCGGGGATTGTCGGGATTTTCACCGATAATTCTAAATTGTTTTGACTTAACTAGTCCCTTGATAATTGCGGAACCCATGCTACCAACACCAACGACTGCGATTGTTTGTTGATTAGTCATTATCTTGATCCTCCAATTTGACATAGTTACCGGTGATGAACTTATCGTCACCGACTTTGTACCAGGTAATTTCACCATTATCACTCATTTTACCAGTAATGGTAATTTCCTGACCATCCTTGAGTTCATCAACCTTATCTCCGTACGGTCGGTTAAAAACATCAACGGAACGATTAGGAAGGTAGTCGATAGTGGCTTTAGTTTTCTTGATTGGAATGACTGACATATTATCAACTAGCTTTGATTGAAAATCTTTATCTTCAGTCTTAAATGGGTTATCCACAATTGTCATTTTGTCGTATTTTACCCATTGATCGCTACCAATTTCGTACCAAAATTCGCCTGATTTCGTTGCAACACGGTGAAAAGCTTTCAAAACAATATCGTCCGGGAAAGGCGTACCGACTTGCATCCCGTTTGGCATATCATATACTGCAGTAACCGCATCGAGGTGAAGATACATTTCGATTGATTCTACTTCACCCCAGTTCTTATTCCGGTAATAAACGTGAATGCTATGTGGCTGATCATCAAATTTTCCGGTTAATTCACCCTCATTTTTGATAAATTGGTAACCATCGAATTGCTTCTTTTCGACAGAATATTTTTCTCCGAGAAATCCCCGTAAAAGTTGGGGGACCACCAGATTTTCTCCAGTATCAATATTTGTGTAGTAGACCCAAATTGGGTTTCCTGTTTTGAACTTATCTTCCATCCTTTTCACCCCGTCAACTATATTTACTCTTTATTATAGCATTGATAAGGTGAAACCTCTGTGATGAACAAGTTAACAAAATATAAAGTTCGGGAGAAATAATAATGGATAAAAAAGACGTCCAAGAATAGCTGAATAACCGATCTTGGACGCCTTTCATCAATAATTTAAATGTTATTTATCTGCCTTTGGTGCAGCAATAACGGTAATGTTACCATCTTTATCCAATTGTGCAGCGAGTTCGTGAGCATCATTATGATCAAGAACATAATCAGCAATTCGATCTTCGATTTGTTCTTGAATTACTCGACGGAGTGGACGAGCACCCATCTTCGGGTCATAACCCAAATCAACTAACTTTTTATCAACATCTTCTGGAACAGCAATTGATAAGTCACGATCAGCTAACATCTTATTAACGTCAGAAATCATCAGATTAACGATCTTCATTAAGTCATCCTTACTCAAAGCGTTGAATTGGACGATATCGTCAAACCGATTTAAGAATTCTGGCTTAAAGTAGTTTGTTAGCTTATCAATGATTGAATGAGTACTGCCATTTGATTCAGCACCAAAACCAACACTTGCTTGGGCGTCACCGGTACCGGCATTTGAAGTCATGATAATAATTGTATCCTTGAAACTAACTGTCCGTCCTTGTGAATCAGTTAATCGACCATCGTCAAGAATTTGCAGGAACATGTGCATTACATCTGGGTGAGCTTTTTCAACTTCATCTAGCAGGATCAAACTGTATGGGTGACGCCGAACTTGTTCAGTTAATTGTCCTGCTTCTTCATAACCAACGTAACCTGGAGCAGCACCGATTAGCTTTGAAGTAGATGTCTTGTCCATGTATTCTGACATGTCAAACCGGATCATGGCATCCTTAGAACCAAACAGTTGTTGGGCAAGTTGCTTAGCCGTTTCAGTCTTACCGACACCAGTAGGGCCAACAAAGAGGAAGCTGCCGATTGGTCGACCAGACTTGTTCAACCCAATCCGGTTCCGCCGAATTGCCCGAGCAATCTTATCAACGGCTTCCTTTTGACCAATAACGTGTTCGTCAAGCTTCTTATCAAGATCCCGAAGTTGGTTCTCTTCTTGTTCTTGTAGGTCGCCAACAGGGATGTTTGTCTTTTCTTCGACAATTTCTTGCATGTCCTTGACGGTTACCGTTGCGGAATCTTCAGTGTGGTTTTCTTCAGCTTCCTTCTTGGCCTTTTCAAGCTTACTTACTTGATCACGGTAGAAGGCAGCCTTTTCATAATCTTGATTATCTGCAGCTTGTTGTTTGTGGGCTTCTGCAGTGTGGATTTCGTTTTCAATGGCGTTCGGATCAACGTTCTTTAACGTTAAGTTCTTCCGCGACCCAGCTTCATCCATTAGGTCAATTGCCTTGTCAGGAAGGAACCGTTCTTGGATGTACCGATCGGAAAGCTTTGCAGCAGCAACAATTGCATCATCGGTGTACTTAACATGGTGGTAATCTTGGTAGCGTCCCTTAATTCCGTTAAGAATCCGAATCGTTTCTTCAACTGATGGTTCATTAACTTCCACTGGTTGGAACCGCCGTGCAAGAGCAGCGTCTTTTTCGATCTTTCGGTATTCGTTTAAGGTTGTTGCACCAAGAAGTTGGAAATCACCACGGGCAAGTGCTGGCTTTAAGACGTTTCCGGCATCCATGCCGCCTTCAGCATTACCTGCTCCCATGATTTCGTGAATTTCATCGATGAAGAGGATGATATTCTTGTTCTTCCGTACTTCTTCCATTAATTGTTGCATCCGCTTTTCAAATTGTCCGCGAATTCCGGTTCCTTGGACTAGAGAAACAACATCAAGACGGATGATTTCCTTATTAGCAAGTTTTTCTGGCACCTCACCAGAAACAATAGCAGTTGCTAATCCTTCAACAACGGCAGTCTTACCAACACCGGCTTCACCAATTAAAACTGGGTTGTTCTTTGTCCGCCGGTTAAGAATTTCGATTACTCGCTTAATTTCGCTATCACGACCAATTACTGGATCAATCTTTCCTTGACGCGCAAGATCAGTTAAATTGATCCCATATTGACCAAGAATTCCCTTGCCGCGGCCCCCATTACCGCCTTGTCGCTGGTTCTGACCATTAAAGGCTGCACCATTGCCAGCAGCTTGCTGACTTTGCATATTGTTCAGAGCGTTCATGAAGTCTTCGAGGCTTCCAAAACCGAAATTATTCATTCCGTTACCTCCATTCATCATATTTGTTTGCATATTTTGTAACTTTTGATAACAATTTTGACATAAATCGAGTTGAACCCGTTGACCATTAAGGTTCATTTGTAAATGGATCGTTGCAGGGTTTTGATGACAATTTTGACAAAGCATCGCGACAAAAAACCTCCTTATTACTAACAGATCCGGATATTGAAGAAAGGTTAATAAAAGTTTGACCTTTCTTGACTATTGGTTTTAATTATACTTACTTTTTGTTTGACTGCAAGTTAAATGAATTGTTTTAAAGAATAATTAGTTAAACTTTCTATTAAATTTTAGCACTCTTATAAGATGAATGCTAAAATAAGGATGGTGAAAAAGTCAGATATCATTTAATGAGGTGGTTAAATGACAGAAAGAGATTATCAACAAGAACTTGAAGATTTACGTTCAGGAAAAATTAACCAATTTGATGTTACTCCTGAAGAATTTCAGCTGTTTCAGCCAGTTTTTCATGCTTATCAATATCGAACGCAAATTGAAGCGGAGGCTCATCGTGGGGGAACGCTTACATATCGATTAAAAAAGCGATAATCAATCGTTGAGAGAACTTGTAATTAAGGTTTACAATTGCTAAAATAATAACAATGAAATTATCAGGGCGTAGCTACTGACAATTTGTTAATATGCTCGAAGGAGAATGATTAATTATGGAAAAACGTGATTTTACAATTACATCTGAAACAGGTATTCACGCTCGTCCAGCAACTATCCTGGTTCAAGCAGCTTCTAAGTACAATTCTGATGTTACCCTTTCATACGAAGGTAAGAGTGTTAACTTGAAGTCCATCATGGGTGTTATGTCACTTGGTGTTGGTCAAAATGCTTCAGTTACTATTACTGCTAAGGGTGACGACGAAAAGGAAGCTTTGGATGCCGTTGCTGAAACAATGAAGAAGGAAGGCTTAACAGACTAATGTCTGCACTCTTAAATGGTTTAGCGGCGAGCAATGGTATTTCGATTGCTCCTGCTTATCTATTAGTGGGACCGGATTTATCTGTTAACCAACAATATTCAGTCAATGAGAATCATGAGGTCAAACGGCTTCATGATTCTTTTGCTTTAACGCTGAATGAAGTACAAGCAATTCACCAGCATGCTCATGCAACATTGGGAAAAAGGGCAGCGGCAGTTGTCGATGACCAGCTGGCAATTTTAAAAGATCGGTCCCTTCATGCTGAAATAATTGAAAAAATTAATCAAGAACACCTTACTGCAGAATGGGCGATTAAAAAGACTGCAAATGATCGTCTTAAGGTACTTGAGAAGATGAATGATAATGATTATCTATCATCACGGGCGACAGCAATTAAGGATGTTACTAAAAGGATTCTTAGTCATTTGATGGGAGTTAAACTTCCTGATCCAACCCAACTAGATCATCGGGCAATTTTTGTTGCTCAAAATATTACTCCAACCGATACTGCTCAGTTTGATCGTCGCTTTGTTGCTGGGTTAGTAACTGATGAAGGTGGACGGACATCTCACTTTACCATTATGAGTAAGACACTGGCACTTCCTGCAGTTGTTGGTACTCAAAATGCAACTGAAGTAATTAATGATGGTGATTTACTGATCGTTGATGGGATTCACGGTAAGGTTATTGTTCGACCGTCAACAGAAGAAGTTGATCATTACCAACGACTTGCTGCCCAGTTTACGCGTGAACAACATGAATGGGGCGCACTAAAAGATGAACAAACGGTTAGTACGGACGGTCGTCATTTTAAAGTAGTAGCTAATGTGGGAACACTTGCTGATGTTGTTGATGCTCGTCAAAATGGTGCTGAAGGGATTGGCCTTGTTCGTAGTGAATTCCTTTATGCCAGGGATGACCATTTTCCTAGTGAGAATAAGCAGACTAAAGCTTACAAACAATTTCTAACCGAAATGGCAGGGCAACGGGTTGTTGTTCGGACTCTTGATATTGGTGGCGATAAAAAACTAGGAAGTCTGAATTTACCACAAGAGAACAATCCTTTTTTGGGCTTTCGGGCAATCCGAATTGGGTTAGCAAAGCCTGAAATCTTACGTCCACAGCTCCGTGCTCTTCTTCGTTCTTCCGTTTATGGACAATTGGCGATTATGTTTCCAATGATTGCAACGATTGAAGAATTCCGTCAAGCGCGACAAATCCTGGATGAAGAGCGACAACGATTAATTGATGAAGGCGTTTCAGTAGCTGATGATATTGAAGTGGGAATGATGCTTGAAATTCCTTCAAGTGCTGTAATGGCAGATGTTTTTGCCCGTGAAGTAGATTTCTTTAGTATCGGTAGTAATGATTTAATTCAGTATTTATTTGCCGCCGACCGGGGAAATTCTCAAGTTGCCTATCTCTATCAAGAACTACACCCAGCGGTTTTGCGCTTGGTAAAGCAGGTGATTGATGCTGCCCATGCAGAAGGGAAATGGGTTAGTATGTGTGGTGAAATGGCGGGTAATCCACTAGCAACGCCGTTATTAATGGCAATGGGACTTGATGAATTTTCTATGAATAGCAGTAATATTTTGCATATTCGTTCTCTAATTAACCAGCTTAATACTCGCCAATTACAGCCATTAGTACATAAAGCAATTAATGCTGCAACAGCGGCAGAAGTTGAACAAATGATTCGTCAAGAAGTTCCACAGATCCTTAAATAATTTCTTAAGTGACTTTAATATTTTCGGAAATAACTTGTCCCTAGCAGCTGATCAGTCTACAATTGTTGAGATGCTATTTTGCGGATCGTTAGATGCTTTTGTATAATGATCATGCACTTGTGTTGAAATGAGATTAAATAAAAAGGAGCAGTTGGCTTGAAGATTGGTCTTTTTACAGATACATATTTTCCCCAGGTAAGTGGGGTTGCGACGTCAATTAAGACGCTCCGTGATGAACTGATTGCTCAGGGACATCAGGTCTATATCTTTACCACTACGGATCCAAAGGCAAAACACGATGACGAGGAGAACGGGATCTATCGTTTTCCAAGCATTCCGTTTGTATCATTTACGGATCGTCGAATTGCAGTAAGAGGGGCTTTTCGTGCTATTAAAATTGCGGAGAAGCTCCAACTTGATGTTGTTCATAATCAGACTGAATTTTCATTAGGAGTAATGGGGAAAGTTGTTGCCCGTCACCTTAATATTCCGTGTCTTCATACTTACCACACAATGTACCAGGATTACCTTCATTATATTGCAAATGGTCATATCCTGAAGCCAAAAGATGTGGGTAAGTTAGCTCACCTTTACCTTCACAACATTTCAGGGGTGGTAGCACCAAGCGAGCGGGTATTAGAAACAATGCGTGCCTATAAGGTTGATGCGCCAATTCGGATTATTCCTACAGGGATTAATTTGCGAGTATATGGCCAACGTGACTCTGTAGAAGCACAGAATAAATTACGTGCTAAGTGGGGATATCAGCCCGATACTCCGTTACTCTTGTCATTAAGTCGGCTTGCATTTGAAAAAAATATTCATACGTTAATTGAAGCAATGCCGGATATTTTGGCGAAAAAGCCGGATGCACAGCTACTGATTGTGGGGGATGGTCCCGCAAGAGAGACTTTGGAACGGCAAGTCCGTCAACTCCATTTAACGGATCATATTCAGTTTGCGGGACAGATATCTAATGACGATGTACACCATTATTATCAAATGGCGGATGTCTTTGTTTCTGCCTCTGATTCAGAGTCACAAGGGTTAACATATGATGAGGCTCTAGCATCTGATTTGCCAATTGTTGTAATGCGGAGTGTTTATACTGACAAATTAATTGATGATCCAGCAATTGGGGTTAGCTTCCAAAAGCGGATCGATCTCGTTAATGGTGTTCTTCACTACCTCAATACTCCACGCTCACCAGAAGAACAGGATAAGCGGGATGCAAAACTTCACGAGATTTCAGCTGAAGTATTTGCACACCGAATTTTAAAGTTCTATCGGGATTGCCAGGCAACAATGGCTAAAGAACAAGCTGAACAACAAAAGGGTACGTTTCGGAATCTTTTTCATCGATCGAGGAGTTAAGCAATGTTAAAAATTACCATGTTTTCGTCTGCCGATAAGGTTGCCGGACAAGGGGTCGGTAGTGCTTACTTGGAACTAATTCATCTTTTAAAAACGCGCTTTGCCGATCAATTCGACATTACAATTAACCAATACCGTAAAAGTCAGATCAGTCATTATCACACGATTGATCTGCCCTTTTATTTATCCACCTTTTCTAAAAAACGGGGACGAAAAATTGGCTATGTTCACTTTCTTCCTGAAACTTTAGAGGGGAGTTTAAAGATCCCCCAACCGTTTCGGGGGATCTTTTATCGGTATGTAATTGCTTTTTATAAGCGGATGGATCACCTTGTTGTAGTTAATCCGTCCTTTATTGATAAACTGGTTGCTTATGGAATTCCTCGTGATCATGTTACCTATATTCCAAATTTTGTTGATTCTGACAACTTCTTTCAGGTTGATGAGTCAACGCGGAAGAAGTACCGAAAAAAGTACCACTTACCGGAGGATAAGTTTGTTGTTTTTGGGAGTGGCCAGATTCAGGAACGGAAAGGTGTTCCTGATTTTATTAAATTAGCTAAGCAGAATCCGGATATTCAATTTGTATGGGCCGGTGGCTTTTCGTTTGGTCGCTTAACTGATGGTTATAGTGAATTAAAAAAAGTTGTTGATAATCCACCAGCTAATTTACTCTTTACGGGAATCATTAGTCGAAAGCAAATTGCAGAATTAAATAATGCAGCGGATTTATTTCTGTTGCCGTCGTTTAATGAGTTATTCCCGATGTCTGTACTGGAGGCATTTAGTTGTGGGACTCCTGTAATGCTTCGCGATCTTGATTTGTATCATTCAATTATTGATGGTGACTATGAACCAGCGAAGGATGTGGGTGAGATGCAAACTAAATTGGTAGAGCTTACCCATAATCATAAGCAACTCCAATACTTACAAAAGCGGGCTATCGAAGCTTCTAAGCGGTACTCGAAAGATCACCTTGCAAAAGTTTGGGATCGCTTTTACCGTCAACAAGCGAAGGAGGCCAATTAATGAGTCGACGTAATTGGGGAGTTCTATGTATAATGCTCCTAATTGGCGCTGGGATTTTTATCTATGCTTTACGAGATATTAATCTTCGTGTTCTTGTCCAAGAATTTAATACGATTAACTGGGGATGGATGCTTGTTGCGGTTATTTGTATTTGTCTTTACCTAGGCCTAGAAGGGGTCGTGGTAAAGATTTTTATGAAGGATCGTTACCCTGATTTTACCTGGAAGGATTCACTTCGCTTGCCTTTAATTGAACAACTTTTTAATGGAATTACTCCATTTTCAACTGGTGGGCAACCTGCTCAATTAGTGGCCATGATTCAATCGGGGGTAGACGGGGGAATTGCAAGTTCAGTTCTCCTGATGAAGTTTGTTGTTTTTCAAGCAATGATTGTAGTTAATTTTTTGATATCACTACTAATTGGTTTTCAATACATTGAAGAGAAACTTCATGCATTAGCATTATTAGTTGTTTTCGGCTTTACAATTCACCTTGCTGTTATTGTCGGGCTATTAATGGTAATGTATTGGTACCACTTTACTAAAAAAGCTGCTAATTTAGTTATCAAGCCGTTAGCGTTATTTATGAAAGCTGAACGGTATGAAAAAGTGAAACTTCTACTAAATGAGAAGATTGATTCCTTCTATCAGGAAAGTTTAAAGATGAAAAAAGAATACGGTAAATTAGCAAAAGTCTGTGTTGTGACAATTGCTCAACTTTTTTTCTATTACATCATTCCTTATTTCATTTTACTTTCTTTAGGGGTACACCATATCAATTTTATTATGGTAGTTAGTCTTCACGTGTTAATCTTCATGGTGATCTCACTATTCCCAATTCCTGGAGGAGCAGGTGGGGCAGAATATAGTTTTTCTGTTTTATTCGCTAGCTTTGTTAATTCAAATACCAAGTTAGTCTTAGCAATGCTTCTTTGGAGACTTTTAACATATTACTTTGGGATGCTTGCCGGAATAATTGCATTAATTGTTAAACCAAATCGAGTTCAACATTGCAAATAATTTAAGTGTAACTGCATGACAATTTTTTGCCATGCAGTTATTCTTTAATAATAAACAAAGGAGAAGAGCAAGATGAAATCTTCAAACCTAGAAAAAGTTATTAAACGACTTCAGGCAATGACAATAGATAGGACAGCTAATAGACAAAAAAGGATCTTTGAACAATTTGGTATTCCACTTTGTGAGGTTACTTATATTCGTTCGAGTGATGAATTTGTCTTTGCTCGTTACCGACCACGTGAACGTTTTCGTTTTGACGACATTGATTTAGTTGCAATTGAAGTTTTTAATTGTTTATACGATTTTAAACATACTTTTTAAATTTCCTATTGACGTAAGCAAAAGAACAATGTATATTAGTTACCGTTGTCTGTGAGACAGCAGAATTAATTTACGATACTTGTAAATTAATTTGAAATAATATGTTGACATCATCTTGGTGTCATGATATATTATTTAAGCTGTTTGTTGAGGTCAATGCTTCAGATTTAACTAAATAAATTAATTTGAAATTAGTTATTGACATTGAAACAAGTATGTGATATAATAATAAATGTTGTTTAACCGTTTAGTTAAACAAGGTAGACCTTTGAAAACTGAACAAAGTTTCGACGAATCAAATGTGTAGGGTCTTCAATCATTATGATTTGAAGCAAAAACATTTGCGAAGTCAATTCGCTTAATTAATTTGAATTAGAGCTATTCAAGTTCTTATATTTTA
>NZ_CALPCW010000010.1:0-78652 GCF_943193105.1 Limosilactobacillus agrestimuris
GACTAATAAATATGTCCAAGACGCTCCAGTCAATTCAAAAGTGATTAAATTGTCGAACCGCCGTATACGGAACCGTACGTACGGTGGTGTGAGAGGTCGGTAATTGAACTAATCAATTATCTCCTACTCGATTACTGCACTATTTCATCTAAGTAATAATAGTTACGTTACAAACTTTTTATTGGATGGCATCCTAATATTTTAAATTATATTCGTAAACTAAGGCAGGTTCTTTACCAACCCGGGTGAAATCATGTAAGTCATTAATTGCATTCATTTCTTGCTCGCTAAGTTGGAAGTCATAGATGTCGATATTTTGTTTAATCCGTGCTTCGTGAGTCGACTTTGGAATGAAAGCAACCCCACTTTGCAGTTGCCAACGTAAAACGATTTGGGCTGGTGACTTTTGGTGCTTTTTAGCAAGCTTTTCTAAAAGGGGGGTATTAAGGATTGTTCCTCTTCCAAGGGGACTCCAGGCTTGGGTGACAATTTGGTGCTCACGATCGTATTTAATTAATGGAAGTTGGTTTAAACGGGGATGCCGTTCAATTTGGTTAACTACTGGCATTTCGTGAGCCTAAGTTGCTAAGTATTGAAGGTGGATCATCTGGTAATTACTGACACCGATTGAACGGGTAAGTCCTTCCTTCTTTAGTTCTTCTAGTGCAGCCCATGTGTCAAAGAAAGCTCGTTCAATTGGCCAGTGGATTAATAGCAGGTTAACATAGTCAAGTTGGAGTTTTTTAAGTGAATCCTTAACGGAAGCAATGGTTTGTTTATAGCCTTGGTTCGGCTCAGAAACCTTTGTAGTGATGAATAGTTCTTCACGGGGGAGGGCTAATTCTGTTAAGGCATTACCAATTTCTGCTTCATTTTTGTATAGTTATGCAGTATCGAAGAGGCGATATCCAGCATCATAGGCATACTTAATTGAAGAAGTGATGGTGCTTTGATCGGTAATTTTATACATTCCAAAACCCTCTTGAGGCATCGTTTGACCATCAGCGAGCGTTAAAAGATTAACTGGTTGTTTCATTATTAGTTATTACTCCTTTGATTGCAGTGGTGCAGTAGTAGTCGATTGACGTTTAATAATTTCAGGTGAATAATACTTAACTTTTTCGACTGTTTGACCATCAATCATCTTCAGGATCATCTTATCGGTATCTTCTCCTAACTTTCTTTTGGGGTGGACGGCGGTTGTTAAGCTTGGTGAGATGATTGCAGCCATACCATAGTTATCAAAGCCGACAACTGAAATATCTTCGGGAACACGAATACCATTTTTTTGTAAATGGCTAATTAACAGTGTGGCAAGTTGATCATTATAGCAGGCAATTGCGGTAATATTTGGATTTCCCTTAAGCATGAGATCTACCTTATCGACGATCCCTTCGATTGGATCACTGGATTGATACATAATTGTATTAGCTTTAGTGGTAGGAATTTCCTCATCCTGATAAGCCTTGATCATTCCAGACATCCGGTCAACTCCCTGCTGATCATTAATTTGAAAAACACCGAGGATGTTGGTATGCCCCAATTCGAAAAGGCAGCGAATTAAATCCTCTTCTGCTTCTTTATCACGAGTAAGAAGTGCAGGGAAGTTAAATCCTGGGTAAGTAGAGTGGAATAAGATCGTTGGAATTCGGTAGTTTTCAACCTGTTGGTAAAGATCAAGGTTTGGGTTAGGCATGGCGCTTTCTGTCGGCTCAATGATTAATCCAGCAATTTTTAGATCTAACATGTTTAAAATCGTTTGTCGTTCCCGTTCGTAATTATTGAGGGTGTTTCCAACAATTAATGAATAGCCCTTATCCGCAACGACACTATCAATTCCGGAAATGATTGAAGGGAAGATATAATCAGCCATGTGGGTACTGATTACACCGATAACTTTATTCTTTTCGATGTCAGTCCAGTCTTTTTTCCAATTTTGGACAAACATTCCGCCACCTTGAATCCGATAAATATAGTGTTCATTTTCAAGGTCACCAACGGCACGGCGAATCGTATAACGAGAAACATTGAAGCGTTTCATTAATTCGCTTTCGGTTGGTAGTTTAGCGTTAATTTGATATTTACCGTCAATAATTTGTTACGGAGAGTTTGTTTAACTGTTTCGTATTTCACTTCCAATGGCTGCTACTCCAATCTTTTCCTTATCTAAAATAAAAAGCCCTATAACTAATTTGATTATAGGACCAAAAACCGTTAAAGTGGTTAACTTATTTCTTCTTTTTGTCAATTTCAATTGGCTTGTTATCTAAGTTGGTCCGTACAACTAAAACATCACAGATAGCTGTTCGGGTAACAAATTCGGTAACAGAACCGATTAGGATTCGTTCAACGGCGTTTAAACCAGTGGCACCAATCATAATCAGATCAGCATTCATTTCCTTAGGTACATCACGGGCAATAATTGTCTTTGGTGCACCATATTCAATTGAGTAGTTGACATTCTTAACGCCCTTTTCCTTGGCGTAATCGATGTACTTATCAAGAGTCTTCTTTGCGGTTTCAGTAACTTGTTCAACCATTGAGCTATCAAAACTGGAAATGTTTTGGAATGCTCGAGTATCTACGACGTGTAGTAAGCGCAATTCTGTTTCTTCACCGTTCCGCTTAGCAACAGCAACAGCCTTCTTGAAAGCTAATTCAGCTTCTTCAGAACCATCTACTGGAACCAAAATATGTTTGTATTGTTGAGCCATATTGTGGTGCCTCCTTAATTATTTACTTCTATTATACACTGAAATAAAAATGACAGTAAAGCCTCAGGCGTCTAGTTTTTTCGTTGTCCAACTTGAAAATAACCCATTAGTGAGTAGGCCATTAACGTTTCACAGACACAACCAATTACCACCATGGT
The DNA here is from genome assembly GCF_943193105.1 of Limosilactobacillus agrestimuris. Taxonomy (NCBI): domain Bacteria; kingdom Bacillati; phylum Bacillota; class Bacilli; order Lactobacillales; family Lactobacillaceae; genus Limosilactobacillus; species Limosilactobacillus agrestimuris. The sequence continues at coordinate 2,873 of NZ_CALPCW010000010.1, forward strand.
AACAATAAAGAGAATCGAATCTGTCCACGCCGCAATGATTGCGAGAATACCAATTATTAAAAGGATAATTCCCCATACTAGGAGTGCTTTTGAAAGTGCCGATTGCCGTTCGGGATGAAAAATCAGAAAGGGCTTGTGAAGATGGGTTAGGAAAAAGCAACCTTCATAAGCGGCAATTAAACCAAAAATGGTCATAAGGATAGCTAGTAACATGATTTAAACCTCATAATTTGTAATATTTAGAAAGAAAAAGGCCGGTAAAACATCAAAGTTTCCCGGCCCTTTAACTTATTATGTACGAAAACTCCGTTAGTGCCGTTAATTGTCATTCAGTGTTGACCTGTGTTTAAGACAGGTGGGACATGGTTGCTAGCTATTCAGTTACCAAGTGAAAAGGCATACTGGCCAACTAGCAAAACACTAGTCCCAATCTTATAAGACTGTAAGGCAAACCTGCGTTTAGACAACGCGTACACCACAGAATTTTCATTAATTATGTTAGCATGATCTGGTGTAATGATCAATCGATCAGTGATTTTGATGTTGTTGGTAGAGCCCCTTTTTCTGGGCATTTTTAAGTTGCCAGTATTGATTGCCAAGTGCTTGCTCAAAGCGACCATTTTTCTTTGGATGGAAGTAATGGGCATTTTTAATACGGTCTGGAAGGTATTGCTGGGCAACCCAGTCTTGCGGATAGTCGTGGGGAAAAAGATAATTATTTCCGTGCCCCAGTTTATGTGCACCCTTATAATGGGCATCTTTCAGGTGGTTAGGGACTTCGCCAACCCCACCTGCCTTTACTTGCTCAAGCGCACTGTCGATTGCACTGATCCCGGAATTTGATTTTGGTGAGAGGCATAACTCAATCACAACATCAGCTAAAGGAATTCGTGCCTCAGGGAGACCGATTTGTTGGGCTGCCTGGACAGCTGTCACAGCGCGTTGAACAGCGGGCATATTTGCCAAGCCAATATCCTCATAAGCAATCACGATTAGGCGTCGGCAAATACTAATTAAGTCACCTGCTTCAATTAATCGCGCAAGGTAATGTAAGGCTGCGTCGGTATCTGATCCTCGAATTGACTTTTGAAAAGCAGAGATAACGTCGTAGTGAGCATCACCATCCCGATCACTGTTAATTATTTTCTTCTGGACACTTTCTTCAATTACAGAAAGGGTAAGGTGAATGATTCCGTCTTCATTTGGGTCAGTTGATTTTGCCGCTAGTTCTAGACCGTTTAAGGCACTTCGGAGATCACCATTTGTTGCAGTTAAGAGGTGCTCTTCAGCATCTGAATCTAATTTAATGGGCATTTTACCCAAGCCACGTTCTGAATCAGTGAGGGCTCGTTTAACGGCGATTTTCATCTCATCAATACTTAAAGGATGAACCGGAAAAATTTGGGTACGACTCCGGATGGCAGGATTAATACTAATATAGGGATTTTCGGTCGTTGCGCCGATTAAAATAATTCGGCCACTTTCTAAGTGAGGAAGTAAGAAATCCTGTTTGCTTTTATCCAAACGATGGATTTCATCAAGCAAAAGGATTACGGTACCACTCATTTTTGCTTCTTCGGCAACAATCTGCAGATCCTTTTTGGTATCTGTGGCTGCGTTAAGTTTACGAAAAGCATACTTAGTTGAACCAGCAATTGCACTCGCAATACTAGTTTTTCCGGTCCCTGGCGGCCCATAAAGGATAAGAGAAGAGAGCATCTTGGCCTTTACCATCCGGGAAATGATTTTACCAGGGCCCACAAGGTGTTGTTGGCCGACAACTTCATTAAGGTTTCGTGGCCGCATTCGATATGCTAGAGGCTGCAAAGTTATTCTTCCTTCCTATCAAATAATTTTTCCCAAAAATGCTTTTTCTTCGGTGTGTGAATTTGGGGAGACTGCTTGGTAATATCAGGGTACCGTTTTTGAACATCAACTGGTGACTGGTAAACAGCAGTTTTGGCTGCTACGACAACTGCTAATGAATCATGAGTAGTTCGAAATTCTGGTTCAGTTTTTAAGGTAAAGTTAGCATTGGCCTCAGTAGCAACCTTAATGTAATTTCGGAGTTCTGAATGGGGAAGGTTACCGTTTAAAAAAACTTGATTGCCGATTCCGCGTTCTAGTTCCTTAGCAACCGCAAAGGACCAATCACGTTCTTCAAGTTCAGTAATACTGATTGTTAAACAGACTCGTTCGCGAAAGGTACCGAGGTATTTTCGTTGCTCATCTGGTTTGATTTTCGGGGTTCCATAGATTGCGTTATCGATTCGTTGTTCCATTGCGGATTTATCTTCTGCCATAGCACTAACCTCCCATTAATGTTTTTACTATTATACCAATAATAATTAATTGGAGATATATAAAGCCCCTTAGCAGTGAACCTGCTAGGGAGCGAAATATTAATTACCAATATCCAATGCTTGGTGCTTTAACTTAGGGAAGATCTTCTTGTCAGCCCAACCAGTAATTGCTCCTTGAAAAGCAAGGGCAAATAAGGTACCAAGACCAAAGTTATAGATTCCGCCTTGCATGAAGGCTGCAATGATTGCCATGATTGTAGGTGGAATGTATGATAACCACATTGCTATTGTTGCATTCCCCTTGCAGTAACGGAAACGAATAATTTGGAAAAGATCGTCTGCTGGATGAAGAACAAGGTTAGCCCGTTGGTAAATAGAAATAGCTGTTCCAATGAAGGCAACCCCTAAGAAGTTAATAAATACGTAGAGGATAATCATTGGAAGAGTAGTGGCATCGGGCATAATCCGGTTGAAAATATTTGAGAACCATTGGATAAATAGTGAAAATGGCAGCATAAAAATAAAGTTACCACCAATTCGCCGCCAATCCCACTTGTGCATCAAAATAGCATTTAAAACGGATGTAAGCATCCCGAGAACCATAAATGCCCAGAAAAGGGTTGTTGGTTTATTACCTAAAACAGCAATCCCTAAGTTGTTTTCAGCAGCGGTCCAGTATGCTGAACCTAGAAACTGAGGGTGAATATGGGAACTGGTTACTAGAGTTAAAACATTTCCCATTGAATTAATTACAATTGAAAAAGCAAAGAAAGCCCAACTTGCAGCCAAAGAAATTGTTCGTTCTTGGACTTTTCCTTGTGTTGGAACATCGTCGTTCATTATTATCCTCCCTTAATGAGTTAACTTACAGTCGTGAAGCTGTTCACGATCTTTACGAAAAGTAAATTTACAACCGTCTGTAAGGGTTGTCAATAGCGTAATAGCGATATATTAAAACTATATAAATATTTTTATGATATTATATATTAACCGGTTGACATATAAGTGATTTTAAACACAAAAATTGCAAATTAAAAAAATTTCAGTTATTTTGATTAGGAGGAGGGAAAGACAATGAAAATTATTATTTCACCAGCAAGAATAATGAAAAGCGATCTAGATTCTTTGCCATATTCTGGCCTTCCCAAGTACTTGGAGCAAAGTAAAGAAATATTAAGTTGGTTAAGAACACGTAATTATGATCAATTGCACCAATTATGGTGGAATTGTAGTGAACGTTTAGCGCAAGTAAATTACCAACGAATTAAAGGGATGAATCTTACCACAAATTTAACTCCAGCAATTCTAGCTTTTCAGGGGCTGCAGTACCAATATATTGGTGCAGGAGTGATGACTGAGCAGCAGTTAAAATACCTTCAAGAACATTTGCGGATTTTATCAGGATTTTATGGAATTTTAAGACCGTTTGATGGGATTACTTTATATCGTCTTGGGATGGGGGATAAGGCAACCGTTAACCATACTAAAAGCCTATATGAATTTTGGGGTGACCGATTATACCAAGCTCTTTTTAAAGATAATCATTTAGTGGTTAATTTGGCTTCAAATGAATATAGCAAAGCAATTCGTCCTTTTTTAAAGAGTAACGATAAGATGATTACCTGTGTTTTTGGTGAAATGGTTGATGGCAAGATCAAGCAAAAAGCGACTTTAGCAAAGATGGCTCGTGGAAATATGGTCCGGTTTTTAACGGAGATTGGTGCTGAAAAAGTAACTGATCTGAAGAAATTTTCTACTGGTGGATATAGGTTCAGGACTGATCTTTCTACAGAAGATACATTTTATTTTGAATTAGTTAAGGCGTAAATAAAAAGGCTCTAGAAACTTCTTAGTGGTTTCTAGAGCCTAAGCTTTTAATTAATTAAAAGTGTTTGCGTAATACAATATTCTGTGGGAAGGAAAGTGGTTGGGTAAAATATTAAGCTTAAAATTTTCACTAGTGACAAAACTTAACTTTTAAATTTTATTAGCCTTATGATCGACTAAGTTTACATTAATCAATTCCTGAACATCATATTTTATAAGTTAAACCAACAAATGATTTATTGAATTTTTAGAAGTGAGAAAGTAGGAGAGTAGCACTTCTAAGTGACTAGTATTCAATTATTCATCTGGCGAAAATGGTCTTAAACATTTAGTATCTTGTTACAACATAGTTTAGTAAAAGATACACATATCTGAAGCTTTAACCTAAGGAGTCCCTTCTGTTATCACTATTGTCATTAGCAAATAGGGTAGGTATATTTAAAGGTGGATATAAGGGACTCATAGATAAATGAGTTAGACTAATAGCCTATTAATTGGTTAAACATAAATAATAATTATCATTTACTGTTATTAATGTATAATATTTTTAATCATTTAGCAAATAAAACGACACAAAATATTACTTTTCTACTATCAATTGATAATTGGTTTAAACAAAAAAAGGAACCGGAAATTCCGGTTCCTTTTTTGTAACAAGTAATAGTTAAATATTACTTGTTGTAGAATTCAACGATAAGTGATTCGTCGATATCAGCATCCATGTCTTCACGAGCAGGGATACGGTTTAACTTACCTTCAAGCTTATCAGCGTCGAAATCAACGTATGATGGACGAGAAACAACTGCTTCAACAGCGTTCTTAATAACATCAAGGTTCTTTGACTTATCACGAACAGCGATAACTTGATCAACGTCAACTTCGTATGAAGGAATGTCAACGCGCTTACCATCAACTGTGATGTGACCGTGGTTAACCAATTGACGAGCTTGACGACGAGTAGTAGCCAAACCAAGACGGTAAACCATGTTGTCAAGACGACGTTCAAGTAAGGCCATGAAGTTAGCACCGTGAGTACCTTCCTTGATCTTACCGGCACGTACGAAAAGATTTGAGAATTGACGTTCAGTCATTCCGTACATGAAACGAAGCTTTTGCTTTTCACGAAGTTGAGTACCGTATTCGGAAAGCTTACCATGACGGTCACGACCGTGATCACCAGGAGCGTAAGCCCGACGAGCTAATTCCTTACCAGTACCTGAAAGTGAAACACCTAAACGGCGTGAAAGACGCCAACTAGGACCTGTATAACGTGACATAAATAAAATCCTCCAATATTTTTGTTGGAGTAAAATAATCCGATGTGAGATTGGCATTCGTGCAGGCTGATTTGAATCTTTCACCCTTGCAGCTGGGTTACTAAAAACACCTTTTGGGCACCAGTCTGTTGACGAGCTTGCCCCTCACTGCTGCATTATTTTACACAAAAACTAATATACAACAGCTTACCCTACTTAGTCAATAGTGGACATAAGACGCTTAGCAAATTCGTTCATTTGATCAGCAAATGATTGATTAAAACGACTAAGAATTGGTGCATCAAGGTCAAGAACACCGTAAAGTGAACCATCTTCTTTTAGCATCGGGACGACAAGTTCTGATTTAGCTGCGCTATCACAAGCAATGTATGAAGCAAATTTAGAGACGTCATCGACAATTTGCGTTTTCTTAGTTGATGCTGCAACTCCACAAACTCCCTTACCAAGTTCAATGTGCATGCATGCAACTTTTCCTTGAAATGGTCCAAGATCAAGTTGGTTACTTTGGGAATTGTAAAGATAAAAGCCTGTCCAGTTTAAGTCAGGTACACTTTCGTTAATTAGTGCACTGGCGTTTGCTAGGTTTGCAATCGCTGAGTGTTCATCAGTTAAAAGTGCTGAAATTTGTTCGTTCAATAGTGAAAGCTCTGTCATGTTCAATCCTTCTTTCTTCTAAATAAGTATTAAATTGATCCCAGTAATGGTGACTCATTATGGTATAATTTTCATAGAATTTTAGAGCCTTTATGGAAACTTTGTCAATGATGGCTTAAAGATGTAGGTGGATAAATTGGTTTTTCAAATAATAATTGGGATTTTAATTGTTCTTGCAATTATCCTAGCTGGCTTATATTACTACCAAAAGCGGGTTATTCGGCAATATGAGCAAGTGAACATACAGCTTAAAAAAATAAGTGATATGAAGATTGATCAACAGTTCGAAAAGGTTGATCAACTTAGTGTTACTGGTGATTCACAGGAACAATTGAAGAAACTAAAAAAAGAGTTTAAAGAGAAAATTGTTCCACAAGAAAAGAAACTTGCGGATCAGTTGAAGGCGGCTAAGTCATTGATTCATACAAGCAAGTTCTTTACTCTTTCTGGTAAATTGAATGATTTAAGTACGGCAATTCAGAATTTAAGTGACCAGTGCTTGCATGTTAAATCGGCACTTCACCATCTAGAAGAACTTCATCGGGCACATAAGCAAGCAATTGATCAGATTAAACAACGTTATCGTCATTTTCACCATTTCCTTGATGAAAAGAGTTTTGAGTATGGCGACAGCATTAAGGTATTGAATAATCAGCTTGATGATCTCGAACAACGGTATGATCAGTTCACTAAGCTTAGCCGATCTGGTGACTATGATGCCGCTCAACAGGTTTTAACTGATTTAAAGAAAGAAAACCAACATTTAGCTGAACTGATTGACCAAGTTCCAAAACTTTATAAGCCACTAATCGCTGAATTCCCGACTCAGTTGGATGAGTTAGCAAGTGGTTATAAACAATTGGCAAGCCAAAATTACCGTTTTACTACTGATAATATTCCGGGAAAGATTAATCAGCTTCGTCAATTATGTCAGGAAAATCTGGAACAAATCAATCGACTTGAGCTGGATGGAGTTGAAAACTCAAATAAGGATATTGCTGATCGAATTGATGATTTATATGCGACGATGCAAAGTGAAATTGATGCACAACCACAAGTTAAACATTTGATGGGTGTTTTAGGTGAATTCATCACGCACGCGGCAAGACAAAATAATGAATTAACCGCTGAATTGGATCGTCTTAGTATTAACTACACATTAAATAATCATGAAATTGAAACGGCCCGATCATTGAATGAACAAATTATTAATATTAAGAAAGAATATGAAGATGATCGAGAAGCTATCGAGAACCATACTGCAATTTATAGTCAGGTACTTGCTCGGCAAAGTAAGAATGATCAGTCATTAACTGAAATTGAAAAGCAGCAGGCAAAAATTAATGATGAAGTTGCTAAGTTGCAGGGAGATCAACAACAGGCCGAGCAAATGTTGCAAAAATATTCAACCAGATTAAGAACCACCAGGCGACAAGTTGAACGACTAAACTTACCTGGCTTGCCAAAAGATTACCTGAACTACTTCTTTGGTGTAAGTGATGAAATCAAACGCTTAGCTGATGAGTTACAAAAATACAAGGTTAATATGGATGAAGTAACTAAGCAATTAATTATCGTTGAATCTGATCTGGAAACCCTTGGTGAAAAGACCAGTGATATTCATGATAGTGTTGAATTAACTGAGCGGCTTCAACAATATGCAAACCGCTTTAGTGATAACCAAAAGATTGTCACTGCGGCGGCAAAGTCACAAGAAGAATTTAATAAATTTAATTACACCGCTAGTTTAGAGACAATTGCTACGGCATTAGAAGAAGCCGAACCAGGTAGCTATAAGCGAATTGAGGATAGCTACTATCACGAAAAACAATAATTAGTAGCATGAAACGCAGATCTTTTGTCCCCCAATAGACAAAAGATCTGCGTTTTTAATTATTATCTGTTATAATTAAAAATCGGTTTAATGGCGTCGCAACCAAATATCTATCCAATTTTAGCGCATTGATAAAATTTATAATCAAGCTTTGTTTGATGAAAGGAAAATAAGCATGATCTATTTTGATAATAGTGCGACAACTCAGGTAGCAACTGAAGTTCTCCAAACCTATAACACGGTTAGCCAAAAAATTTGGGGTAATCCAAGCAGTCTTCATAATTTTGGAGAAGAAGCTTGGAATTTATTGGAACAAGCACGGCAACAAATTGCTGACTTATTCCACGTTAAACCTGGTGAAATTATTTTTACCAGTGGTGGCTCTGAAGGAGACAATTGGGTAGTCAAGGGAACTGCGATGGCTAAACAACGATTCGGTAAGCATATCATTACTACTTCCGTTGAGCATGCAGCCGTGCGGAACCCGGCTGAACAGTTAAAAGAGCTTGGCTTTGATGTGACCTATCTTCCGGTTGATAAGGAAGGACGGATTAATCCGGCTGACTTAAAGGCGGCAATTCGTCCTGACACAATTTTGGTTTCAATTATGGCAGTTAATAATGAAATTGGGACAATTCAACCAATTAAAGAAGTTGGTGAAATCTTGAAGGATTATCCTAATATTCACTTCCATGTTGATGCAGTTCAAGCAATTGGTAAGGGACTCGATGATATTGTTTTCAGTGATCGTGTTGACTTTGCAACCTTTTCTGGACATAAATTCCATGCACCACGGGGAACTGGATTTGTCTATGTTAAGGCTGGCCGGAAAATTGCACCATTAGTTGCTGGTGGGGGACAAGAACGTAGCCTTAGAAGTGGAACGGAAAATACTCCTGGTGATGTCGCAATGGCACGGGCAATTCGTTTGGTCAAAGAAGGCGAAGATGCTGCTGTTAAGCGGGAACAAGCGATTAAGGAACGAATTTATGATCACATTAAGCAATTCGATCACGTGAAGATCTTTTCCGGACGCGATCAAGGCTTTGCTTCCCATGTACTTTGCTTTGCAATTGTAGGTGTTCGTGGTGAGACAATTGTTCATGCATTTGAGGATCAGGGAATTTATATTTCTACTACTAGTGCTTGCTCATCAAAGAAGCATGCTGAAGCAGGAACTCTTGCTGCAATGAAAGTTCCTGAAAAGGAAGCAACTAGTGCAGTTCGGATCAGCTTAGGTGATCAAAATACGCTTGAAGAAGCAGATAAGTTTAACGAAACCTTTGATAAACTTTATGCAGGCTTTAAGAAAATTATTGAATAAGGAGGGAAAATTAGTGGATTACACTGAAATTATGGTTCGTTATGGTGAGTTATCGACCAAGGGCCATAACAAGAAAAACTTTATTGACCGTCTTGGTGCGAATGTGCGAAAAGCCCTTCACCACTTTGATCAAGTTAAAGTGCATGCTCAACGTGACCGGCTTCACGTTGAATTAAATGGGGCTGACTACAACCAAGTGATGGACCGGTTACAAGACGTTTTTGGAATTCAAAACTTTTCACCATCCATTAGGGTCGAAAAGACGTTTGAGGCGACCGCTAAGGCTGCTGAACAAATGATTCGTGAACAAGTTAAGAAGCCGATCACGTTTAAGATTAATACCCGACGTTCAGACCATAAGTTTCCAATTGATACGTTTGAAATGAATGATCAGCTTGGTGGTTACCTCTTAAAAAAGTTCCCGGACTTGTTGAAGGTGGATGTCCATAATCCTGATTTAACTCTTCGGGTAGAAATTCGTTTAAACGGGATTTTCCTTTCAAGCGAAACGATTGATGGTGCTGGTGGCCTCCCAGTTGGAACTGCTGGTAAGGGAATGATGATGCTCTCTGGTGGAATTGATTCACCAGTCGCAGCATACTTAGGAATGAAGCGTGGCGTTTCCATGGAAATGGTCCACTTCTTTAGTCCTCCATACACTAGTCCTCAGGCCCTAGCTAAGGCAAAGCAACTAACGAGTAAACTCGCTCGTTATAGTGGTAGTATCCGTTTTATCCAAGTTCCGTTTGCTGAAATTCAAGAAATCGTTAAGGAAAAGATTCCTGAAGGTTACTTGATGACAGTCCAACGACGGATGATGTTACGGTTAGCGGCAGCAATTACAATGAAGCGTCATGGCCTTGCGATCTTTAACGGTGAATCTTTAGGGCAGGTAGCCTCTCAAACAATGGAAAGTATGTTAGTAATTAATGATGTTACTAATCTTCCGGTATTACGACCGGTTCTTTCCTACGATAAGACAGAGATTATTGATGTGGCAAAAAAGATTGATACGTATGATCTTTCGATTTTACCGTATGAAGATTGCTGTACTGTCTTTACACCACCTTCGCCAAAGACTAAACCAAATCTTGAAAAGGCGCGGAAATATGAAGAACGGTTGGACATTGATGGTCTCCTCAAACGGGCCCTTGATGGAATTGAAATTACGGAAATTCATTCTGGTGAAGACTTCTTAAACCAAAATGAGGATGTTTTTGCAGAACTTCTTTAAACTTCTGCTTGACGATGGTTTTTAAATTGGCTATCATTACAAATAAATAGTAAATGCGTTGATCAAAAGAGTAGCTAGTTGTTTTCTTAACAGAGAGGGAATAATTGATGGGATATTCCTAGAAGACAGTTAGCAAAAGTAGTTTGGTAGCACTCTAGCTGAACTAGTAGTAAGCTAGAACGGTTCATTTTACCGTTATAAAATGAATGAGTGAGGTTATACTCGATGGTAGTGTAACCTAAAATAGGTGGTACCGCGGAACTCGTCCTATCTTTTAGGACGGGTTCTTTTTTTCAGCGTAAAATACTTGATAATTAATTACTTAGAGGAGGACTCTCAATGAGTACTGATAAGGAAATGTCCACTAAGTATGACCCAACAGCTGTTGAAGCTGGTCGTTATCAATGGTGGATTGATCAAGGCTTGTTTAAGCCTAGCGGAGATAAAAAGACACACCCATATTCAATTGTTATTCCACCGCCGAATGTTACAGGGAAGCTTCACCTCGGACATGCTTGGGATACGACATTACAAGATATGATTATCCGGCAAAAGCGGATGCAGGGTTATGATGTACTCTGGCTTCCGGGAATGGATCATGCCGGCATTGCTACCCAAGCAAAGGTTGAAGCTCGGTTGCGGAAACAAGGAATTTCTCGTTACGACTTAGGTCGGGAAAAGTTTGTCCAACAAGTTTGGGACTGGAAAGATGAATATGCTGATATCATTCATAAGCAATGGGCCAAAATGGGGATTTCTGTTGATTATGATCGCGAACGATTTACCCTTGACAAGGGGTTAAACGAAGCAGTTCGGAAAGTCTTTGTTGATCTTTACAATAAGGGCTTAATTTACCGGGGAACTTACATTATTAACTGGGATCCACAAGCACGGACAGCATTATCAGATATCGAAGTTATCCATAAGGACGACAAAGGTGCCTTTTACCATGTTAAGTATCCATTTACTGATGGGACAAAGTTTAATGGGAAAGACTACATTGAGATTGCAACAACCCGTCCAGAAACCATGTTTGGGGATGAAGCAGTTGCTGTTAACCCACATGATGAACGTTACAAGGATCTAGTTGGTAAGCATGTTCGAGTACCGTTAGTCGATCGGGAAATCGAAATCATTGCGGATGATTACGTTACTCCTGACTTTGGTACTGGGATGGTAAAGATTACACCAGCCCATGATCCAAACGACTTTAAGGTTGGTAAGCGTCATAATCTTCCTGAATTAAATACAATGAACGAAGACGCCTCGATGAATGAAAATGCCGGGAAGTACGAAGGAATGGACCGGTTTGAAGCACGAAAGGCAATGGTAAAGGACCTCGAAGATCAGGGTTACATGCTTAAAGTTGCCCCAATTATTCACTCAGTTGGTCACTCTGAACGGACTGGTGTTCAAGTTGAAGCACGGCTTTCAACTCAATGGTTTGTCAAGATGAAGCCATTAGCAGAAGCTGCATTGAAGAATCAGGAAACTGATGATCGGGTTAACTTTATTCCTGGCCGGTTTGAACATACCTTTACTCAATGGATGGAAAATATTCATGATTGGGTTATTTCCCGTCAATTATGGTGGGGACACCGGATTCCAGCCTGGTATAACAAGAAGACTGGTGAAGTTTATGTTGGCATGGAAGCACCTAAGGATGCAGAAAATTGGGAACAAGACAAGGATGTCCTTGATACTTGGTTCTCTAGTGCTCTTTGGCCATTTTCAACAATGGGCTGGCCAGATACAGACTCTGCCGACTTTAAGCGTTACTTCCCAACTAATACTTTAGTAACTGGTTATGACATTATCTTCTTCTGGGTTTCCCGGATGATCTTCCAGTCACTTGAATTTACTGGGAAAGCACCATTTAAGAATGTCCTCCTTCACGGGTTGATTCGTGACGAACAAGGACGGAAGATGAGTAAGTCTCTTGGTAACGGGATTGATCCAATGGACGTAATCAAGAAGTACGGTGTTGACGCATTGCGGTGGTTCTTGATTACCGGTTCTACTCCAGGACAAGATATTCGCTTCAGTTACACGAAGATGGATGCTGCCTGGAACTTCATCAACAAGATCTGGAATGCCAGTCGTTACGTTATTATGAACCTTGGTGATATGCCGGCACCAGTTCTTCCTGATAAGAGCAAGTGGGACCTTGCTGATCGGTGGATCCTAAGTCGCTTAAACGCTACTGTTAAACAAGTTAACGCCCAATTTGAAAAGTTTGAATTTGGTGAAGCTGGTCGTGCTTTGTACAACTTCATTTGGAATGATTTCTGTGACTGGTACATTGAAATGACCAAGGAAAAGCTAAACAATGGTTCTGAAGAGGAAAAAGCTAACACTAAGAATATCTTGGGTTATGTTCTTGACCAGATCTTGAAGTTAATGCACCCAATTATGCCATTTGTTACCGAAAAGCTTTGGCAATCAATGCCTCATGATGGGAAGTCAATTATGGTTGCCAAATACCCAGTTGCCCATGATGAATTTGATGACAATGCTGCCACTGAACAGATGAACCACTTGATCGAATTAATTACTGCTGTTCGGAATATTCGGAACCAAGCAAATGCACCAATGTCAAAACCAGTGGATTTGATTATCAAGGTCGAAAACGAACACTTGGCAGAAATCTTCAAGGAAAACAAGGATTACATTGATCGCTTCTGTCATCCAGAAAAGCTGATTATTGGTACTGATGTTGAAACACCTAAGCTTGCCTTGTCTGGAATTTTAACTGGGGCTGAAGTTGATATTCCAATGGCAGAATTAGTTGATTTAGATGAAGAACGAGCACGGATGAAGAAAGAAATTGCCAACCTTGAAAAGGAAGTTCAACGTTCTACAAAGAAGTTAGGAAACGAAAACTTTGTTAAGAATGCTCCAGAAAAGGTTGTTGAAGAGGAACGGACTAAGGCTAAGGATTGGCAACAAAAGCTTGATGCTGCTAAGGATCGCTTGGCTTCGCTTCAGGATGCTTAATATTTAGATCTTCTTTAATAAACGAAAAAGAAAAACGTGTATGATGAGAAATTCATTTATACACGTTTTTTATTTATGCTTTTTATGAATTATATATCATTTGATAAGACGGAAAATTCAAATATAACAAGCATTTAGATTCGAAAAAAGATTGAAATAATTATTAATAAAAATTGTAATTGTTTATCAACAGTATTATTATTAAAGATGAATGAAACGCGGTAACGGTTTCACGTATACTACTTTTTTTCGGAGGGAGGCCTTTATTATGAGTATTCTTAGTCTTGCTCGATTTCAATTCGCAATGACAACGGTATACCACTTTTTCTTTGTTCCTTTCACTATTGGGACAGCGTTTATCGTTGCAATTATGGAATCAATGTATGTTCATACTAAGAATGAGTCATATAAAAAGATGACGAAATTTTGGGGAAATATTTTTCTCTTGAGTTTTGCCGTCGGTGTTGTTACAGGTATTATTCAAGAATTCCAATTTGGGATGAACTGGTCTGATTATTCACGGTTTATGGGAGACATTTTTGGTGCCCCATTAGCTTTGGAAGCTTTGCTATCATTCTTTATTGAATCTACTTTCATTGGTCTCTGGGTATTTACCTGGGATAAGGTAAAACCGGGACTTCATGCTTTCTTTATTTGGATGACTAGTTTTGGTTCACTTACTTCTGCCCTATGGATTTTAACCGCGAACTCATTTATGCAACACCCGGTTGGTTATGCAATCCGTGGTGGCCGTGCAGTGATGGTTAATTTTGGTGCATTGTTAAAGAACCCCCAGTTATGGTTTGAATATGGTCACGTTATTTTGAACGCGATCATGATGGGTGGCGTTATCTTTGCCGGATTGACTGCTTTCCAATTATTAAAGAAACGGTCAATTTCAAATGAAGCACAGACAATTTACAAGAAAACAATGCGTCTAAGCTTATGGATGTCATTGATTTTTGCTATCTTTGGTCTTGTCCTTGGTGATATGCAAATGCAATACCTTGTTAAGGAACAGCCAATGAAGTTTGCTGCAACTGAAGATGTTTACACAACTACTGGTAATCATGCCCCATGGACGATTGTGGGAATAGCGAATACGAAGGAACATAAAGTTCAGGACAATATCGATATTCCAGATATGTTAAGTATTTTGTCTTATCACAAGACTACCGGAGCCGTTACCGGGATGAATGAACTAAATGCACAGTACAAGAAGAAATACGGTAAGGATATCGATTATTATCCACCGGTAAATACGCTGTTCTATAGTTTCCGGATCATGTGTGCAATTTCTGCCTGGATTATTTTGGTTTCATTCGTTGGCTTAATTATGAGTCGCAAGAAGTCCGGTTACCTTTACAAGCATAAGTGGACACTATGGGTACTAGCACTGACAACCTTCTTACCATTCATTGGGAACACCGCTGGTTGGTTTGTTACAGAATTCGGTCGTGTTCCGTGGACCGTTTACGGACTCTTCACTATCCAGCAAAGTGTTTCGCCAAATGTTTCGGTAGCTTCGTTGTTAACCTCTAACATCGTCTACTTTGTACTGTTTACAGCATTAGCGATCACCTTAATTGGTTTAATCGTTCGTGAATTAAAGAAGGATCCAACTCAAGTAATTGAACCGAAATTCAAGAAGGTTCTCGATCCATTTGATAAGGAGGCGTTCTAAATGAGTTTTCTCCAATTATTATGGTTTGTTTTGATTGGTGTTCTCTTTGCCGGCTTCTTCTTCCTTGATGGATTTGATTACGGTGTTGGTATGGCAACTGTTACATTAACCAGTGACGAAGCAGAACGTGACCAAATGGTTCGGACAATTGGCCCGGTTTGGGATGGTAATGAAGTTTGGTTAATCACTGCTGGTGGGGCAATGTTTGCCTCATTCCCATTCTGGTATGCCAGCCTGTTTAGTGGTTACTACATTATCCTGATGTTAGTTTTAGTTGGCTTAATTATTCGTGGAGTTTCCTTCGAATTTCGGAAGAGATCCCCAATGCCCCAGAAACGAATTTGGGACTGGGCACTGGGAATTGGAAGCTTCATGGCACCGTTCTTCCTTGGAATCATGTTTATTAGTATGATTCAGGGGATGCCAATTGATGCTAACGGTAATTTCCATGCCACTTTCTTTGACTACATTAACTGGTTCTCAGTTGTTGGTGGGGTTGCTCTTACTCTCCTAACGTACCTTCATGGCCTTAATTATATTGCTTTGAAGACGGCTGGGGATATTCGGCAACGAGCAAATAATGTTGCTCAATTCCTCTACTGGGTACTCTATGTTGGCTTGGTTGTCTTTGCATTAATGCTGATCTTTATGACAGACTTTATGAAAGTTCATCCAGTTGCCACAATTGTAATGTTAGTTGTAATGGTTGTTTTGACAATTATTGCTCAAGTAGCTGCAATTAAGGGTAAAGAATTAACGGCCTTTATAGCTAGTGGATTAACATTAGTTGCCCTAGTAGTTCTTCTATTTATTGGGTTATTTCCACGGGTACTGATTAGTTCAATTAGTCCACGTTATGACTTGTTGATTCAAAACGCATCATCCACCCAGTACACATTGACAGTAATGACAATTGCTACATGCTGCTTATTGCCATTTGTCCTTGCTTACACAATTTGGGCATACTGGATTTTCCGGAAGCGGATTGCAATGCCAGTAATTACGGAGGCTAAGTAAGTATTATGATTGATCGACTACTCTTCACGCTGAAGGGGAGCAAGCAGATCATGGTAAAGCTTGTAGGGTTTTACGTCCTGCAAGCTTTTCTTATCATTGGTCAAGCAATTTCTTTAGCATCACTTTTAACAAACCTTTGGGCTGGTTACCCCTTAGTAAGTGAGTGGGGCTGGCTGCTAGGGTTTGTTGGTTGTTTTATTGGTCGACACGTTATTAATTGGCTTGATACGGTATTACTTGATAATTATGCCCGGAAAACCGCACAAGAACTACGACAACAGTTATTAGCCAAGTTATTTAAGCTTGGCCCTCGATTAGTTCAACAACAAGGAACCGGTAATATTGTCACTCTAACTTTAGATGGGATATCTGAAGTGGAAAATTATATTAATCTGCTTTTTAGTAAATTTGTCAGTATGATGATTATTCCGGTAATGCTCCTAGTGGTTTGCTTTTGGTTAGACTGGATATCGGGAGTTGTGATGATCCTTGTTTATCCGTTAATCATTCTATTTATGATTATTCTTGGTTATGCAGCCAAGGCGAAGGCAGATCGTCAATACGCAAGTTTTCAAGTCCTTTCAAACCATTTTATTGATTCATTGCGGGGAATTGATACTTTGAAATATTTTGGTTTGAGTAAACGCTATTCTAAGAGCATTTTTCGCTCAAGTGAACGTTTTCGGAAGTCAACGATGAGCGTTATCCGTGTAGCAATGTTATCTACCTTTGCACTTGACTTTTTCACGACCTTATCGATTGCGGTTCTTGCTGTTTTCCTTGGCTTAAGGTTGATTGATGGTCGGCTATTATTATTTCCAGCTCTTGGAATCTTGATCTTAGCTCCAGAATATTTTATGCCAATTCGTAATTTTGCTAATGATTACCATGCTACCTTGAATGGTAAAAATTCTTTTCATGCGGTTGAAAAGATTTTACATGAAGAAGTGCCTCCTGAACCCCACGTTGATATCAAACAGTGGCAGGACAGTAGTCAATTGGAACTTGATAAAGTTGAATTTCAATATCAACATGGTAGTCGTTTGGCGCCAGTAAACTTAAGACTTCATGGCTTTCAAAAAGTCGGGATTGTTGGAATGAGTGGTGCAGGGAAAACTACCTTGATTAACCTTCTTGGTGGCTTCCTTCAACCAACGGCCGGAACGATCAAGATTCAAGGGCAAACTGTAAAAACACTAAATATTGAGGACTGGCAAAAACAGATTATCTATATTCCGCAGGATCCATATATCTTTGATGATACGTTGAGAAATAATATCAGTTTCTATACGCCGGACGTTAGCCAAGCACAAATTGAAAAAGCGGTTGAAATGATGGGGCTTGGTTTATTAGTTGCTGAATTACCTAATGGGTTGGATACAATGATCGGTAAGGGACATCGCCAATTAAGTGGTGGTCAGGCTCAACGAATTGCTCTTGCGCGAGCCTTCTTGGACCAATCTCGGCGAGTCCTAATTTTAGATGAGCCAACCGCCCATTTGGATATTGAAACCGAGTTGGAACTAAAAGAACGAATGATTCCGATTATGAAAAATCACTTAGTCTTATTTGCCACTCACCGTCTTCATTGGATGAAGCAAATGGATTATATTGTAGTGATGAAACATGGCCAGGTTATTGAACAAGGAACATACGATCAATTAATGGCCAAGCCAGGCTACTTTACAGATCTCGTTTTTGATCGTTCAAAGGAGGGAGAATGATGAATAGGATTCCATTACTAAAAGCCCTCCGTAACGATCGCTGGGTTCGCCCCTTTTTACGAAAGTATCGCTGGACACTAGCATTAGCAATTTCGTTAGGGATTTTAACATTTGTCTGTGCCGGAGGGCTAATGTTTACAGCTGGATACCTAATTAGTAGGTGTGCGACGATGCCGTTTAACATTTTGCTGGTTTACGTTCCAATTGTTTTAACGCGGGCATTTGGGATCTTCCGTCCTGTATTTCACTATGCTGAACGTCTTACTAGTCATAACTGGGTTTTTAAGATGACGTCAATGTTTCGGAAAAAGCTCTATGACTCACTTGAAAAGGACGCGGTATTTTTTAATAGTAAGTATCGGATTGGTGATATTCTAGGTCTCCTTTCTGAAGATGTTGCCCATATTCAAAATTTATATTTACGAACAATTTTTCCAATGCTGGTCGCATGTGGACTGTACCTGATTATTGTAATTGGTCTTGGTGTTCTAACGCCGTGGATGGGATTATTAATGTTAGTCTTGTTTGGCTTAATTATTTTTGGAATTCCAGTATGGTCGATCTTGGTTAATGGTGCTCGTCAAGAGCAGGAAAAACAGGCAACTAACCGACTATATTCTGATCTGACTGATAATGTAATGGGAATTACCGACTGGGTACTTTCCGGAAATTCTAGTAAGTATATCAGGCGTCATGATAGCGATGAGAAGAAGCTCCTTAGTTCCCAAAAGTCAATGCACCGTTTTAATAATTTCCGTGACTTTGTTCTTCAAATGATGATCCTTTTGGTTATTATCTCTTTGATCGCTTGGGCGTCATATCGATTTGGTGGTCATTGGGGTGCTAATTGGATTGCTGCCTTTGTCCTGTGTGTATTTCCACTTGATGAGGCACTCGTTGGCCTTCCGGCAGCTGCCCAACAAACGAATGTTTATACCGATTCACTAGTGCGCCTTAATAAACTTCCAGAACCAGTTAAGGCAAATAAGCAAGTTCCGCAAATTGAAGCACCATATCAAATTAAAGTAGACGATGTTAGCTTTAGGTATTCATCATCTACAAAGTTAATTTTGGATCACCTAAACTTAACCATTAAGCCGGGAGAAAAATTAGCTATTCTTGGTCGAAGTGGAGCCGGAAAAAGCACCCTGGCAAGTTTGATTCGTGGTGATCTCCACCCAACAAAGGGACAAATAACAATTAATGGTGTACCTACGGATAAGCTTGGTGATCACATTGCTGACTATATTGGTGTTGTTCACCAGTCACCTTACTTATTCAATACCACTGTTTTGAACAATATTCGTTTAGGAAATGAAGATGCTACGGAGGAAGATGTCTGGGATGTCTTAAAACGGGTTGGCCTTGAAGAAAAAATTCGTCAGTTACCAGATAGGTTAAACACAAAGATTGGTGAAGCAGGATTAATCTTTTCTGGTGGTGAACGTCACCGATTATCGTTAGCCCGAATTCTACTGAAGGATGTTCCAATTGTGATTCTGGATGAACCGACGGTTGGGCTTGATCCATTAACTGAGCAACAGGTGATTGATACTTTTATGAATGAATTAGCTGGGAAAACACTTATTTGGATTACACATCATTTGCAGGGAATTGATGCGATGGATCGTGTTATTTTCCTTGAAGATGGTAAAATAACAATGAGTGGGATACCACAGAAATTATGGGAAACAAACTCCCATTATCGAAAATTAAAAAAAGCGGATCAAGGGTTGTAAAAATAGAGCAATTTATAAAAGATGTTCTATACTAATAGTTAATAGGGGATGAATTATTTATGAAGAAGATTGTTGTACTGGGTGCCGGATATGCGGGCCTAAAAACGGTTGTTCTCCTTCAAAAGAAATTGAAGGGTGAAGGACGGATTGTTTTAGTTGACCGGAATACTTATCACTATGAAGCTACTGATCTTCATGAAGTTGCCGCTGGGAATGTTCCACCTGCAAAGATTTCATACCAAGTTAGTGATTTGGTTAATTCTAAGGTAACTACTTTTATTCATGATGAGGTTGTTAAGATTAATCCTGACGACAAGACTGTTGAGTTAGCTCATCGTGAACAACCATTAGACTATGACTACTGTGTTGTTGGTCTTGGCTTTACTTCTGAAACATTCGGCATTGAAGGAGCAAAAGAAAATGCTCTTCAGATGACTAATGTTAAAGAGGCTTTAGAGATTCATAGCCATATTATTGATAAAATGAAGGATTATAAGATTACCAAGAATCCTGATGATTTGAAGATCATTGTCTGTGGTGCTGGTTTTACTGGAATTGAATTAGCTGGTGCATTAGTTGATGCACGACCACGGTACGCACAAATTGCGGGTGTCAAGCCTGAGGATATTCAAATTTCTCTTATTGAAGCTTCAGAACGACTTTTGCCAATGTTTAATCAGGATCTGGCTGATTACGGAGTTAACCTTGTTAAGAAGCTTGGGGTTCATCTTTACACAAGTTGCTTAATTTCACGGATTAAGCCAAGTACAGTTATTTATCAACATGGTCGTGGTAATGGCGATGAATCAATGACTGCGGGAACTATCATTTGGACAACTGGTGTTAGTGGTAGTCCTGTAATGGCAGAATCTGGTTTTAATGAACGTCGGGGTCGGGTTGTTGTTACCGATCACTTGAATGATCCAGATCATGATGATCTTTACATTATCGGAGATGTGGCTGCAGTAATGGCACCTGGTTCTCCTCGTCCATACCCAACTACAGCACAACTGGCTCTTTCGATGGCTGATTATGTTGCTGATGACATTGCTGACCGGATTAAGAAGGGTCAGCGGTTAAGTGAACCATATTCATACAAGTCACTTGGAACCGTGGCTTCAGTTGGTAATACGCGTGGCTTTGGGGTAGCTATGGGACACGAAGTAAAGGGTTACCCTGGTTCATTTATGAAGAAGATGATTGCCAACCGGTCGCTTTTAGAAGTAGGTGGGCTTAAAGAACTATTTGCCAAGGGACGTTTTGATTTATACCACTAGAATCTTTTAAATTATCAATAGAACTATAAATGGATCGCTAAAGGGAGAAATCCCTAAGGTTAGCGATCCATTTGTGGTTTAAATTATGGTAAGATGTTGTATTAATAATCTGTATTAATTTCTAAATTGATGATGGGGGAAAACAGGATGATTGAATCTTATACCGATGCGTTGAATTTTATTCATGGCCGGACAAAGTTTAAAAAGATTCCAACATTAGACCGGATGCGACTTTTTTTAGACCGCTTGGGAAATCCGCAAAGGGGATTGCAATACATTCATGTTACTGGAACTAATGGTAAGGGTTCAACAGTAGCGATGATGAGATCAATGTTGATGGCGACCGGATTAAATGTGGGGAGTTTTACGTCACCTTTCATAACTCGTTTTAACGAACGGATTGCTCTTAACGCAGAGCCAATAAGCGATACTGATTTAACGAGGTTGGCAAAAAAGGTTGAGCCAGTTGTTCATCAATTAGACCAAGAGCTACCCACGGGAGGCCCCACTGAATTTGAGATTGATACAGCCATTATGTTTTGTTACTTTGCTGAAAAGAAACCGGACTTAGTATTGCTTGAAGTAGGAATTGGCGGTTTATATGATTCAACGAATGTGATTACACCATTGGTAAGCGTAATCACAACGGTCGGCTGGGATCACATGAAGTACCTCGGTAATACGTTAGCAAAGATCGCCCACCAAAAGGCTGGAATTATTAAAGAAAGTGTTCCTGTAGTTATTGGTCATCTTCCCTTATCAGCACATGAAGTTATTGTTAAAGAGTCGGCGGAAAAGAAAGCCCAGATTTATGAACTGGGAAAGGAGTTTTCGACAAGAAAGCTTAATCGGCATGCAATGAATGCAGAGATTGAATATGATGGTGGAGAATTACACCATTTTCGGGGGAAGCTTAAGTTAGCCGGAGATTACCAGGTAGAAAATGCTGCAATTGCAATAACGACAGTTCAAGTAGTACTGAATAAACTAGGAATTCCGGTGAATGTAGTAGACTTAAAAAAGGGATTAGCAACAACATGGTGGCCGGGACGGATGGAAACTGTAATTGATGAGCCACTAGTGATGCTTGATGGCGCACATAACCTTCCCGGAATTCAGGCATTAGTAAAATCGATTCGGGATGATTTTAGTGATCGTAATGTTTACATTCTTGTTGCAATATTGGCTGATAAGCAGTATGAGCTGATGATTGGGGAATTAGCCAGTCTAGCAAATGTTCATTTAATGGTGACTAACTTTGCAGGTCCAGGTCCCAAGCGACCAAGTGCTGACCTGACCAGTGTTATTGGTGAGTTTAAGACAAAATACCCAATTCAAATTGCCGAAAATTGGCAAAGTGGTTTTGTTGAATTATCTCAAGAATTAGGAGCTGATGATGTGATGATTATCACGGGATCACTCTACTTTATTTCGGAAGTCAGAAAAATTTTAAAATAAAATAATGCAAATCTTCTTTTTTTCGTTTTATATATATAGAACGGAAAAAGGAGATTTTTTATTTATGTTTTCAGCAGAATCAACTCAATATCTTGAACTTGTCGCTAGAATTTTAATCGATGGTAGTGAGGAGGGAAATGCCCTTTTTCACCAATTTATTAAAAGCTTTCCCACACCCCTTGCCGTGAAAAATATAACAATTGACGAAAAGAAAGAACTTCTTGAAGAGGGAGAACAAATGGAAATTCTTTTAGCAGCGTTAGAATTAGGAGAATTAGTTGTTCGAAGTAAGGCTTGTTTGTTTGGTCATGCTTACTCTAGTCAATTATTGAGTACTGAAATGATGGATCGATTAAGCGGTGAAAGTCAGGAAAGTTTATATTTAGTTGGAACTGACATTCATAATGATATTATCGACATCAAGCAAATGTTTATCGGTGGTCTTAGCGAATGCAATGTTTATCCTGATCGGATTTTTCGACGGGCATTAATTCAGTCTGCTAGTGGGATTGCAGTTGTTCATAATCACCCTTCTGGAAGCGTTGAACCCTCATCGGCTGATCGGGCAATGATTAAACGGCTAGAAAAGGGGTGTCGAATGTTAGGATTGACCTTCCTTGATTTCTTAATTGTTGCTCAGGATAATTACTACAGCTGGCGTGAAAATCAAGCATTTCAAAGAAGAGATGGGACGAAAAATTAAAGAAATCGTTAATTTATCAAAGATTTAGCCTTCTCTAGTGATTTATTGTGTATATTAAAGTTCGTATATGGCGTTTGCTATGGTATAATATGCTCGATATTAGATAAAAAATAATTTACTAGATGAAGGGAAGAAGCAGATTGCTAGGAATCGGAACCAAAAATATTGGCATCGACCTCGGAACAGCAAACACGATTGTGTATGTTGAAGGCAAGGGAATTGTATTGCGTGAACCATCAGTTGTTGCTCGGAATACTAAAACCAATGAAGTCATTTCTGTAGGTAAGGATGCTCGTGACATGATCGGCCGGACTCCGGGTAGCATTACAGCTATTCGACCAATGAAGGACGGGGTAATTGCTGACTACGACACCACTGTTGCAATGATGAAGTACTATATCGAAAAGGCTTTGGGGAATTCTAACGGAAAGCCTTACGTAATGGTATGTGTCCCAAGTGGAATTACTGAAGTTGAGAAGCGGGCCGTAATTGATGCTACTCGTGTTGCGGGTGCCCGTGACGCTTACGTTATTGAAGAACCATTTGCTGCTGCGATCGGTGCTGGCCTTCCAGTAATGGATCCGACCGGTAGTATGGTTGTTGATATTGGTGGTGGAACTACTGATGTGGCAACCATTTCCTTAGGTGGGATTGTTTCTAGTCGTTCAATTCGAATGGCTGGGGATGAAATGAATGATGCAATTGCACAATATGTTCGCCAAAACATGAACTTGTTAATCGGTGAGAGAACAGCTGAAAAGATTAAGTGGGATATTGGTTCTGCTTCGGTCGATGCAGCCGCTGAAATGGGTTCAACCGAGGTTCGTGGTCGTGACCTTGTTACGGGACTACCAAAGACAATGGAGGTTTCTGCAAAGGATGTTTCCATTGCTCTACAAGATGTTGTTAATTCAATTATCGATGCAATTAAGGGAACATTGGAAGAAACTTCTCCAGAAATTGCAGCCGATGTTATTGATCACGGAATTGTCCTTACAGGTGGTGGTGCACTATTGAAGCACCTTCCTGACGTGATTGCTGATGCTACTAAGGTTCCAGTATTCATTGCAAACGATCCACTTGACTGTGTTGCAACTGGTACTGGTGAATCATTAAAGAGTATCGACGTAATGAAAAAGAAGTAATAAGTAACGGGATGGGGCTGGTCGCAAAACGATTTGTTTTGTCCAGTCCTTTCTTTTTAGTAAAAATGCTGGAGGAATAAAATGCGCAAGTTTTTTTCCAATCGACGGCTTGTTATCCTTGTGCTAATTCTAATTGTTTGTTTTGGTTTGATGGCTGGGTCAGTTTCGATGCGTAATCGTCGGAATACACCACCGCTAATTCAGCAATTTGGTAATGACATTGTTGGTTTTGTAGATAGTGTAGTTGCTATCCCAGTAAATGCAGTTCAGGGTGGCTTTAGTTCTGTTGGTCAACTAATGGATACGTATTCTGAAAACCGGGAACTAAAGCAACAGGTAACTGAATTAGCTCAAACCAAGGTCCGCGATCAGACTTTAGCAAAGGAAAATAAAGAGCTTAAGCAAGAATTAAAGCTTAATAAGTCATTAACTGATTACAACACGATTACTGCTTCAGTAATGATGAGAACACCATCTTCATGGCAAAAGCAACTGGTAATTAATAAGGGTCAATCTAATGGAATCAAGAAAAACATGCCCGTAATGAGTGGTAGTGGCTTGATTGGGCGAATTAGTGAAGTAAATAAGACTAATAGTAAGGTTGAACTATTAAGTAATACTAGTGAATCGGCAAATCGTTTTGCTATCACCATTGATGGATCAAATAATCAAACCGTTAATGGACTCATTACCGACTATAACGATTCAACAGGTGAATTAATTATGGGACAAGTTAGTTCCAAAGCTAAGTTGAAGAAGGGCGCAAAGGTAATGACAAGTGGTATGGGAGGCGTAATACCAAGGGGCCTCTATGTTGGTCGTGTAACTCGGATTGGGAAAGACGACTATGGATTAGCCCAAAAGGTATACATTAAGCCCGCTGCTAATATGAATGACGTTAATATTGTGACCGTTGCGGAACCTGCTTGATCGAGGTGATTGGATGTATAGATTATCGCGATTAAAGTATATATTTCCGCTGGGGTTATTTATCTCATTATTTTTAGATGGCTCTTTAAGTAGTGTTTGGGCAAAGTTTTTCTTTAGCTATCCTTATTCAATGATGAGTGAGTTAGTTTTACTTTGGCTAGTACTTTCGTATTACTTTGAAGAAGATATTGAAATTCCATTAATTCCCTTTGCAGTACTTGCGGGAATTGTATTTGATGTTTACTTTACCGGTATTTTAGGGTTAGATATCTTTCTTTTTCCGCTAATTGTTGAGCTTACGAAGATTCTATCAAGGTATTTTGATCAATCGTTTTTGACGGTTATTATGATTTTTTTTATTGATATTGTAGTTTTTGTAACGTTAACGTACTGGGCATACTCACTAGTAGGAATTACCCATATGAATGTTGGGGACTATCTTGTGTATACTTTAGCGCCAACACTTGCTCTTAATTTGGTTTACTTTGTAATTCTTTATTGGCCAATTCAATCAATTTATACATGGGCTTTGAAGCAAAAAAAATCCTAAAAGGGATTGACAAAGTTGGTTATCGAGTGTAGGATACATGACAATATCAAAAAGCGAAGAACAGACTAGTAAAGAATTAGCTAGCTCTTCAGAGAGTTCGTGATGATGGGAAACGAACGGGTTAGTGTTCTTGAATCACATCTGCAAGTTGATCTGTTGAATTAAGTAGGCAGTTCCGGGGTAGCCCGTTACAGCGCGGAGTTTAATTAATGAACTTACTGAGGTTGCTTTTGTGAGAAAGTAACAACATGAGGTGGAACCGCGTAAAACGCCCTCATAGTCGAAAGACTGTGAGGGCGTTTTCTTTTTCCTACAGTAAATTAGTTAAACTCATGAGGTAATTACTGTGAGGTAATTATAAAATGAGGTGGAACCACGACTTGCTCGTCCTCTTAGGCTAATTAATTAGTTTAAGAGGATTTTTTGTTTAACGTTTTTTAATTCAAGGAGGTTTTAAAATGTCGCTTAATTACGTATCACAAATCTTGCCTTCACTTATCCAGGGGGCTGGATTAACATTACAGATCTTTTTTTGGACACTGATTATTTCAATCCCCTTAGGAATTATTGTAAGTCTAGGACTGACTTCAAAAATAAAACCCCTTAAGTGGATCCTTGAAATTTATGTTTGGTTAATGCGGGGAACACCGTTACTTTTACAATTGATTTTTGTCTTCTATGGACTACCAATTGTTGGAATTGTATTTGAGCGGTATGATGCAGCACTTGTTGCGTTTATTCTTAACTATGCGGCCTACTTCGCTGAAATTTTCCGTGGTGGTTTTCAATCCGTCAGTGTTGGTCAATACGAAGCTGCTAAGGTATTGCGATTGAATTATTGGCAAACGGTTCGAAAAATTATTATCCCTCAAGTTGTTAAAATCGTTATTCCTTCGATTGGAAATGAAGTTATTAACTTGGTAAAGGATTCTTCACTTGTTTACGTAATTGGACTTGGTGACCTTCTTCGGGCAGGAAACATTGCTACCTCTCGAGACGTAACTCTTGTTCCCCTTCTCCTTGTTGGGTTAATTTACCTGATTCTTGTTGGTATTTGTACGTTAATCTTACGTCAAGTTGAAAAACGTTATTCATATTTTAAGTAAGGAGGAATAGCCGATGTTAGAAGTTAAGAATCTAAAGAAAAGTTTTGGCGATCGGGTAATTCTCGATGATGTTAACTTGACCGTTAAAGATGATGAGATCCTTTGCATTGTTGGTCCTTCAGGGGCAGGAAAAACAACTTTGCTCCGTTGTATTACTGGATTAGATACTCCTGATAGTGGTGAATTCCTAATGGACGGCAAACCGTTTGATCCTTCAGGAACTGGCGCATCTGATCAAGTAATTGGGGTTGTTTTCCAAGACTTTAACCTTTTTCCTAATCTATCAGTAATGGAAAATATAACCTTAGCGCCAACGATGGTTCTTAAGCAGTCAAAAGATGAAGCCACGAAGAATGCTCAAGAGTTATTGGCGAAATTAGGGCTATCAGCGAAAGGAAATCTTTATCCTTGGCAATTGTCTGGAGGACAAAAACAGCGGGTTGCAATTGCACGTGCTTTAGCAATGAAGCCGAAAATCCTTTGCTATGATGAACCAACATCAGCGCTTGATCCAAATCTCCGTCAAGACGTTGCAAACATCATTCTTTCACTAAAGAAGAGTGGTGTAACCCAATTAGTAGTTACTCACGATTTTGATTTTGCTGAAGAAATTGCTGACGAATTGTTAAAGGTTAACCCGATCGATCAGAGTCAAGATTAAAGAATGGGAGGTGCTTGCTATGCGAAAAATTAAATATTGGCTGGTGCTCCTGATTTTAGTCACTCCTGCTCTTGTTCTTAGTGGCTGTCAAAGCGTTACTCAACGGGCAAATACTCAGGATACTTGGAACCGGATTGAAAAACGAAAGCGCGTTGTAATTGGGTTAGATGATAGTTTTGTTCCAATGGGCTTTCGACAAAAAAACGGTAAACTTGTTGGGTATGATGTTGATTTAGCACGAGCTGTTTTTAAGCAATACGGAATAAAGGCTGACTTTCAACCTATTGATTGGTCAATGAAGGAAACAGAGTTGAAGAACGGGACAATCGACTTATTGTGGAATGGTTACTCAATTAACGCTAGTCGACGAAAAAAAGTTGCGTTTAGTCGGCCGTACTTAAAGAATGAGCAAGTTTTGGTCACAAAAAAAGCTTCTAATATTCTGGATTTTGCTGATATGAAAGGAAAATCTTTAGGGGTGCAAAATGGTTCAACGGGATTAACAGCATTGGATGAACGTCCCAAAGTTCTGAAGGATTTAATTAAGAATAAGAAGCCAATTCTTTATGATACTTTTCCGGATGCCTTCATCGATTTAAATGCTAACCGAATTCAAGGAATCTTGATGGATCAAGTTTATGCTGATTACTATATTAAGCACCAAAAGGATAGTTCTTCATATCGAACCTATACAAGTAAGGCCCTTCCAGTTGAATACTATGCTGTCGGAATGAGGAAAGGCGATAAGACCTTGCGACAAAAGATTAACGCTGGTTTAGGACAACTACAGAAAAACGGTGAGTTAAGAAAAATTAATCAGAAGTGGTTTGGTACTAATAGTAATTACCTAGGCGCGGATTAAAAAATGTTTAATTATAAAAATGACTCCTGGCATTTTTAAGGGTGCCAAGAGTCATTTCTTTGTATATAAGAATTTAATTTTCACCAGAGTTTGTAATTTAGCACGGGATAAAGTATCATTAATCAGTATGATTTAATTTCGAGATATAGTTAATTACATTGGGGAAGGGAGATATATCAGTGGATTATCGTCTTGCTAAAGGTGTCGATCTTCATGTTATTCCGACAGAGCAATTTAAGATGACCCATATCTTAATTGACTTTGCGACACCACAGACAACTACGAATGCCACAGCAAGGAACCTCCTTGCTAACCTATTAGAAACAAGCACCCATCTTTACCCGACGCAAACTGCCCTTGCTCGGCAAATGGCTAAGCTGTATGGTGCATTTGCTTCGCTTGGGGTTGGTCGAGTTGGACGGTTGCATACCGTTCGCTTACGGTCAAGTTTTATCAATAATCACTTGGCGCAAAAAGACCTATTTACACAGGTAACTGAATTAATTAATCAAATACTATTTTATCCGTTAATCGATGATGGAGAATTTGATAGTCCAACGTTCCGTCTTCAGGTAAATAACCTTACTAGTTCAATCAAGGCGTTGTACGATGATAAGCAATTTTATGCTAACCAGCAGTTATTAAAGTTGTATTATAATTCTGATTCAGTTATGCAGGTACCGAGCTTTGGAAGAATTTCTGATCTTGATTACTGTACTCCATCAAGTTTGGTACAGACATATGAAAAGATGATTAATCAAGATAAAGTGGATATATTCGTTCTGGGAAATGTTGAGCCAGAAAGGGTATATTCAGCAATTCGTCAATTACCATTTGTGGATCGAGATCCATTGCTTCCGGAAACAACCTTTTATTTTCAAGAGCCTCATGAAGATGTGTTTAATAAAAGAGAGCAGCAACGGGTTAGTCAGGCTAAGCTAGATTTAGGGTACAATCTACCGATTTATTATCGTGATCCGCTATACCCGGTTGCCTTAGTTTTTAATGGCCTTTTTGGGGGAACTCCATATTCAAAGCTCTTTACTAATGTTCGGGAAAAAGCTGGTCTAGCTTACTATGCTTCTAGTCGCCTAGCTCCTTTTTCTGGATTAATTAATGTGCAAACTGGCATTCAACCAGCCGATTATCAAACTACTCTAGAAATGATTCAGGAGCAAGTAGCCGAACTGCAAGCAGGGAATTTTACTGCAGAGGTAATGCGTGAGGTTCAAGATGCATTGATTAATCAGCATTATGCCGGCTTTGATTTAGCAAATAACATATTAGAGCATCACTTGGTTAACCAATTACTTTCGTTACCAGAACAAACTGATTTTGCACAGCAAGTTAACCGGGTGACTAAAGATGATGTGACAAAGGTTGCATCAATGATTAAACTACAAGCAAGCTATTTATTGAGTGGTGAAAAATAAAACTATATGAATAAAGAAATTTATGAAGAATTTAACCAGCCAATTTACCGACAACAATTAGCGAATGGCTTGACATTACAGATGATGCCTATGGCTGGGTACCATAAGACATATGCAAGTTATACTACCGATTTTGGCTCAATTGATAATTGTTTTGTTCCATATGATAAACAGGATGCTATTAAAGTGCCAGATGGAATTGCTCACTTTTTGGAACATAAGATGTTTGAGAAGGCTGACCATGATGCATTTGACTTATTTGGAAAGCTTGGTGCTGATTCTAATGCTTTTACTAGTTTTACCCAAACGAGTTATCTATTTTCAACTACGAGTCATGTTCATGAAAGCTTGGATGTTCTCTTAGATTTTGTTCAGGAACCGTATTTTACCGAGCAGACGGTAAATAAGGAACAGGGAATTATTGGTCAGGAAATTAAGATGTATGAAGATGATGCATCTTGGCGACTATACCTTGGTATCCTGGGGAACCTTTATCCACATGATCCAATGCATATCGATATAGCGGGAACAGTGGAAAGTATCAGTAAGATTACCCCTGAATACTTGATGGAGACATATAAGACATTTTATCAACCAAGTAACATGAACTTAGTTCTAGCTGGTAACTTGAATCCTGACGAAATCGTTGATTGGGTAATCCAAAACCAAAGCCAGCGGCAATTTTTACCTGTAATCAAGCCCAACCGGATTTTTAACCTTAATGATCCATCGGCTCACGATGTAATTCCATTTAGATCCTTAACCATGGACGTTGCTCGGCCAAAAGTAATTGTTGGTTTACGGGGAATTGAGATGCCTGAGGATGGTCAGGAACGGTTGCGTTATAAGTTAGCAATTGATTTATTACTGGACGTTCTTTTTGATGATACTTCGGATAATTACCTCCGCTTGTACAACAATGAAGTTCTTGATGATTCATTTGCTTATAATCTAGAAATGCAACGTGATTTTTACTTTGCATATTTCAGTTCGGATACCGATCAGATGGAACGATTTGCGGATGAAGTAATTGCTATTTTAGAAAGTGCTGATCAACAAATCGATGCTGCAAGAACACGTTTTAATGAGATTAAAAATGCAGAAATTGGTCGTTTAACGGGCTTGCTGGATTCACCAGAAGCGGTTGCTAATCATTATGGAGGAAAGTTCTTTGACGGGGCCAATCTGATGGATGAAATTAGGGTGCTACGGTCAATTAACCTAGATGATCTCTATGATGTTGCTAAGCGGTTCATCGTTTCTCAAGGAATTTCTGTATTCCAAATTATCCCGCAACACCGTTAATTCAAGATTTTCTTAATAATTAATAACGGAATGCCATGCTATAATTAGCAGGTAGGATTAAAATTCAGAGATGGAGATATCACAATGAGTGAAAACGATAATGAACAACGGATCGAAATTGGTAAGAAACTTCGTGATGCTCGACAGGCAAAGGGCTACACGTTAGATGACTTACAACAATTAACTAAAATTCAAAAGCGGTACTTAATTGCGATCGAAGATGAAAAATTTGATGAGTTACCGGGCGACTTTTATGTTCGGGCTTTTATTAAACAATACGCAGATACTGTTGGCCTTGATGGTAATGAGTTGCTAAAAGAATTTAATGAACAACTGCCACAAACTAAGACAGAAGAATATTCTGAGCATATTAGTCAAGCAGTAGAAACACGGGCTAACCGACGGAAAACAGTTAGTCAGGGTGTCAGCAAAGTTCGCCAGTACCTGCCAACAATTATTATTGCCTGTGTAATCGTGATTGTTTTGGCAGCAATTTGGGTGACCGCAATTGTGCGTGGCCATCAAGATGCTTCCACGAAGATTGACAATAGCTCTGTTTCAGTTTCTGGTGAAAGCCGGAAAAAGAGTAGTAGCTCTGTAAAGAAACATTCAACTAAGTTGCCGAAGAAGAGCACTGCAATCAAACTAACGGAAGCTAGTCGAAATAACAATAGTGTTACCTATAACGCTGCTTCACTGAAGAAGGATACAAAATTACAAATTAAGACAAGCGGTCGGGCATGGAACAGTGTAACCACTGATGGAACCAGTGCCTTAAGTCGGACAATGGATGCTAATTCAACGGCTGACGTAACCATTAAGCGGACTGCTAATACCGTTGTGATTACGGTTGGAAATGCTTCAGCAACGAGTTTGAAGCTTGGTAATAAGAAGATTAACTTTACTGATAACGGTCGTTACAATAATACTCGAACAGTTACGATTCACTTTGGTAATTCTTCTAGTTCGTCAGCTTCTAGCAGTGTATCCTCTACTCGGACAACAACTACTAATAATAACCAACGGACTACGACTCAGACAACAAGGACAAACGAAACAAATCGGAATACAACCACAACTCCGGTTCGTTTAACCAACGCTCCTACAACAAACCAGGGGCAAAATCAAAGTCGGTCACAGAACCAACAACCACAGACTAACCAAACGCAATCACGCTAATGGTTATGAGGAGGAAGTAATTTGAATTTACCTAATAAATTAACAGTTGTGCGTTTAATCATTATTCCCTTTTTCTTGTTGTTAATGGTTTTGCCATTACAATCATGGGGTGCTATTAGTTTCTGGGGAACAACAATTCCGGTTTCCCAATTTATTGCTGCAATCTTGTTTATCGCAGCAACATTGACCGATAATTTAGATGGTCGAATTGCACGAAAGCATCATTTAGTAACTAATTTTGGTAAGTTTACTGATCCGTTAGCAGATAAGTTACTAGTAATGACAGCATTTATTGTCTTGACCGGAAATCAAGTAGTTCCTGCATGGGTAACCTCAATCATTATCTGGCGAGAACTATCTGTTACTGGATTGCGTCTCTTGTTGGTAGAACAAGATGGAGTTGTCTTGGCTGCCAAAATGCCAGGAAAGATCAAGACGACTACCCAGTTTATTGCGATTATTTTCTTATTGCTTAATAACGTAATTTTTGCAATCTGGGGGATACCATTTGGACAAATCATGCTATATATTTGCCTATTCTTCACTATTTACTCTGGTGTTGATTACTTTGTTCAGGGTAGAGATGTCTTTTCAGATGGGTTTAAATAATAAATAAAACGAAGAGAGGATGCTGGGAGTCATGAATGGCCCCTAGCGCCTTCTCTTCGTTTTTATTTTTCTGAAAAAATTATAAATATTTTAGCAGGAAATATTCATTTTAGATTTTGAATATGATAATATTGGTCTGTACCTTTTGGAAAAAGGTTCAAACTTTATTGTAAGGAGATGAAACTATGCTTTCATTCTTAAAGCCGGCTCCTGATGCTAAGGTTAAGGTCTCAAAGGATAAGATTGCGACCGTTTATAAGTGGCGTCAGGTTGGTGTGTTATTGTCAATTTGTATCGGTTACATTGGCTATTATGTTATTCGTCTTATTTTTACAACCGAGCAGAATGATATTATGAAGCAGTATGGCTTTACCACTGCTGATATTGGAATGGTTCTTTCGTGTTTTGGTATCGGTTATGGTATTTCCAAGCTATTCATGGGAGCACTTAGTGATAAGAGTAACCCCAACCACTACCTAGCAACCGGTTTGATTATTTCAGCAATTTTGAACTTTGGCTTAGGTGCCACGAGAAACCTTTACGTAATGATGTTCCTGATGTTGGTAATGTCAATTGCGCAAGGGATGGGGGCTGCTGCTTGTCAACGGATTGTTCAACTATGGTGGGGAAAGAAACACCGTGGGGCAATCTACTCTATTTGGTCATCCGCTCATAATGCTGGTGCATTTGTCTGTGTTGCCGTTGTTCAATTAGCAACTTTCATGTTCTCCAGCTCAATTCCTGCAGTATTCTACACTGCATCAGTTGTGTCACTAATCATTGCTGCCTTTGTATTAATTTGTGGAGCTGATCGTCCTACTACTGTTGGTCTCCCAAGTATTTCTCAATATACTGGTGATGAAGTTGTGCTTGAAAATGGGAAGGCTTCTTCTTCAGAATTAACAAGCTTAACTTTGCCACAAATCTTTGTAAAGTATATTTTAACTAATAAGGTTGTTTGGGCAATTACGTTGACTTCAATGTCCCTCTACCTAGTTCGTTATGGGGTGATGAGTTGGATTCCTAGTTTCTTGGTTCAATCCAAGGGTTTTAGTCCGTCGTTTGCTAAATGGCTGGTCGGAATTTTTGAATTAGCGGCTGTCCCTGGTGTAATTATCATGGGAGCAATTTCTGATTTCCTGAAAGATCGCCGGGCAATTGTCTGCATCGCTTGTGTCATCTTACTATTTATTTGTCTAACAACCTATTTCTTTAGCACTAGTCATGTTTTGATTGTTACCGTCCTTTTTATTATGGGAACGTTAATTTACGCACCGTTAACTTTGGTTGGTTTAATGGTAAACGAAGCCGTTCCAAAGTTTGCTGTTGGTTCATCAACAGGATTTATGGGCTTTTTCCAGTATATCTTTGGTGAAACCCTAGCAACGGCCTTAATTGGTGTTTTGGTCTCCAAGTATGGATGGTTGGCAAGTAATATTGTTCTTTATTCAGCAGCAGCTCTTGCGTTATTGTTATTAATCTACATTATGTTTAATGAGAATCGAGTTGCTAAGCTTGCTAAAGAAGAAGGTATAAAAGAATAAAGGCTTGTTAATATTATTTGTTTTGGGCACTAGTTTCAATTTTTATTGGATACTAGGCCCTTTTTAGATCAACGCTTATATTAATAGGGGATTAGTTATATGATTGATCTAGAATTTAGAATAGAAATTAAAAAGTAGGATTAGACAATTTTTACGTTATTAATACTTGGAGGCAAAAAACATGAATGCAGAAATTATTTCGGTTGGTGATGAGCTCCAACGTGGTGAAATCACTAATACTAATTCAGCGTTCCTAGCAAAAAAATTGAATTCTTTAGGGATTATTATAACGTCACAAGTAACTATTGGTGATGATCCAGACGCTATTATTAGCAGTGTTCATGAAAGAAAAAGGCAAGCTGATTTAATCTTTGTTTGTGGTGGCTTAGGGCCTACTGTAGACGACGTTACCTTATCAGCAGTTGCCAAGGCTGTTGATATGCCAGTAAAGACTGATATCCCAACATGGCAACATCTTTTAAGCATTTTTGCTCAACGTCAAATTGACATTCAACCAGAAAATAAGCGTCAGGCACAATACGTTGGTAAATTGATTCCTAATTTGCGGGGGCTAGCTTTAGGAAGTTGGGTTAAGCTGGGTAAGCAACGCGTCGTTGTCCTTCCAGGGCCACCTTCTGAATTTCAAGCAATGGTGGAACAAGAAGTGATTCCCATGATTATTAAAGAACTTAATATTCAAAAGACAATTAAAACCCGGGCACTCCATTTTCTCGGAAGACCTGAGTCGATTTTGATGAATGATTTGAAACCGGTGATGGAAACTTACCCAGACATCACGATTACTTCGTATGTTAAGCCTACTAATATTGAGCTCCGGTTAACTGGCTTTATGAATAAGCAAATAGATATTGAGGCCCGGTTTGATCGGGTAACAAAAATGATTCTTGAAAAAGAGGGTGAATATTACCTGGGAATGGGAAATAATTTCAGCTTGGTAAATAAGGTAGTTAACTTACTTAAACAACAAAAATTAAAAATTACTGGAGCTGAAAGTTTAACTGGCGGTCTCTTTCAGAGTACGATTTGTTCAGTTCCTGGTGCTTCAGAAATTTTTGATGGGGGATTTGTCACTTATGCTGCATCAGCAAAGGTTAAATTGTTAGAAATCCCTTCTACATTGATTGAACATAATGGGGTAGTAAGTAGTGCCACTGCTGAAGCAATGGCTGAATATTCTCGTAAAAAACTTGGTGCTGACTTTGGGCTTGGCTTTACCGGGGTTGCAGGTCCGGATAGCCTAGAAGGTAATCCGGCAGGGACTGTTTGGATTGGATTAGCGCGTAAGGGGGAAAAACCAATTTCAAAACAATTACACCTAGCGAGTTACTTAGGCCGACAAGAGATTCGCTTGTTAAGTGTCCAGTATGGTTTACAAATGGTTTTACGAGAAATTAAAAAATAATCGAACCATTGTTCGCTAAAATTCTTGTTTTTTTGTCCAAAACTGTTATGATTATTAACGGATATTCCGTTTCAAAGGAGGAATTATTTTGGCTGATCAACGAAAAGCAGCACTTGATGTCGCAATTCGTAAGATTGAAAAGAATTTCGGTAAGGGTTCCATCATGCGGATGGGTGACGCAGCCGATATGAAGATTGCGACGGTATCAAGTGGCTCATTAGCAATTGACAAGGCCCTTGGGGTAGGTGGTTATCCCCGTGGTCGAATTGTTGAAATTTATGGTCCTGAAAGTTCAGGAAAGACAACTGTTGCATTGCAAGCAGTTGCTGAAGTTCAACGTCAAGGTGGTACGGCAGCTTATATTGATGCTGAAAATGCCCTTGATCCTCAATATGCAGAGGCATTAGGGGTAAATGTTGATGATCTACTCCTTTCCCAGCCTGATACTGGTGAAGAAGGGTTGGAAATTGCTGACGCATTGATTTCAAGTGGAGCAGTGGACTTGGTTGTTGTTGATTCAGTTGCTGCCCTTGTACCACGTGCTGAAATTGAAGGTGAGATGGGAGATGCTCACGTCGGTCTCCAAGCACGGTTAATGTCACAAGCATTGCGGAAGCTTTCTGGAGAAATTAATAAGACAAAGACGATTGCAATCTTTATTAACCAAATTCGTGAAAAAGTTGGTGTAATGTTCGGTAATCCTGAGACGACTACTGGTGGTCGGGCATTAAAGTTCTATTCGACCATTCGGATGGAAATCCGTCGTTCTGAACAAATTAAGAACGGGACGAATGTTATCGGTAACCGAACTAAGATTAAGATTGTTAAAAATAAGGTTGCTCCACCGTTCAAGCGTGCCGAAGTTGATATCATGTATGGTGAAGGAATTTCTAAGACCGGTGAACTTCTTGATATGGCCGTTGATAAGGACCTTGTTAATAAGTCCGGTGCATGGTACTCATATGGAGACGAACGAATTGGCCAAGGTCGTGAAAATGCAAAGAAATGGTTAGCAGAACATCCTGATAGTATGGCAGAACTAATGAACAAGGTTCGTGAAGCTTATGGGATGGAGCCATTGAAGGGTACTACTAACGAGAAAGATAAAAGCGAAAAGCAAGATTCTAAAACTGGTTCCAAGCAGGAAACTATCGAAGAAGCAAGTAAAAAGTAAAGATTTTTAATTTTAGGTGGAGAATTACTAAATTAGTAGTTCTCCTTCTTTTAATTATTAAAAGAGTGGTTGACACTAATTAACCGCAAGCTTAAAATTTAACTTGTGTGATATTTAATTTATCATACGGTTAAATTAAACTAATTAATTGAACCAATAATAAAAATATAGTGAAAGCGGAGGTGAAATGATGGAAGCTTTCGGCTTAGTTTTCGCCGCGCTTGCTATGGTTGTCGGTATTATTATTGGATATGCAATTCATAAGGTTTCTGTTGAGAAGCAACTTAAAGCTGCAAACCAAAGTGCAGACCAAATTCTTTCCACTGCAAAGCAGGATGCAGCGACGGCAAAAAAAGAGGCAATTTTAGAAGCCAAGGAAGAAAGCCATCGTTACCGGGAAAGTGTTGAACAAGAATTAAAGCAACGGCGAAGCGAAGTTCAAAAGCAAGAGGATCGGCTCTTGCAACGGGAAACATCATTGGATCGTAAGGATGATGCTTTAGAAAAACGTGAAGATGCCGTTGGTAAGCGAGAACACCAACTTGAACAACAAACAAATCAGTTAAAGTTATCCCAAGAAAAGGCTGATTCATTAATTGAAGAACGGCAACAAGAATTAGAAAAGGTTGCCCAATTATCCCATGATGAAGCTAAAAAGCAGGTCTTAGATCAAGTTAAGGAAGAGTTGAAGACTGAGCGTGCAATCATGATTCGTGATAGTGAACAGAATGCGGAATTAACTGCTGATAAGACAGCAAAGAAGTTAATTGTCGAAGCAATTCAACGGAGTGCAGCCGATGTTGTCTCCGAAGCTACCGTTTCCGTTGTTAATTTACCAAATGACGACATGAAGGGGAGAATTATTGGTCGCGAAGGTCGTAATATTCGGACCCTTGAAACATTGACCGGGATTGATTTAATTATTGATGATACTCCTGAAGCTGTTGTGTTAAGTGGGTTTGACCCGGTTCGACGTGAAATCGCTAAGATCGCGTTGGAGAAACTGATTCAGGATGGTCGGATCCATCCAGCAAGAATTGAAGAGGCTGTCGATAAGGCTCGCCAAGAAATGGACGCTAACCTCCGGGAAACCGGGGAACAAGCACTCTTTGATCTTGGAATTCACTCGATGCATCCTGATTTGATTAAGACGGTTGGTCGAATGAAGTACCGGACAAGTTATGGTCAAAATGTTCTAGATCACTCTATTGAGGTTGCTAAGCTTGCTGGAATAATGGCTGCTGAACTAGGTGAAGATGTAACCCTCGCTAAGCGTGCTGGCTTATTGCACGATATTGGAAAAGCAATTGATCATGAAGTTGATGGTTCACACGTTGAACTAGGTGTTGAATTAACTACGAAGTATAAGGAAAATAAGGTAGTTATTAATACGATTGCCTCACACCATGGTGACGTACCAGCTAAATCAGTAATTGCAGCTCTTGTTCAGGCTGCTGATGCTATTTCTGGTGCTCGTCCTGGTGCGCGGAGTGAATCACTTGAACAATATATTCAACGATTAAAGAAACTAGAAAGTATTGCAAATGACCATGATGGTGTCGATCATAGTTACGCAATTCAGGCAGGTCGTGAATTACGGGTAATTGTAAAGCCAAAGAAGATTTCTGATCTTCAAGCGACTGTTTTATCTCATGACATTAAGCATGAGATTGAACAAGAACTTGAATATCCAGGGCACATTAAGGTAACGGTTATCCGTGAAGTTCGTGCGATCGACTATGCAAAATAAATGTTAACTGAGGCATTTTAATATAGGAAAGAGACCGGGGATGCTCCTGGCCTCTTTCTTTATTTAAAAAAATAGCTAATACTGGAGTAATAGCTTTATTTTGTTTTTCACTTTCTTGCACTTGAATTATGCAAAAAATATAATAAGTAAAGTATAGTTGCGCGGAAAAAACGTTCTATTTATGTAGAGAGAAAATTTGTGGGGTGAAATTAGGTGGCAAAGAAAATGACGCCAATGATGGAACAGTACCAAAAGGTTAAGGATCAGTATCCGGATGCATTTTTATTTTATCGTTTAGGAGACTTTTATGAACTCTTTAACGATGATGCTGTTAAAGGTGCACAATTACTTGAATTAACTCTGACAACAAGAAATCATAGCGCAAAGAACCCGATCCCAATGTGTGGGGTTCCACATCGAGCAGTTAATAGCTATGTGGATGTCTTGATTGACAAGGGATATAAGGTTGCAATTTGTGAACAAATGGAGGATCCCAAGAAGGCCAAGGGGATGGTTAAGCGGGCAGTTACCCGGTTAATTACACCAGGGACCCAGATGGATTTAAATGGTGATCAAGCAAAGAACAATAATTACTTAGCTGGGATTATTCGTCAAGATGATCACTACTATTTAGCATATACTGACTTATCAACCGGTGAATTAAAGACCACTGATTTTTCAAGTGAAGATGAGACAATTAATGAGTTAATCAACTTGCAAAGTCGTGAAGTCGTCATTGATGATTCGGTTGAAGCTGATTTTAAACAACAATTAACTAAGCGTAATATTCTTCAATCGCACCAACCAGAAATTGTTAAGGGCGCTGAAGTAAGTTATTTAACCCAGGATTTAACTGATAGGGGGCAGCAAGCAGTTGTCTCACTTTTGGTTTCTTACCTGTTAACAACCCAAAAACGGTCACTTGCCCACTTACAAAAAGCAATTTCTTACCGGCCAAGTTCCTTTATGAAGATCGATCATTATTCTAAAACAAACCTTGAATTGATGACTAATATGAGAAGTGGTAAGCGTCAAGGAACGTTAGCTTGGTTGCTTGATGAAACTAAAACGGCAATGGGGAGTCGACTCTTAAAGCGGTGGCTCGATCGGCCGCTCATTGATCCTAAGCAGATTAGTGCCCGTCAGGATAAGGTTCAGGAACTTCTTGAACACTATTTTGAGCGCAATAATATCCAGCAAGAATTAATTAAGGTATATGATCTAGAGCGGCTTGCTGGACGTGTAGCATACGGAAGCGTTAATGGACGTGATCTGATCCAGCTTAAGACGTCGCTGCTCCAGGTCCCGAAGATTAAGTATACTTTGGAGACGCTTGATGCGCCTGCATTTGCTGACTTGGAAAAACAACTGGATCCACTAACTGATATTGCATCACTGATTGATAATTCGATTGTGGATGATCCACCAATTAGTGTAACTGAGGGTGGAGTAATCAAGGATGGTTACGATAAACAACTTGACGAATATCGGGATGCAATGAATAACGGTAAACAATGGATTGCTGACTTACAGGAGCAAGAGCGTAAGGTGACTGGGATTAATAACCTTAAGATTGGATATAACCATGTCTTTGGTTATTACATTGAAGTAACCAAGGTTAACCTCAGTAAAATTCCTCGTGATCGTTATGAACGAAAGCAAACATTAGTAAATGCGGAACGGTTCTCAACCCCTGAATTAAAAGAAAAGGAGGCATTGATTTTAGGTGCTCAGGAGAAGTCAACTGCGCTTGAATATGATGTTTTTGTTAAAATTCGGGAGAAAGTTAAAAAGCAAATTAAACGTTTACAAAGCCTAGCCAAAGCATTATCTGAATTAGATGTTTTACAAAGTTTTGCGGTAGTTAGTGAGGATTACCATTTTGTTCGTCCAGCAATGAATACGGGTCATGTGTTAAAGATCAAGGATGGTCGCCATCCCGTTGTTGAAAAGTTTATGGGACATCAGGAATATGTACCTAATGATGTTTTAATGGATGATTCTACTGATATTCTCTTAATTACTGGTCCTAACATGTCTGGTAAGAGTACTTATATGCGTCAATTGGCATTGACTGCGGTAATGGCACAGATGGGGTGTTTTGTTCCTGCTGAGCGGGCTGAATTACCGATTTTTGATCAGATCTTTACTCGAATTGGGGCAGCTGATGACTTAATTTCTGGTGAAAGTACCTTTATGGTTGAAATGATGGAAGCAAATAATGCTTTAGTCCACGCGACGGATCGAAGTTTAATCTTATTCGATGAAATTGGTCGGGGAACTGCTACTTATGACGGGATGGCACTTGCTCAAGCGATTATTGAATATATTCACGAGCATTTACGGGCGAAGACGCTTTTCTCAACTCACTACCATGAATTAACTGCGCTTGAAACACCCCTACCACGGTTAAAGAATGTCCACGTTGGAGCAACTGAAAAGAATGGGGAACTGGTCTTCCTTCATAAGGTTAGTACTGGTCCTGCTGATAAGTCATACGGGATTCACGTGGCTAAATTAGCAGGGATGCCAGATAAGTTGCTCAAACGTGCTGACCAAATCCTCAGTTCGTTAGAGAAGAAGGATGTAAAATTACCAACGATTTCTTCAACGGCTAATCAGGAAACGGAACCAAATAAGGTTAAAGAAAAGGCAGCTCAGCCACTGAAGCCGACAGTCACCGAACAGCCATTAGTCGATCCCAATGGTCAAATGGAACTATTTGGTACTCCTAAACCAAAGCCAAAGGATCCGGCTGCAACGAAGATTATTAAACAGTTAAAGAACCTCAACCTAATGGGGATGACTCCAATGGATGTGATGAACCAGATCTATCAATGGCAGCAAAAGTTAAAGTAAGGTGACGTAGATGGGAAAGATCCATGAATTAACAAATGTTTTAGCAGATCAGATTGCCGCCGGTGAAGTGATTGAACGC
The DNA here is from genome assembly GCF_943193105.1 of Limosilactobacillus agrestimuris. NCBI lineage: Bacteria > Bacillati > Bacillota > Bacilli > Lactobacillales > Lactobacillaceae > Limosilactobacillus > Limosilactobacillus agrestimuris. The sequence continues at coordinate 44,534 of NZ_CALPCW010000010.1, forward strand.
CCTGCATCGATTGTTAAGGAATTGGTAGAAAATTCTTTGGATGCTGATAGCAAGAGAATCGATATTATTGTTGAGAATTCTGGATTAGATAGCATTAGGGTAATTGATGATGGCTCGGGAATCGCTTCTGATGACGTAAAAATTGCGTTTAAGCGTCATGCTACCAGTAAAATTGCAACGCGACGGGATCTTTTTAAGGTAAAAACAATGGGCTTTCGGGGTGAAGCTTTACCAAGTATTGCTTCTGTTGCTGATGTTACTTTAACGACAGCAACTCCAGAAAGTACCAGTGGTTCTTTAATCCATATTCATGGTGGTGAATTGGTTGATTTAAAACCAGGGCCAGCACGTCAGGGAACTGATGTAGTCGTTCGTGAATTATTTTTTAATACCCCAGCCCGGTTAAAGTACCTCAAATCACCACAGACAGAATTAGCCCGAATTACTGATATCGTAAACCGATTGGCATTAGCTAACCCCCAAGTAGCGTTTAGCCTTACCCATAACAATAAGGAATTATTTCGAACCGCCGGAAATGATAATCTCCAACAGGTTGTGGCAGCTATTTATGGAATCCAAGTCGGCAAAAAGATGTTACCGTTTACGGGTGAAGATAATGATTTTCAGATTGATGGTTTAGTATCGTTACCTGAACTTACGCGAGCATCACGGCAATACATTACAATTACTATTAATCACCGTTATATTCGTAATTTTGAATTGACTAAGGCAATTATCAATGGTTATGAATCAAAGTTAATGGTTGGCCGCTACCCAATTGCTGTTCTTAATATTCAACTTGATCCGGTGTTGGTTGACGTCAATGTTCACCCAGCAAAACGGGAAGTACGGTTAAGCAAAGAATCAGAACTATCAGCATTAATCTCTAAAGTGGTTCGTCAGCGGATATCAATAGAAAATCTTATTCCTGATGTTGATGCTAACCAATTTATCCCGGATGAACCAGATGTGGATAATTTGGAGCACCAATTAAGTGAAGCCGCTAAGCAATACACAACTCCAAGTACTGCTTTTCATCCCCAGTCTTCAGCTACCGTAGTTAAAAATGGGGGACCAGCAGATACTGATGCTAGTGATAGTGTCGTTCGGGAACCCATTGTAATTCACAAAAAAGATGAATTAGCGAGTTCGCAAATGCAGGCATTCGACCAGCGGTATCAGGCTGAGGGGATTGCATACCCATTTGGAAGTCCAGATGAACAGGCACCGCAAAAACCTGTAAAAGCAGAAAATGTTGAGCTAGATGTTCAAGATAAGAGTGATCAAGCTAAGAAACGTTTTCCAAACTTACAGTATATCGGTCAGTTACAGGGAACCTTCCTATTAGCTCAGGCAAGTGATGGACTGTATATTGTTGATCAACATGCGGCACAGGAGCGGATTAATTATGAACGGTTCCGGAAAAAGATTGGTCAGGTAAGTGATGATCAACAAGCCTTTTTAGTACCGTTAGTTCTAAATTATTCAACGGTTGATACAATGACAATCACTCAGCATTTAGATGTGCTTGAAGCTGTTGGTCTCCATCTCGAATCGTTTGGTCCAAATAGCTTTATCCTGCGTTCCCATCCAATCTGGTTTGCGGAGGGGCAAGAAGAAGCAACCGCTAAGGAAATGATTGAGTGGTTAATTAATGATGGTAAAATCTCAGTCCATGATTTTCGTCAACGAACCGCAATCATGATGAGTTGTAAACGGGCGATTAAAGCCAATCACCACCTTGATGATCGTGAAGCAAAAGCACTTTTACAACGGCTGCCAAAATGTGAGAATCCCTTTAATTGTCCTCACGGGCGGCCTGTGACCGTGCACTTTAATGATCGAGATCTGGAAAAAATGTTTAAACGGATTCAAGATTCACATGTTCCGTTTGCTCAAGATTTTGATGAACACGAATTTTAAAAGAGGAGTACAAGAGAATGTATGAATACCTAACAGGATTGGTTACAATCATTAAGCCACGTTACATTGTAGTAGAGGTAAATGGAATTGGTTACCAGTTGCTAGTTGCTAATCCCTATCGTTACCATGTCGATAAGCAGGAGAAAGTGACAGTATATGTTTACCAGGCAGTTCGTGATGATGATATTTCACTTTTTGGCTTTAATGATGAGGATGAAAAACAACTTTTCTTGCAATTAATTAATGTTTCGGGAATTGGTCCCAAGAGCGCTTTAGCGATTTTGGCTAACCCGGATCATGATGGGTTGATTAATGCAATTGCAAATGATGATGTTAAGTATTTGACTAAGTTCCCAGGAATTGGTAAAAAGACCGCTTCGCAAATCTGCTTGGATCTTAAGGATAAGATTGAACGATTAACCACAACCGAAACGGATCTCTTCAAACCATTATCAACAGCCGAGTCAGCTGCTAATGATGCCTTGCAAGATGCACTAGAAGCATTAACTGCCTTAGGTTATAAGGAACGAGATGTTAAACGAATCAAGAAAGAATTAGAGAAAGAACCAGTAACTTCTACAGAAGAATACCTTCGCCATGCGTTAAGACTATTAAATTAAAGGAGGGTGGTTAAAGGATGGCAAACCAGGATGAACATGAAATTGTTTCTGGTGAGACAACAGGAAAGGAAGAGGCAGCAATTGAACTAACCCTTCGTCCACAAACACTAGTTGACTATATTGGCCAAGCAAAAATCAAGCACGAATTAAGTGTTTATATTAAGGCCGCTAAAGAACGTGAAGAAGCTTTGGATCATGTCCTTTTATATGGTCCACCAGGTCTAGGGAAAACTACCCTGGCGATGGTAATTGCAAATGAATTAGGAGTAAACATTAAAACCACCAGTGGTCCGGCGATTGAGAAGCCAGGTGATTTGGTTGCTCTGTTAAATGAACTAAAACCAGGTGATGTTTTGTTTATTGATGAAATTCACCGGTTACCAAAAGTGGTTGAAGAAATGCTATATTCTGCCATGGAGGATTACTATATTGATATTGTGATTGGTGAAGGACCAACAGCCCATCCTGTTCATTTTCCTTTACCGCCATTCACCTTAATTGGGGCTACTACGCGTGCCGGGATGTTGTCTGCACCATTGCGGGATCGTTTTGGAATTGTGGAGCACATGAACTACTATAACCAGGATGAATTAACTAAGATTATTTTTCGTTCTGCTAAAATTTTCCAAACCAAAATTGAGGATGAAGGTGCTCACGAATTAGCCCTTCGCTCTCGGGGAACGCCACGGATTGCTAACCGACTATTAAAACGGGTGCGTGACTTTGCCCAGGTTGCGGGAAAAGGTTCAATTGATTCGGTTAGTGTTCAACGGGCACTTAAATTGCTTCAGGTTGATGATCAGGGACTTGATGAGATTGACCGGAAACTTCTGCTAACAATGATCAACTACTATAATGGCGGACCAGTTGGCCTAAAAACGATTGCTGCTAATATTGGTGAAGAAAAATCAACCATTGAAGAAATGTATGAGCCATACCTTCTCCAGATTGGTTATTTAACAAGAACGGCACGGGGACGAATGGTGACTGCAGCAGCCTATAAGCATTTAGGCTTAGAGTACCCAACAAAGTGAGGCAGGCAATGAGTAAATATTTTGAAATTGAGCGTTCTAAGAATGGTTTGCGGGCCGGAAAGTTGGTCCTCGATGATTTCCAGTTAGCAACGCCATTACTTGTTCATTCAGGAAGGGTAAACCATTACTTGCTTCCCAAACAAGTCTGGGAAACAAACACGCGGGCCCTGTATTATGATCCAATTATTTTTGCAGAGGAATTGGGTAAAAAGCAGTTAAGTGACTTACCTAATTTACGTCAATTGTTCGCCTGGAAAGGGGCATTGTTTACCACTTCTGGAGCAGACGAAATAGCAAAATTAGCTAAACCACGAGGGTATAAAGCTAATGGGGTTAATTTTCGTTTACCAAATGAAGGACAGTTAATAAGCCTATCCCCTAAAGAAGCGCTTCAGCTACAAGAACATTTAGGAACCGATATAAGTGAACAACTTTATCGGGCGGTTGATTATTATGCGCCAGTTGATGACTTAACTGCCGGAGTAGGATTGACTAATCGGTGGGCTATTAACGCTGATAATTCACTCTTCCCGGTCACGGGCGGTGGATTAAAGGAGCTTCATCGCAAGAGCCTTGTTTCATTAGAGGGACAGTTTGGCTACCGAATTACCCAGACAGAACAGATTGACACGATTACGGAAGCAAAACGCAATCTTTCAACTATTATAAAAATGCTACCATCTGAAAGCCTTCGGGTAACTAAGGTCAAGGCTAATCTTGAGCAAGTAGTAGCTGCATTGTCTGCAGGAATTGATGTTATTTATTCTGACGTTGCTGTTCATGAGGCAGTAATGGGGAATGTATTGGTAGCTGATGGAAAACGGCTTAACTTTGATCATGCCCACTTTGCTAATGACTGGGGACCAGTTGATCAAAATTGTGGTTGTCCCGTATGTACTAGTCATTATTCACGGGCATTCCTTCATTACCTTGCAAAAACTGATTCGCCACAATATTTGAATTTGATTTTGGAACATAATTTATTTTGGCTTAATCAATTTATTATTAAGTTTCGTTCCCAGATTAATTGATTTAGGCCACTATTCTCTCTAGGTATGTAGCTTTTTACCGTGTTTTTTGTTACAGTTAAACTTGAAGAATTTTGAAGGGATGGATATTCAGTGAACGGGTTAAACTTTTTAAACCTCGGTGCTGCATCAAACAGTGCCAGCAGTTATTCTGGAATGATTTTGATCATTCTGATGATTGCTTTAATGTATTTCTTTATGATTCGCCCACAACAAAAGCAACGGAAGCAACATCAAGATATGATGAGTCAGTTGCACAAGGGTGATGAAGTTGTCACTATTGGTCGGATGCACGGGAAGATTGATTCAATTAACCGTGAAGACCGGACAGTTACTTTAGACTGTGAAGGAATTTACTTAACCTTTGATATGGTTGCAATTGCGCGGGTTGTTAAGCCTGCTGCTGATGCAGAAGATAAGGCTGAAAGTAAGGAAACCAAGGAATCATCTGAAAAGGCTGAAGCTAGCTCAGATGCAAAAGAAGAGCTAGCTGCATCTGATTCTGCCAAGAGTGAAGCACCAGCATCAGATGCTGATAATGACGAAAAGTAATTGACACGTTTGGCAAAACGTGGGACACTTTTAAAGAATGTTATTGCAAGCCTTTTAGTTTGCAATTTCATAATGGTAATAATTGATTACCATTATTACTATTGAGTGTTGCATTTTCGCTCATCACGACTGTAAAACAGGAGGGAATTTTAGAATGCAAATTGGATTGATTGGTTTAGGTAAGATGGGGATTCACCTTGCCCAAAACATGATGAACAATGGTAACGATGTTGTTGCCTTTGATTTAAGCAAGGACCTTGTTGACGAAGCAGGTTCTTACGGTGCTACTAAGGCTTACAGCTTGGAAGAAATGGTTTCTAAGCTTGACAAGCCTCGTACAGTTTGGGTAATGGTTCCTGCTGGTAAGCCAACTGACGAAACCATGGACAAGTTAGCTGAATTACTTGATGCCGATGACGTTGTTATTGACGGTGGTAATACTTTCTGGAAGGATTCTATGCGTCACAACCGCATGTTTACTGAAAAGGGTATTCACTACTTCGACTGCGGTTCCTCCGGTGGTTGGAAGGGTGCCCTTAAAGACGGTAACTTCATGATCGGTGGGGATGACAAGGAAGTCTTTGACGAACGTCTTGCCCCACTTTACGATGGTATCGCTGAAAAGGACGGTTACCTTTACACTGGTAAGGCTGGTTCAGGTCACTACCTTAAGATGGTTCACAACGCTATCGAATACGGTATGATGGAAGCAATTGGTGAAGGTTTCGAAATCCTTGAAGCTTCTGACTTTGATTACGATAACGCTGCTGTTTCTAAGATGTGGAACCATGGTTCAGTTATCCGTTCATGGCTGATGGAATTGGCTCAAGAAGCCTTTGAAAAGGATCCACACCTTGATAAGATTGCTGGTCGGATGCACAGTTCTGGTGAAGCTCACTGGACTTTGATGGATGCAATGGACAAGCATGTTCCAGCTCCAGTTATTTACGAAGCATTGAGTGCTCGTTTCCGTTCAATGCAAGATGACAGCTTCGATGGTAAGGTTGTTTCTGCATTGCGGAATGGTTTCGGTGGCCACGCAATGGACAAGGCTAAGAAGTAAACCATTTAAATACTAATAATAAAACGGAAAGGATGATATGGAGTTGTCCACGATTTTATATTAGGCCTTTCCTCTTTTATAAATGGGTCTAGGTATTCATAAGTGAGTGCCTAGACTCATTTTTATATAGTAAACCTAGACTTTTAATTGCTTTGTCGATAGAATTAATGTTTTAATCGAACTAGTTAGCAGTGATATAATTTAAAAAGCATTAATTTAGAAACGGAGATACAACATGGCTGATCAATTAGAAGCAATTCTTGAACAAATAAAAAAATATAATAAGATCATTATCCACCGTCACCAACGTCCCGATCCGGATGCAATTGGCTCACAGACTGGTTTAGCTGAGATTATCAAAGCTTCTTTCCCGTATAAGCAAGTTTACATTGTCGGAAAAGATATTCCTGGTCTAGATTGGATTGGACAAATGGATGATATTGAAGGGCAAGTGTTTGACGATGCATTAGTAATTGTTACTGATACGGCAAATGCTCCGCGGATTGATGATCGTCGGTTTGATAATGGTGATGAGTTAATTAAGATTGATCACCACCCTAATGATGAACCATATGGTGATCTAATGTGGGTTGAACCTGAAGCATCAAGTTGTTCGGAAATGATCTACTCCTTTTATCAACACTTTGCAAAGGAATTAAAGTTACCGAAGAAGGCTGCTTCAGCACTTTATGCGGGTATCATTGGGGATACTGGACGGTTCTTGTATCCTGCTACTACTCCACGAACAATGTTGGTTGCAGGCGCACTAATGGCAGCTGGTGCCGATGCTGCGGCAATTAGCCAGCGGGAAAATGAAATTTCAGAACCGGTTGCTCGTTTATCCGCCTATGTTTATGAGAACCTAACGATTAATAATAGTGGTGCTGCTTATATTATTTTAGATAATGATACCTTAGCTAAATTTGGGATTGCTGAATCTGGTACATCTGCTGTTGTTTCACTTCCAGGAAGGATTCAAGATGTCCTTGCCTGGGCAATCTTTGTAGAGCAGGAAGATGGTCACTTTAGAATTCGGTTACGCTCAAAAGGACCAGTTATTAATGAACTCGCCAAGCAGCATGATGGTGGTGGTCACCCCTTAGCAAGTGGTGCAAAGGCAGCTAATCGTGATGAAATTGAACAAGTTGTTAAAGAATTAGATACGTTAGTAAGTAAATACCAAAAATAAGGAAGGGAGGCCAATAATGAGCCAACAAAAAACATTTGCAGATTTTAAATTACAACCGTATTTATTAGATGCTATTAAGGAGATTAATTTTCATCAGCCAACTCCAGTTCAGGAGAAGGTAATTCCGTTAATCTTAAAGGGGGAAAGTGTTGTTGGGCAATCAGCAACTGGTAGTGGGAAAACGCATGCTTTCCTCTTGCCAATTTTTTCTCAATTGGATCCAAATCAGCATGAAGTTCAAGCTGTGATTACTACTCCAAGTCGGGAGCTAGCCTACCAAATTTATGCTGCCGCTAAACAATTAAATAAGCATTTACCAACGCCAGTAACAATTCATAATTATGTTGGTGGAACGGATAAGCAACACCAAATTGAACAATTAAAACGTCAGCAGCCACAACTAGTAATTGGGACACCAGGACGGGTACTAGACTTGGTCAAAAGTCAGGCTCTTGATATCCATACTGCTACTAAGTTTGTTGTTGATGAGGCTGATATGACCCTTGATATGGGATTCTTGGATCAGGTTGATCAAATTGCAAGTCGTTTCCCAGATGATTTACAAATGATGGTCTTTTCTGCAACAATTCCGCAAAAGCTCCGACCATTTTTAAAGAAATATATGGAGAATCCAGTAATGGAAGAAATTCCAACGGAAACGGTGATCAATCCTGATGTTAAGAACTGGTTAATGTCAACTAAGGGTCGCGATAAGAACCAGTTGATTTACCAGTTGCTCACGATGGGGGAACCCTACTTGGCTTTAGTCTTTGCTAATACTAAGGAACGTGCAATTGAGCTTGCCCGTTACTTAGGTGAACAGGGGTTAAAAGTTGCTTTGATTCATGGAGGTCTGGAGGCACGTCGCCGGAAACGAACGATGCGTCAGATTCGTGATCTCAATTTTCAATATGTAGTAGCGACAGATTTAGCCGCGCGGGGAATTGATATTGATGGGGTTTCTTTAGTAATCAATGATGATATCCCGAGTGATCTCGAATACTTTATCCACCGTGTTGGGCGGACTGGTCGAAATGGAATGACCGGGACTGCAATTACTCTTTATGCACCTTCTGAAGATGACTTAATTGCTAAGTTAGAAGAGCGGGGAATTAAGTTTGTACCAAAAGAAATTCGTCATGGCCGAATCGTAACCACCCACGACCGTAACCGGCGACAAAACTATAGTCGGCGGCAAGCTAAACTTGATCCAACGATGAAGGGCTTTGTAAAGAAAACGAAGAAGAAGGTTAAACCTGGTTACAAGAAACGGATTAAGCGAGCAATCCGTGAAGATGAACAACAGAAACGGAAGCTTGAATTACGGCATAAAATTCGTAAGGCTAAGCGGGCTCGTCAACGGCAACACCGACGGGAACGAAATAGCCGTTGATCTTGAAACCATAATTAGTTATAATATGACTCGTTTGGGACATACCATTTAAATCTTAGATTGCAGAGACAACTGGGTTGGTGTGACAGTTGAAAGAGGTTTAAGTGGGGCTACCCATACGAAAAATTTGATATTGAACTTGCCTTAGGGTAAGAAATAAGAGGTTAACGAAATCCATCGTTGCAATCAGAGTGGTACCGCGTCAGTTCGGCGTCTCTGAAAGCAGGGATGGATTTTGTTTTTTGAAAGGGAGATATTATGAAGCAGTTAAAGAAGCTGAATAGTGCTCAAGTACGACGGATGTACTTGAAGTTCTTTGAAAAACACGGCCACAAGATTATGCCAAGCGCTTCCCTTGTCCCGGTTAATGATCCAACATTATTGTGGATTAATTCCGGTGTTGCAACAATGAAGAAGTACTTTGACGGAAAAGTTGTTCCTGAAAATCCACGGATGACTAGTTCACAAAAGAGTATCCGGACCAACGATATTGAAAATGTTGGTAAGACCGCTCGTCACCATACTATGTTTGAAATGCTTGGTAACTTCTCAGTTGGTGATTACTTTAAGAATGAAGTTATTCCATGGGCATGGGAATTATTAACCAGTGATGATTGGTTTGGCTTTGATCCAGAACGACTTTACATTACCTACTATCCAAAGGATCACGATGCTTATAATAAGTGGCGTGAAGTTGGTGTCGCTAAGGATCACTTGATTCCTGATGAAGATAACTTCTGGGATATTGGTCAGGGTCCTTCTGGTCCAGATACTGAAATTTTCTATGATCGGGGTCAAGAATTTAATAATTTGGCTGACGATGATCCAGAAAATTACCCGGGTGGCGAAAATGAACGTTACCTTGAAATTTGGAACATTGTGTTCAGTCAATTTAACCACACTCCTGAAGATACTTATGAACCACTCCCTCATAAGAACATTGATACGGGGATGGGCCTTGAACGGGTAGTTTCGATCTTTGAAAATGCACCAACTAACTTTGAAACTGACCTCTTTATGCCATTGATTAAGCAAACTGAAGAATTTAGTGGTAGTAAGAAGTACGCTGAGAATAAGGAAGACGACATCCAATTCAAGATCATCGCTGATCACATTCGGACGATTACCTTTGCAATTGGTGATGGTGCACTTCCTTCAAACATTGGTCGAGGATACGTTATTCGGCGGTTACTTCGGCGTGCCGTTGTTGCCGGAAAGAAACTGGGAATCGATGAACCATTTCTTGCTAAGATGGTCCCAACCGTTGGTAAGATCATGGAAGATTACTACCCAGATGTCCTTGAAAATGCTGACTACATTGCATCAGTTATTAAGTCTGAAGAAGACCGCTTTAGCGCAACCTTAAATGGTGGCCTTAACCTCTTAAACAATGTGATTGCTAATGCTAAGCAAGATGGTACTAATGAAATTGATGGACGGACTGCTTTCAAACTTTACGATACTTACGGCTTCCCGATTGAACTAACTAAGGAATATGCTAGTGATGAAGGCTTAAGTGTTGATGAAAAAGGCTTCCAAGCTGCAATGACTGAGCAACAAAACCGGGCCCGGAATGCTCGTGACATGGATAACGGGATGGGGGTTCAAACCGATCTATGGACTGACTTCAAGGAAGACAGTAAGTATGTTGGTTATACCGACTTAACCGTTGATAATGCTAAGGTAATTGGCTTGGCTCATGATGGTAAGCAAGCTGATGAAGCCCAACCAGGTGATAAGAACATTGAAGTGATCTTTGATACAACACCATTCTATGCGGAAATGGGTGGCCAAGTTGCTGATACTGGTGACATTATTGATAATTACGGGAAGAAAGTTGGTCGGGTTGTTGATGTTCAATATGCTCCTAACCAGCAGAACCTTCACCGGGTTGAATTGAATGAGCCATTGAAGAAGGGTGCTCGTTATAAACTCGTTGTTGATCGGATCCGTCACTTAAAGATTGAAAAGAACCACACTGCAACTCACTTGCTCGATCAAGCACTTCGGAACGTTCTTGGTGGTCATACTCAACAAGCTGGTTCACTAGTTGAAGAACATTACTTACGGTTTGATTTTAACCACTTTGGTCAAGTTACTGCTAAGGATCTCAAGGCAGTTGAACAAATGGTTAACGAACAAATCTGGAAGGAAATTCCGGTTAAGACCGTTGAAACTGATATTGATTCTGCTAAGGAAATGGGAGCAATTGCCCTCTTCTCCGATAAGTACGGTGATAAGGTTCGGGTTGTAAAGATCGGTGATTATAACACCGAGTTCTGTGGTGGAGACCATGTCAAGAATACAAACGAACTTGGCCTTTTCAAGATTATTTCTGAAGGAGGAGTAGGTGCTGGTGTTCGGCGGATTGAAGCTGTAACCTCAAGCGATGCCTTTAAGTTCCTTCAAGATCGTGATGACCTTCTTAATGAAGTTGCTACTGACTTGAAGGTTGCCCAAATTAAGGAAGTTCCTCACCAAGTAGAAGCATTACAAAGTGACCTTAAAGAAGCACAAAAGCAAAGTGAAACTCTCCAAGCAAAGATTGCTGCCCAACAAGCTAATAGTGTCTTTGAAAATGTTCAAAAGACTCAAGGTGGAAGTTTGATTGCTGCTGAGGTTCAGGTTGCTGGAATGGGTCAATTACGTCAATTGGCTGATAGCTGGCGTGCTAAGAATCTTTCAGATGTCCTTGTTCTCGGAACTGCTAATGATGGCAAGGCCAACTTATTGGTTGCTGTTAGTGATGATAAGGTTAAGGATGGCCTCAAAGCTGGTGACCTTATTAAGGCGATTGCTCCTGCTATTAATGGTGGCGGTGGTGGTCGGCCAAACCTTGCTCAAGCTGGTGGAAAGAAGCCTGAAGGAATCAAGGATGCATTGAAGCAAGCAGCCGATTACTTAAATAAATAATAAAAATATTTTGTCTTTACTTTAATTGAATTATTATGGTGAAGTCTTAGATTAGAATATGGGAGAAGTTATTTACGGCTTCATTTTCATATTCCGCATAAATAATTGGGCTCCGGAGTTTGGATTTTCCGTACTTTGGAGCCCAATTTGTATAATTGTCTCTGGACTAGGGAAATAAGTTTGGATCATGATCTATTTTTCATGCTAGTGAATTGTGATTTATCGGTGATTATAGTAAAATTAGACTATGAATAGTCACTGGAGGTGACAAGTGTGTCAGGGAATAATGATAAGACAATGTTTTTTGATTTTGGCCAAAACAGCCAAGAGGATATTAAACAAACATTAAAGACCGTTTATGAAGCACTAGAAGAAAAGGGATATAACCCAATTAACCAAATTGTTGGCTACCTTCTTTCAGGAGATCCAGCATATATCCCACGTTTAAATGATGCCCGGAACTTAATCCGTCAGCATGAACGTGATGAAATTATTGAAGAGTTAGTTCGGTCATACCTTAAGAATAATGGGGAAACCAAATGAGATTATTAGGGTTAGATGTCGGTTCTAAAACCGTAGGAATTGCAGTTAGTGATCCACTGGGATGGACCGCTCAGGCAGTTGAGATTATCCCTATTAATGAAGACGAGGAAGTCTTTGGAATTGACCGGGTTGCCGAAATCGTCAAGCAAAAACAAGTTGCGGGATTTGTGATCGGTTTACCCAAGAACATGAATAATACTGAGGGCCCACGTGTTGAGGCTTCTCATCATTATGGTGAGTTGCTTAAGAAGCGTTTCCCATCGATTCCCATTGATTTTCAAGATGAACGGTTAACAACTGTAGAAGCTCACCGGATGTTAGTTGAGGAAGCTGATATCTCTCGGGCTAAGCAGAAAAAAGTTATTGATGAAGTGGCGGCTACTTTTATTTTGCAAAGTTATTTAGATCGACACGGAAAACTTGTCCAAAAATTGAAATGAGGTAAAAATTAATGAGTAAGCAACAAAATACGGATGATCAAATGATTACTCTGATTGATGAAAATGGTAATGAACAGCTCTTTAAGGAGCTTTTTACCTTTGATTCAGATGATTGGGGTAAATCGTACATCTTCATTTATCCAGCTGAACAAGAAAATGATGACTCAGTAGATATTCAAGCTTACGCTATTGCCGATAATCAAGATGGTGATGGTGAAGATTTGGTACCAATTGAAGATGATAAAGAATGGGATATGGTTGAAGAAGTTTTAAATACTTTCTTGGATAATGATGGTAACTTTAAAGCTTAATTTAACTTTATTCTAAAAAGGCTGGGATGTGACTAGTTCACGATCCCAGTCTTTTGATTTGGTTTACCTATTTTAAATAGGGGATAGGCAATTGATTCTTTCAACTATTATTTTATTATTACTACTAATAAGTGTTATTCGTGGTTACCGAATTGGCTTATTATCAATGGTAATTTCCGTTTTGACATATTTTATTAGCTATTTTGGTGCTAAATACTTGGCCCCGCTGACTGGAAATTGGCTAATGAGCCTTTTCCCTGAGATTAATCATAGTACAGCAATTTCAGGAGAAAGCCTCGCAAGTTTAAACCTTAACCAATTCTTTTATCGCGGAATTGCATTTATTATCAGTTTTACAGTTTTAACGATGATTATTAGGGTGCTATTGCGTCGGCTAAAATGGTTAGCAAGGTTACCTATCTTGGGAACCATTGATCGCTGGATTGGTGCGGCAATTGATCTGATCATTTGTTATGTAATTATCTTCATCGTACTTATGGTATTTCAGTTATATCCTGCGGAATGGTGGCAAGTCCAGCTAGCTAATTCGGAAGTTGCCCAATTAATTATTAAGGAAACACCATTTTTAACTCAAACGGTTATTAATCTTTTAGGTTAGAAAGGAAAAAAGATGGATCAAAAAACAATTTCAACAATGGAATTTGATCAAATTAAGCATGGATTAGGACGCTATCTTGTATCTGCTTCGGGTAAGCGAGAATTAGTAGCATTAACACCATCAGCTGACTATGATCAAATTCAATATTGGTTAAATGAAACGACAGACGGTGCTGATATTTTACGGTTAACAGGTGGTATTCCAATTCCAAAGTTAAAAAATATTCAGCCTCAGTTGAAGCGATTGCGGATTAATGCAAACCTAAACGGAACGGAGCTTGCACAAATTACTAAGGTTCTTCAGACAAGTATGAGTGTGAAAAACTTCTTTACAGAGTTTAAGGAACAGCAAAAGTTTGAGCTTCGGGTAATTAATGATGCAGTCCAACAGTTAATAACGATTCCTTCGGTAACTAAGCGACTAATTCAGTCAATTGATCCCGATGGGCGGGTTACTGATGAAGCTTCAACCAAGCTTCATGGGATTCGCCGTCTAATTGCCAAAACAGAAACAGAGATTCACCACCAGATGGAGCGTTTTACTCAAGGAAAAAATGCTAAGTACCTTAGTGATGCGATTGTAACCGTCCGGAATGACCGTTACGTTGTTCCTGTATTGGCCCGTTACCGGAATAAGTTTGGTGGGGTCGTTCATGATCAAAGTGCAAGTGGGCAAACATTATATATTGAGCCTGCAGCAGTTGTTGAATATAATAACCGTCTTCGCCAAGCACAGGTAGAGGAGAAACAGACGATTTTAGAAGTATTAGCCGAGTTATCAAGCCTTATTTCGCCCTACCAAGATGAAATTAAGGAAAATGCGAAGATTTTAGGGCACTTAGACTTTATTAACGCTAAAGCACGGTATGCGCGAGATCACCAAGATAGTTTGCCATTATTAAGTGCGGATAACCAGGTTATTATTCGTCGGGCTCGTCACCCGTTGATTGATCCACAGAAAGTCGTTGCTAATGATATTAAAATTGGTGATGAATATAAGGCGATTGTGATTACTGGTCCAAATACGGGTGGTAAGACAATCACCCTTAAAACTTTTGGCCTAATTCAAATGATGGGACAGGCAGGCTTATTTATTCCAGCCCAAGAAGGAAGTACCATTGCGGTCTTTGATAATATCTATGCTGATATTGGTGATGAACAATCCCTTGAACAAAATCTTAGTACTTTTTCTGGTCATATGGAAAATGTGAAGTCAATTCTTGAACGAATTACTGACCGGAGTTTAGTTCTTCTTGATGAATTGGGTGCCGGAACAGATCCTAAAGAAGGGGCTGCCTTGGCGATGTCAATTTTAGATTATATTGCTAGTAAGGACAGTACGGTCGTAATTACAACTCACTATCCTGAATTAAAGGTTTATGGTTATGAGCGGTCCAAAACGATTAATGCTAGTATGGAATTTGATCAGGAAACCCTCAAGCCAACTTATCATTTGCTTTTAGGAATTCCGGGACGTTCAAATGGGGTAGAAATTGCTCAACGGCTAGGAATTAATGAAACAATTATCACAGAATCAAAATCCTTAGTGAGTGAGGATAGCCAGGATCTGAACCAAATGATTGGTGAATTAGTTGAACAGCGAAAGGCCGCCCGTGAGGAGAAGGAGCGGTTACAGAAGTTACTGGCGGCAAACCAGAAAAAACAAGCTGAGTTAATAACAAAATTGGATCGGTTTAATGAGCAACGGGACTCCTTATTAGCAAAGGCCCGGAATGAGGCCAATCATGAGGTGTCAGTAGCCAAGAAAAAGGCAGACCAGATAATTCATCACTTGCGTCAGCTAGAAATTAGCCAAGCTGGCAACGTTAAGGAAAACGAGTTAATTGATGCGCAGGGGGCATTAAACGCTCTTCACCGGGAAGACCCTCGTCTAAAGCGAAATACCGTATTACGACGGGCAAAGGAAAAACACGACCTTCATGTTGGGGATGCAGTCCTTGTTAAGTCCTATGGTCAACAAGGAGAGTTACTCTCCAAGCGTGGTAAGCATAAGTGGGAAGTTCAGATTGGAATTCTCCGGATGGAAATTGACGAAAATGATCTCGAAAAGATTAGTCACAAGCAGTTAAGAAAGGAAGAACGGGCAAAGGAAAAGGTTGGTTCTGGAGTCCGGACAACACAAACTCGTCATACCAGTGCCCGGCTTGATCTCCGGGGACACCGCTATGAACAAGCAATGAGTGAATTATCGGCCTTTATCGACCATGCATTGCTGAATAACCTTTCGAGTGTAACGATTATCCACGGTAAGGGAACGGGAGCCTTACGGAAGGGAACTCAAGAATACCTTCGTTCTAATCCGCGTGTAAAATCGTTTGACTATGCAGCACCAAATAATGGTGGTGACGGGGCAACAATAGTTAATTTGTAAAAGACTTTTGAAAAGTAAGCATATTATCTGACAAGTACCCTAGATTCTGCTACACTATGGATAAATCAATTGAGGAGGAATTTGATATGACTGTTAAAGTAACAACTGATCAAACCTTTGAACAAGATACTGCTACTGGATTAAGTTTAACTGACTTTTGGGCAACCTGGTGCGGCCCTTGTCGAATGCAATCACCAGTAATTGAAAACTTATCTGAAGAAATGCCTAATGTTCATTTCACTAAGATGGATGTTGATCAGAATCGTGAAGTTCCTCAAGAATTTCAAATTATGAGTATTCCAACCTTATTGATCAAAAAAGATGGTCAGATAGTTGATAAGATTGTTGGTTATCATTCAAAAGAACAATTGAAACAATTGCTAGAACAATATGAAAATGACTAGATTAAAAGAGAGGGTGAGAAACGAAATGTTTTTTCACCCTCTCTTTTCTTATTCATTTTTCTTTTTATCATCTTTTTGAGGCTGGCAATTATGAAGATCAAGGAATGTGACTAATTCGGTTCGTTCACTATCAGCTTCAGTTTGAGGATCATTTTTTACTTCAATAAATACACAATCTTTTTTTAATTCACTAATTTCCGCTTCAGCAACGGTCATTAGTTGAAACTCAATTTCTTGGGCAATAAACCCCATTTCAAGGCCAAAAGATGTTTGTTCACCATTTTGTTCAATTCGTTCTTTGACGCTTTGACCGCCTAATCTCCATAATTGACTAGTGGTCGTTTTCTTTTGTAATGAAAGGTCGCCAAAGCCAAGTTGGCTAGTGATTAATTGTAGATCCTCAGGTGAGCCAACGGGAAACTCTCTGGCAATATCTTTACCGATCCAATAGAGCATCTCGTCTGCCTCTTTACCAAGAATTGCTGGTAAGATGACATCACGAAGACTTCCGTTCATTAGCCCCCGTTTGCTATTTAACAATGAATCATATAACTTTTGGCTCATTAACTTAATACTCCTTTTGCAAAATCAATACCATTATACTGAATAATCAGGAAAAAAACGGGAATTTTACCCGAAAACTTGCAAAAAATTTGAAAAGATTAAATAATGTAGTTTCAAGGATTTAAAAAATGGGGTGCATAGAATGGATAATCGACCAATTGGTGTTATGGATTCAGGACTAGGTGGTCTCTCAGTGGTTCGGGTAATTCAACGGGAACTACCTAACGAATCGGTTATTTTTGTTGGCGATGAAGGACATTTTCCATACGGTACTAAGCCACAAGAACTTATTCGTCAATTAGTTTTAAAAATTGGTCGCTTCTTAGAGACCCGATCAGTTAAACTAATGGTAATTGCTTGTAATACTGCTACAGCAGCTGCCCTACCGACTGTTCAAAAGAAATTATCGATCCAAGTTATTGGGGTTATTAATCCCGGAGCTACTGCTGCAATTGAAAGTAAGGCAAAACGGATTGGCGTAATCGCTACTGATTCAACTACTAAGGATGGGGCTTATGTCCGGGAATTACAAAAGCTTAATCCAGATGTAAAAGTGGTTAGTAAGGCCACTCAACCATTAGTGGCAATTGTTGAGCATGGAAAAACGGGAACTGTTGAAGCACAAAAGGCGGTCGATGAACAATTAGCTTCTTTTGTTCAACAACCAGTTGATGCGTTAATCTTAGGATGCACTCATTTTCCATTTCTTACGAATGAAATCAAACAAAAATTGGGAACTAATGTCGAGTTGATTGATCCGGCATTGGAGACCGTTAATCAAGTAAAGAAAATATTAACGGAAAAGCAGTTATTGAGCAGTCAGCCTGCTAGCTATCGGTTATATTCAACTGGTAATCGTGACGATTTAATTGCTGGTGCAGACAAGTGGCTGCAGGGTCATTATGATAGCTGCAATAATTTAATGATAGAAGGAGACAATTAATGAATTCTCTTGTAATTGCGACGAAAAATCAGGGGAAAGCGCGTGAATATCGTGAGATGTTAGCACCTTATAAAATTGATGTAAAGACATTAGCCGACTTCCCACAGTCAATTGAAATTAACGAAAACGGGACAAGCTTTTTAGAAAACGCTACGATTAAGGCACAGACTGTGATGGAAAAACTTGGCATTCCGGTAATGGCGGATGATTCCGGATTAGTAGTTGATGCGTTAAATGGTGCCCCTGGTGTTCATTCGGCACGGTATGCCGGTGATCATGATGATCAAGCGAACAATGCTAAACTACTTCGAGAATTATCAGGGGTACCTACCGAGCAAAGAACGGCCCATTTTCATACTACGATTGTGGCGTTAAAACCGGATGGCACAAAATTAGTTGCAAACGGCCGAGTAGATGGTCGGATTTTAACTAGTCCTCGCGGCAAAAATGGCTTTGGCTATGATCCGTTATTTTATGTTGAACAATTCGAAAGTTCAATGGCAGAATTGACTGCAGAACAAAAGAATTCAATTAGTCATCGTGGTCAAGCATTGGCAGAATTTATGAAGCACTTTGCAGAATGGTGGAACTAAGTAATGAAGGCACTAATCGTAAGTGATAATCATGGTGATGGAAAAATTCTCGAGGATATCCAGGAAAAATTTGCTAACCAGGTGGATGTTCTAATTCATTGTGGTGACTCGGAATTGCAAAATGATTCTGAAGCAATGGCTAACTTTAAAGCAGTTAAGGGGAACAATGATTGGGGATTAGATTATCCAGCACAGTTGCAGTTAACTGTTAATGGGGTGAAATTTTTAGTAATCCATGGTGATCATGATAGGGTTAATTACTCATTAACACCATTAATGCTTAAAGCTGAGTCACTTGATGAACAAGTAGTTTGTTATGGACATACTCATCAATTAGCAGTATCAATGGAATCTGGAATTTTATTTATTAATCCTGGTAGTATTAGTTTACCTCGGGGGGAATATTCACGAATTGGGGGAACGTTTGCAATTGTAGAGGTTACGGAGCAGCAATTTATTGTTGACTACTATAACCGAAATTGTGTTCCTATTTCTGAGTTGCATTTTGAATTTAACCGTTCTTAAAAAAAGAGGAGGTAAACTGATGATTGAAGAGCACCTCCAAGAAATGATGCTTCAACGACGACAAAAATTTATGATCCCTGCTAGTTTAGTGGCAACGGTTAACGTTAATAACAGTCTTGATCATGCTTTCTTGGTATTGACAAAGGATCGTTATGCTAAAATTATCGTTGTTGATAATGAAAATCATTATCGAGGACAGTTATCGTTAGCAATGATTACTGATCGGCTATTGGAAACAGAACGAATTAATGTTAGTAAGTTAAACGAATTAACAGTTGCTGATGTGATGCAAACAGATGCACCGGTTATCCAAGAACCGTTTGATATTGAAGAGAACCTTCATTTGATGATTGACCAATCTTTTTTAGCTGTTGTTAATCAGCAAGATCAGTTTTGTGGGATTGTAACGCGACGGGAATTACTGAAAACGGTTAGTTATACTCTCCATGAATTTGGTAAGAAATATAAAGTAATATCTAAAAATAAATAAGCTATAAAGAAAACACGGGAGCAGCGAAGAATTCACTACTCTCGTGTTTTTAATTTTGTTGGTGAGTGATTGGGTTACTATCCCAGCCAAGGGGGATGTTATCCTTACGTAATGCTTTTAAGTAGTCAGAAAGAAATTGACTTGCAATTTTATCTTGGGCACCATTTTGAGTAGTAATTGTTACTCGGAAGACTAATTGACCACCAACATTAACCGGACCGACAATTATTGGCGTGGACCGAAGCTCAGGAATGTTAACTACTAATTTTTTATTTTCTTCACTAATGATGTTAGTGATTTTCTCAAGAGGGGCTTTAGCAGAAATGCGGATATCAACGTTAGCTACCATGTTATTTCGGGAAAAGTTTTGAACAGTTGTAATATTGCGGTTGGGAATATAGTTAAGTGTTCCGTCACTACTTGTGATCTGAGTTGTTCGTAATCCTAAGGCAGTAACGGTCCCCTTAATTGAATCCACTTCTACAACATCCCCCACATCAAGTTGCTGTTCGAGAAGGATGAAAAAACCAGTAACCATATCGCTAACAAATCCTTGGGCACCTAAGCCTAAAGCAATACTAAAAATTCCAGCACCAGCAATTAATGTGCCGACTGGAACCCCAATTTCCGATAGGATTGCATAGAGTAGGAAAAAGTAGCAGGTATAGCGGTAAATATTTAGTGTTAGGGCATGGATCGTTGCAATTCGGTTACTTGATTTTAAAAATTTAACATGGTTTGATTCGGCAAAAAGGTGATCGATTATTAACCTTCCCAGCCAGAGTAAGATAAAGAAAAGTAAAATGGTTGCCATTATCAGTAGTAAACGGCTAAAAATATGCTGTGAAATTTCGTGCCATGATAAGTCGGTAAAGACTTTTGTAACCTGGTGAACTTGCTTGTTAAGCGCCGAATTCATAGATTTCCTCCTTAAAAAATACTTATTTTATTGTACAAGCCATTAGATCAATTGTCGAATGGGAGTTAGATATGCTATTCTACTAGTGTGGGTAGAATTATCGAGATTTCTTAAGAGGAAGGGGATTAATAATGACAATTGGTGAATTAGCCGGCCTCATTGCAGCGATTGCATTTGTTATTCTGGTTATTTTTGCTTGTATTTCACTTAGTCAAGTAAGTAAGATGCTAAAGGAGACTAATGAATCAGTTAAGGTACTATCAAGTGATGTTGATACCTTAAGCAAGGAAACTGAGAAGCTGTTAGGAAACACTAATAGTTTGTTAGAAGACCTCAATAAGAAGTCGATTGAACTTGATCCGGCGGTTAAAGCTGTTGCAGATGTTGGTCAGAGTGTTTCAAATGTCAATGAAGCAGTAAATAACTTTGTTGAACGGCATGAGGAACGTCAAAATAAATTTTCTGGATTTACTAAGTTTGCAACGCAAGCCGTGGTAATGGGTGCTTGGCGAAAGCTACGTCAACACCGGCAAGCAAAGAAGGCAAAGGAGATGGATGAATAATGAGTAAGAATTTATTGTTAGGAACCATTCTTGGTGGCGCCGCTACGTATGTTGCTTGGAAGTGTTTGTCCGATAAGCAGAAGAATAGTATTAAGAAGAATGTTGATTCATGTGTAACTGAGGTTGCAGATGCCTCAACTGATTATGCCTTAAATGCTCTTGATATTATTGATGAAAAGTTAGCTGAGCATGATGCTAGTGAGAAGCTCAGTAATTTAAGTAGTCGCTTTACTAAGACCGCAGATAAGGTTAAGGATAAGGCAAGTCATGTTGTCGACCACTTTACCAATGATGACTTTGATAAAGAAACTGCTGAAATTCGTCAACAACTCACTAAGAATGCTGATCCAGACATTATCATTGATGCAACTGATGAACCAGAAGATTCAGATTCAACAGCTGATCAAGATGAAAAAGCTGATTCAGCAAAAGAAGTTAAAGACGATAAGGAATAGTTAATATTCTAGACCAATGAAAATTAAAGTGACTATCAACATGATTAAGACTGATAATATCAAGAAGAGATGTTGTCAGCCTTTTTTATACCCAAAATTTATTTGATGATAACGTTTGCCAAATGCATATTGATCTGATATATTAGTGTGGTTATGAAAAAATATGAAAACTGATAATAGCAATAAAGAAAGGGCTATCAATATGGAAAAACAAGCAGTTACCATTTATACTGTTGCACGTGAAGCACGAGTTTCGATGGCTACCGTTTCACGAGTTGTAAACGGTAATCCTAACGTTAAGCCAGAGACCCGCCAAAAAGTGCTTGATGTTATTAAAAAGTTAAACTATCGACCAAATGCTGTTGCCCGTGGATTAGCTTCAAAGAAGACAACAACAGTTGGGGTTATTATTCCAAGTGTTACTAATCCCTACTTTGCTGAACTAGCGTTGGGAATTGACGATATTGCAACTATGTATAAGTACAATATTATTTTAGCTAATTCTGATTTTAATGATGACAAGATTTTGAAAGTTGCCCGTGGCTTACTGGCAAAGCAAGTAGATGGAATTATTTTCATGGGTCATGATATGTCAACAGAGCTACAACAAGAATTTGCTGCTTCAAATACACCAGTAGTTGTTGCCGGTTCAATTGTTAACGATGATAAACTGGCAACAGTTCGAATCGACTATCAAAATGCCGCTAAAGAAGCAACTAATTATTTGTTAAATCATAACAACGAACGGGTGGCATTTGTTGTTAGTTCACTTGACTATTCTATTAACTCTAAGTACCGGTTAGCTGGTTACAAAGAAGCATTGGCTGAGCATAACATTCCATTTGAATCTAAGTACGTAATTGAGACGAATGGTGACTATAACCGGGCTTATGAACAGGCTAACCACTTAATGGAACAAGGAATTAAAGCGGCTTATGTTAGTGATGATGATTTGGCTGCAGGCCTTTTGAATGGCTTAACGGATAACAATGTTAAGGTTCCAGACGATTTTGAAATTGTTACTTCAAATGATGCGACATATGCCAAAATCACTCGTCCAACGTTAACGTCAATTACTCAACCACTTTATGATATTGGGGCAATTTCAATGCGGTTATTGACGAAGATGATGGATGGCGAAACCGACAGTAGCGACGACGTTATTCTTAATCACGGAATCGTTGAGCGTCAATCAACTCGTCGAGGAAAGTAAGATTGTGGAAACGCGGAGTGAAGTTCGTCGCAAGCAGAATCAACAAGAGGTGACGAACAAAAATCAGGAGCGACCACGGCACCACCCCATATTTATTATTTGGGGAACACTTCTGGTTGTCTTGTTAATGGTTGCCATAACTTTTAACCAAACGCTTCTCAGTACTCATTTTGTAGACTACGAGATTACTCATACTAATTTATCTTCGACGATAATGGATACTGTAGATAATAATCTTTCACAGTATGGAATATCGACATCTGCCATTTCCGACAAAGAAGCAAATAAATTAATTACCCAAGCGGTTAACCAGGTTTATTCTGGTCAAGAGATTGAGCTGAACTTACAGCCAGTCTTAGCTGGAGTTAATCAATCTGCTTCTCAAGCTGCCGAACAGTATGGAGTTGAGCTTCCTAATTCAATAACTTCAGGTGTTAGTAACGAAATTTCTGGTGCTGTGAATAGCCAGCTAAATACTCCTGAAGTTAAGCAAATTACTAATGCTATCTCAATTGCCAAAATTATCGACCATTTGTTAATGGTGATTTCGTTGATTGGGTTAGTGGTAATGGTATTAATTGCGGCCTTGAGAAAATTCTTTAGTCGCTCATTTTCTTGGATTGGTTTGTGGAGTGTAATTATTGTTTATGCGTTAGTAAATATCTTTAGTCAGTTGA
The DNA here is from genome assembly GCF_943193105.1 of Limosilactobacillus agrestimuris. Taxonomy (NCBI): domain Bacteria; kingdom Bacillati; phylum Bacillota; class Bacilli; order Lactobacillales; family Lactobacillaceae; genus Limosilactobacillus; species Limosilactobacillus agrestimuris. Next base: position 67,899 of record NZ_CALPCW010000010.1, read on the forward strand.
TTATTCAAATTGGGAATCAATACCCAGACTATAGTTCTTTTACTGCGCAGTTGAGTACTGATTTTCATACTCAAGCGTTAAACTATTGGTTGTTCCTTTTAGTACTAACATTGCTCCTGTTTATCTGGAGAATAGTTAGCAGAGTGCTAAAAAGACGGTGACCTTGAATTTCAAGAGGAGATCTGCTAAGATCTACCTGTTTATCACATTAATTAAGAAAAGAGGAGTCAGTAATGTCAGGACATTCAAAATGGCATAACATTCAGGGACGGAAGAACGCCCAAGATGCTAAGCGTGGTAAGATTTTCCAAAAGATTTCACGTGATTTGTACCAAGCAGCTAAAGCAGGTGACCCTGATCCAGCGAACAACGCCCAATTACGGTTGGTAATTGATAAGGCTCACGCCGCTAACATGCCAAAGAAGAACATTGATCGGGCAATTGCTAAGGCTTCTGGTATCGGTGGTGCAAAGTTCGAAGAAGTTACCTACGAAGGTTATGCACCGGGTGGTGTTGCAGTAATGGTTTCTGCTTTGACTGATAACAAGAACCGGACTGCTGCAGCCGTACGTTCAGCATTTACCCATGCAGGTGGTTCACTTGGCGCTAGTGGTTCAGTTTCATACATGTTTGACCGGAAGGGATTAATTGAAATCCTTCGTGATGGCCTTGATAAGAGTGAAGATGACATGTTGATGGACGCACTTGATGCCGGTGCCGATGACATGAAGGCAACTGAAGAAAAGTTCCAAATTTTCACTGATCCAAGTAATATGACCAGTGTTCGTGATGCCTTACAAGATAAGGGTTATGAACTTGATACTGCTGAAGTTACCATGATTCCACAAAATCGGACTGCAGTTCCAGAAGATAAGGTTAAGCAATACAGCCATCTTATTGATGAATTGACTGCTAACGATGATGTTGCGGATATTTATGAAGCTGGTCAATTACCAGAAGATGCAGAATAATTAGAAAAAAGACTGGATAATTTCCAGTCTTTTTTTGTTTTAAAAATAGAATTTACCTTCGATTACGTTCTTTTATATTGGAGGTGAAGAAATGGAAAGATTTCGTAAGTTGATAGAAGGGGCGATTAAGGATCGAAGTTCGGATCTCTTTATTCTTCCGTACCAAGATAAGTACCGCCTTTTGACCTGTGTCCAGGGAGAAAAAAGGTGCGTTACTGAATTATCCGCTGAAGTTGGTCAACAAATGATTGCCTACTTTAAATATCGGGGGAATATGACCGTTAGTGAACACCGTCGGCCACAAATCGGAGCCCTAAAATGGCAAATCAATAATAAAACAACGGTTGATTTACGTTTGTCGACCGTTGGTAATTTTCGTTCACAGGAATCAATGGTTATTCGCTTTATTTACTCTTTAGCTGAGATTGACTATCGATTAAACTTGCCTGAACAATGGGAGAAAATTACCAGGTTAATCCATCATCGCGGCTTAATTTTATTTGCTGGGCCGATGGGATCAGGAAAGACAACAACTATGTACCGATTGGCAAAGGGGTTAGCTAGCAAAGAGCTTGTAATGACGATTGAGGACCCAGTGGAGATTGAAGAAGCTAACTTTTTGCAATTACAGGTTAACGACAAGGCTGGGATGGGGTACCAAGAACTATTAAAAGTTGGTTTGCGTCATCGACCAGATGATTTCATTATTGGTGAAATTCGTGATAATAAAACGGCAAACTTAGCAGTTCAGGCAGCTTTAAGCGGTCACCTGGTATTAGCAACTGTCCACGCAACGAATGCCTATGGTGTAATTGCAAGAATGCGTCAGCTAGGGGTTGAAAAATATTACCTTCAGCAGTGTTTAACAGGAGTGTGCTACCAGAGATTATTGCCTCTTTATAGTGGAACCGCCCTCCTATTTGATTTATTAATGGGAGAGGAGTTGTTAGTTGCAGTTGAGCAAGGAAAAAAGCGGGGGATGAGTAATGAGTGGCGACAGCAGGTTAAAAAGTTATATCAGGAACAGCAATTATCGTTGGCAAATTACGAAAAATTCAAAAACGGTTAAGTTTCGTCACCATGATCAAGCTGAATGGCTACTATTAATTGCTGATTTATTACGAAGTGGTTTTTCTCTCCGTCATGCAGTTGAGTTCTCGGGAACGATTTTGAAAAAACATCAGTTACTTTTTCAAAAAATTAATATTGCTATGGGGGAGGGAAAAACATTTGCAGATTGCCTAAAGCCCTATATTAAACCAAATTTGTATTATCAACTCCTCCTTGCAGAACAACATGGCAGTTTGGAGGAGTGCTTGCAGGAAGTTGGAAAATTGATGGTTCTTCAAGAAAAGCAGCGGCAAAAGTTAATGGCGCTGTTACAGTATCCATTAATTTTAATCTGTCTATTAGCAGGTTTAATGGTGGCGTTAAAGTTATTTGTTTTTCCAGAACTTTCTCAGTGGCAAGGAGGAAATCATGAAAATCCTGAAAATTATTATTTATTTGAAATACTTGCCTATTTTGGCGGTGGCTTTTTCGTATTAGGGTGTCTAACGGTATTGCGCTGGGTAAGGTTAAATCAGTTACAGAGAATAAACGCTCTTTGTTCGTTACCAATAATTGGAAAGTGTTATCGATTATATTACGGCTATTATGTTGTGACTAACTTAGCAATGATGATTCGGCATGGATTAACGATTAAGGAGATTTGCTCAATTGTCGAGAAAAATCAAAAACAAAGTTTTTTATCGTTATTGGGGAAAATTACCAAAGGTGTCGTAAACCAGGGACAAAAATTAGAGACTATTTTTCACGATGCACATTTCTTGCCAGATGAACTCAGGATAATTGTGGAAAAAGGTTCAACGTTATCAAATTTAGGACAGGATTTAGCCGCATTGGCTAATATTTTATTTCAACGACTTACTAAGCGAATAGAACGACTATTAATGCTTATTCAACCAGTCGTCTTTGGGGTAATTGCCTTAGTTATTATCGGCCTTTACTTGCGATTACTATTACCAATTTACGATTCAATGCAGGGAGTGATCTAATTGTTAAAAAAGCGTGAAGCATTTACCTTACTAGAAATGTCAATTGTTTTATTTATTATTAGTCTATTAATTTTAATTGTTTTACCTAATTTAACAGCGCAGCGAAAAAGTGCCAAGCGAATCCATCGTGATGCGATGGTATCCGTAGTTCAAACACAAGTTGATGAGTATGAAAATGATGGTGGCAAAGAAAATGTTAGCTTAGAAGAGTTGAGGGAGGCAAAGTATTTAACGGCTGCCCAAGTTAAAAAAGCCCATGAGCAACATATCGTAATTGTGGATGGGAAGGTTATTAAGCGGTGAAACACCATGGCTTTACTATCCTGGAAACAATTATCGTTTTAGTGTTAACCGCATTAATTGTAACCTTTTCGTTCCCTAGTCTTAGCCGGAGTAAACAAGTAGTAACAGAACGCGAATTTTGGAATGATTTTCGTCAAGAATGGCAAGCAGCTCAGGTTCGTTCCAAAACTAGGCATATTGAAACGGCAGTAACATTTGATTCATCAAGTTACCAAATTGAATTTACTTGGCTTGAACATTACCAACCAGTAAAGAAGAGGTTAACTGTTCCGGAAACGCTATTGGTAAGAAAGTTTGATGATTTTAAAATGCATGAAAATGGCTATACAAAGCCCCGTACTCAAGAGCTTCAATCATCAATTAACGGCAAAACATATTTAATGCGGATCCAGCTTGCCTGGGGAGGGTACCGAATTGAAACAAGGTAGACATAAAGCATTTATTCTGGCCGATAGCCTCATTGCACTTACAATTATTTCGCTTAGTATTACATTTACTCTTGTTAGTCATGAATGTTTAATCCAGCAGAAAAAACGGCAACAAGTAGATTTAGTGGCAAGTCGAATTGCTAAGGAGGCAACCGATGAACTGGTTGCGACTAACCGGCCAGTATTTATTAGACAAAATGAATTTAGTGCGGTTGCTTCTCGTAGGGACGTAAAGGTTTATCGATATCGTCAGTTAATTTTTGAGGTAACAAGATGATAAAAAGAGCTTTTACTTTAGTAGAGTGCCTAATTGCACTAATTATTATGTCACTTATTACATTATTACTTTCTATTCAAATCAGGGTTATTAAATCAACTACTACTAAGTCTTTAGAAAGACCCCTTGATTGGTATATTTGCCTTACAGAGCTGGAGTCACAAGATCATCAATTTATGCTTGAAAAAGTTTCAAACAAGAAATTACAGTTAACTAGCCGTTCTTCTGGATTAACTTATGAGCTCTATGGAACAGATCGACTCTATTTAAGTCGGGCTAACCGAGGTGGCTATATGCTGCTTTTTAGTGATATTAAACCTGGAACAGTAAAATTTAATGAATTAGCTGGTGAACGAGTTAAAATTCAAGCAGAACGAAAAAACGGCCAAAAATTAATTGGGGTGGTTAAGTTTTATGAGGAAACAACAAGTAAAGACTCGTCCAGGATACGCTCTGTTAATTAGCTTAATCTTATTGACCCTTTCGGCTGGGGCTATAGTTTTTGAATTTCAGTACCAAAAACAGCAATCAATGGTTAATCGTGAATTAATGTCAAAACTGCAAAGTCAAATTAGGCAAAATCTCGATAATTCAAATGGTAATTCAAGGGAAAAAGTTCACAATTTGAAGAACAAACCTAGGAAAATTCCTTTAAATAATTAAATAATGTTCGGTTGTAAAGCGTTACCTTGAATTTAATAGACAGAATCGTTAAACTTAAAGATGATTGTAATGTAATGGAGGTGACCTACACTGTCACAGCAATCAGTTCAAAAGCTATTTGAGCTATTTGATCAGGGAACGATGCTTTTACAATCTGCATTAAATTGTTCATACTTAGATGCAATGTTGGAAAATGCGGAGAATATTATTGATGATAATACTGTTCGCGTAGAAGATGGGGTTCCTGATAAAGAAACTCAAGAAAAGCTAACGAAGATCTATAAGCAACTCGATCTTAAAAATGTTAATGCAGAAGCGATTCGTCAATTAATTCAATTGAGCTTTTTGAAGGTTATTCGAAAAGATGTAATTCAGGCAAACCACCAGATGACACCAGATACAATTGGACTTTTGATGGCGTTCTTGATTGAAAAGGTAACTAAAAATACCAAGATTGAGACAATTTTTGATCCTGCGGTTGGTACGGCTAACTTATTAACTACCGTAATTAATCAGCTTGATAAAGATGAACACGAAAATATTCAGGGCTTTGGAATCGATAATGATGACTCAATGTTGAGTGTGGCGAGCGTGAATGTTGCATTGCAGCACGCTAATGTTGACTTGTTCCATCAAGATTCCGTCAGCGCTTTGGATATCCCACAATGTGATTTAGCAGTTAGTGATTTACCAATTGGTTATTACCCGCTTGATAATAATACTAAGGACTACCAAACACGTGCTAAAGAGGGACATTCTTTTGTTCATCACTTGTTAATTGAACAATCGATGAATTATTTAAAGCCAGGGAAATTTGGCGTTTTCCTTGTTCCAAGTAGTTTATTCCAAACTAAGGAAACAGAAGGATTTATTAAGTGGATTCATTCTGTTGCCTACCTCCAAGGATTCGTTAATTTACCAGCTGAACTATTTGCTAATCCGGCTGCACAAAAGTCAATTCTATTGTTGCAGCGACATGGAGGAGATAGCAAGCAAGCTACAAAGGTTCTCCTTGGTGAGTTTCCATCTTTCAAGGATAAAAACAAGTTTGCCAGCTTTATGCAGGAAATTAATGATTGGGTTACAATAAATATTAATAAATAAAGGGGACGTTATCAGATGTCAAAGACAATTGCAGTTAATGCCGGAAGTTCAACACTAAAATTTAAATTATTTGATATGCCAAGTGAAAATGTTGTTGCTGAAGGAACAATTGAACGAATTGGCGAAAAAATGGGTCACGCAAATATTAAGTATGGTGACGGTCAAAAACATGAAGAAGAACGTGCTTTTGCTGATCATGGGACTGCTGTTAAGTACTTGCTTGATCAATTAATTAACCTTGATATCGTTAAGAATTACGATGAAATTACCGCGGTTGGTCACCGGGTTGTTGCTGGTGGTGAATACTTTAAGGATTCTGCAGTAATTAACGATGATGTAATTGCAAAGATTGATAGTTTAGCTGAATATGCTCCATTACATGATCCAGCTGAATTGGTTGGAATTAAGGAATTTCGGAAGGTCCTACCAAATGCGTTTGCTGTTGCCGTGTTTGATACTTCTTTCCACGTAGACATGCCAAAGAAGAACGCACTCTACAGTGTTCCTTATGAATGGTATGAAAAGTATGGTGCACGGAAGTATGGTGCTCACGGTACTAGTCACCGTTATGTTGCTGCACGTGCCGCTGAAATGCTTGGTAAGCCATTAAAGGATCTAAAGTTGATCACAATGCATATTGGTGCTGGTGCTTCCATTACTGCTGTTAAGGGTGGAAAGTCCTATGATACTTCTATGGGATTCTCCCCATTAGCCGGAATCACAATGGCAACTCGTTCAGGGGATGTTGATCCATCCTTAGTTGCCTTTATTCAAGAAAAGATTGGTAAGACTTCTTCAGAAATGATTGATATCTTAAACCATGAATCTGGAATTAAGGGAATTTCTGGTATTTCTCCAGATATGCGTGATATTCTTGCGGCTGCTGATAAGGGTGACAAGCGTGCACAATTAACTCTTGATATTTATGTAAACCGGATTGTACGTTACGTTGGTGCCTACATTGCAGAAATGGGTGGCGCAGATGCAATTATCTTCACAGCAGGTGTTGGTGAAAACAGTGTTCCAATTCGGAAGATGGTTACAGACAAATTAGCCTACTTTGGTATTAAGATTGATCAAGAAAAGAACAACTGCCATGGAGTTGAACGTGATCTTTCTACACCAGATGCAAAGATTAAGACATTATTAATTCCAACTAATGAGGAATTGATGATTGTTCGTGATATTGAACGCTTGAAGAAACAAAGTAAGTAATTTATTATAAAATCGGTAGTTAAGGAGAAAAAATTCTCACTTAGCTACCGGTTTCTTTTTATTCAAATTAAAGATAAGGGGTGAAGAAGAATGCAATTTGTCACGGCTGATACTCACTTCTTGGATGAGCACCTGTTAGGAATTGATAAGTTTGCACCACGACCATTCCTGACAGTTGAGCAAATGGATCAGAAAATTATTCAAAACTGGAATGAACTAGTTGGTGAAAACGATACTGTATATCATCTTGGTGATATTGCTGTTTATTTTGCTAAACCTCAATCAAAAGCATATGAGAAAATTTTTGAAATCCTTAATTCATTAAATGGTCACTTAATTTTAATCAAAGGGAACCATGATAATCGAGGATTGTTTAAATACTTAGCGAAGAATAATTATTCCTTTAACGGGAAACCAAAATTTTCTTTTCATGATGTTGGCGTGTTATTAAAATATGATCATCGTCAATATTATTTAACACACTATCCTATGATGCTGGGAATTGCGCCACAAATTATTAATCTTCATGGGCACATTCACCATTATGCAGTCCCGGCAAAAGAAAATATTAATGTGGGAATTGATTCGCCGGAATTTGACTATTTGTTACCAGAAAAGATTCCATTTGGAACACCACTAAGTTTTTCTCAAATAGAGAAAATTGTAAATGGTAAAGCAGACGATTTTGCAAAACGTGGTTAGGATCATGGTATGATGTTAACTAATGATACGAATAAGAACTGGGGTGAAGTGGTTGAATCGAGCGAAAATTCAAGAATACATCGATCAACGCGAAGAGCAACGGGTTGATTTATACCATTACGAAGCACAGAGTGGGAATGATTTTCTTTTGAATGGTCATCAATACAAGTTGCTACAAAACTATCGCGATGGCTTTGATGGTGAGCAATTGGCTGCCCGTTTTAGTAATATTTTGAATAAGTATGATTATATTGTTGGTGATTGGGGATATGATCAGTTACGATTAAAGGGATTTTATGATCCCGACAATCCTTTGTTTCAACCAGAACTGGGAGTTGATACAATTGAAGACTACCTATTCGAGGATTGTAATTTTGGGTGTTCATATTTCATTGTTCAAAATTGCGATGTTCGGTTACCTAAACGTCGTAACCGGCGTCGTCGCAGGGGACATTCACCAGTAATTAAGGAACGACGGCGGCGACTCCATCAGCCGGAACCACGAAAACGACATCACCAATTAGCAAAACGGGTTAAGGTTGGTAATCATCAGCAAAAATTTGTTATCCACCAACGAGTAAAGAGGAATCAGAATGAAAAGTAATTACCAAGGCTACTTCATTGATCTTGATGGGACGATGTATAAAGGAACGAAGCGGATACCTGCAGCTGCAAGGTTTATTAAACGTCTTCAAGATGCTAAAAAGAAAGTATTGTTTGTGACTAATAATAGTACACGTTCGCCAGAATTTGTTACTAATAATTTGGTTACTAATCACGAGATTAACGTAAAAAGTGAGAATGTTTATACAACTGCACTGGCAACTGCTGATTATTTGGATCAGATTGCTGATGAAAAGCGCAGAGTATATGTGGTTGGCGAAAGTGGATTGCGGGATGCATTAACAAATCGCCAATTCAAAATTACTGCGGAAGCACCGGACTATGTGGTTGTTGGATTAGATTCGAAAGTAACCTATGACAAATTAGCAACTGCCGTTTTACTTATTCGAGCTGGGGCAACTTTTATTGGGACCAACTCTGATAGTAATTTGCCTAATCAACGAGGGATGGTCCCTGGAGCTGGTTCGTTGGTTAAACTTGTCGAATATGCTACCCAAAAGAAACCAATTATGATCGGTAAACCAGAAAAGATCATTATGGAGATGGCTTTGAAAAGAAGTGGTCTTACTAAAGATCAAGTTGTAATGGTTGGTGATAACTACAATACGGACATTAAGGCAGCCATTAATTTCGGCATTGATAGTCTATTAGTATATTCAGGGCTATCGACAAGAGAAGAAGTTAGTAAAGAAAAAATACAACCTACTCACCAGATTGATAGTTTAGATGAATGGAAGATTGAATAATGAAGATGACTATAAAAAGCACCTTATTAATATTAGGGTATTTTTTAGCGGCAACTTCGATCGCAATAATAGTTACAACTAATGTTTCTATTTTTTTGCTCCATCCATTTGAAAAGGGGATAGCTTGGGAGAATATGATAACTGACTACCAGCGGTTATTGGTATATCTTCAAGCTCCGGGGTTCTATCATCTTACCTTTCGTTATTTACCAATTAGTAACAATGCTAGTGCACATTTTAGAATGATTCGTCACCTGTTAATTGCTAATGAGGTGTTATGCGTTACTAGTTGGGGAACGATTATTATAAATAACAGGTACGAAAAAAAGCGAAATCAACTGTTGGTGTTGATTTCGCTTATTGATTATCTATGTTTTACGTTGTTAGTAATGGTGGGACTGGTATCAATTGATTTTGATAGAGCATTTATTGTATTTCACCGTTTAATGTTTAGTGATAGTAATTGGATTTTTAATCCATCTACTGACCCAATCATTAATGCAATACCGCCAAGTTTCTTTTTAAAACTATTTCTTATTTGGTTTGTAATTAGTGTTTTAGTTCTTATTAGTTTAAGAATGTATAACAAACGAAAATTACTTCGTGGTAAATTTCGCTTTTAAGTAGCTAACAACGGCTGGAATCAATGTAACAACGATAATAGCGATGATAATTATAGAAAAATGTTCCTGAACGAATGGAAGGTTACCGAAGAAATAGCCGGCTGCGCAACAGAGAGCAACCCAAGAAACGCAACCGATAACACTATAACGGATAAATTTCCTATAGGGGAAACCAGACCCCGCAGCAGCAAATGGGGCAAAGGTTCTAATTATTGGCATGTAACGGGCAAGAATAATGGCTGGTGCACCATGCTTTTCAAAAAAGTGTTCAGCTTTTTCGAGACTATCTTTATCGATTAATTTTCCAAATAACGAATGATTAGATAAACTTTTACCAATTCGGTGTCCGATATAGAAGTTTAATGAATCACCAAGGATACATGCTGCTAAGAAGACAAAGACGAATATCCAAATACTGAGATGATATTGTGGATTTGCTGCTAATGCACTTGCAGCAAATAACAATGAATCACCAGGCAGAAATGGAAGGATTACCGCACCGGTTTCGATGAAGATAATCGCAAAAAGAATAAGATATGTTGAATCACCAAAATTATTTACAATTTGAATAAGGTGAGCATCAATATGTAAAACGAAATCAATTAGTGTTGAGATCATTGACTAACTCCTTTTTTATCACAATACTTAGTAAGTTTATCAACCGTTGCAAGCTTTGTGAAGGGCTATTTAGAGGCTTTTATAAAGTTTAAGAATAAGAAAGAAAAAATTACGAGATCTTTTTTTGAAAATATGTTGACAGGGTATTGAGAACAAGGTATAGTAGTTAACGTTGTCAGCGAGGCAATGAACTTCTTTCAAAATTAATTTGAAAGAAGTTGTTGACTTAATTAAGGCAACATGATATATTATAAAAGCTGCTTGCTGAGGTCAATGTTTCAGATTTAGCTAAATAAATTAATTTGAAATTAGTTATTGACATTGAAACAAGCATGTGATATAATAGTAAATGTTGTTTAGCTCCTTAGCTAAACAAGGTAGACCTTTGAAAACTGAACAAAGTTTCGACGAATCAAATGTGTA
>NZ_CALPCW010000011.1:0-68147 GCF_943193105.1 Limosilactobacillus agrestimuris
CAACAGCCCGGATAGATAAACCCTTAGCTCGTAAAAACATAAGCATTTCACGTTCTTTTATAGTAAGATGTTTATAGTTGATACCGGGTACCTCGAATTGTTTGATTTGGTCGTTAAACATATTCTACCCGGTATGGGTTTATTTTTTTTACTTTGTGTTACATTTCAATTGTAAATTCGTCACAAAAAACTAGCATTGATTTTTCATCAATACCAAAAAGTGTATACCCGTATTTTGAAGACTGACGTGTACCCTAGAGTTGGAAATCAACTCTGGGGGTATTTTTATAACAAAAATCAGTATCAATACTAAGATTAAGGCGATTCAAGAGTACGCGAAAGGCATAGATAGTTTAATGTCTGTAGCTAAGAAATACGGGATTGCCAGATTTGATTTTCAAATTTTAGTGGGAATTTATGCACGATTTGGTAAGGAAGTACTACTTCATCCGCCAGTTGTAACTGGGGATTTTCGAGTGAATTTGGTAAAGTGGAAACAAACTAATCTGGCGTTAATTGCCGAGACATGCATTCACTTTGCTTATCGTTCTCCTGGTTCCGTATATCAATGGGAATGTCTTTACAATAAGCAAGGACCACAAGCCTTACTGCGATTGCGCTCAGGAAGAAAAGCGAAAAATGGTCAATCGTCACGACGAACATCAATCCAACAAACTGCATCAACTCCAAAAGCAGAATCAAACTCTACAAAGAGAAAACTTATTATTAAAGATACAACTCGACGCCTCAAAAAAATTACAAGCCTTGAGAAAGCATCCAACAAAGAAATCGCGCAAGTAATCTATGAGCTCAAGGCGAAGTACCTATTAAAGGACCTGATTGAGGCGCTCCTCATTTCAATGTTAACTTACCAATACTGGCAAAACCGCTTCCAACATCCGGATGAGGATGAAGAAGAACTGAAAGAGGTCATCAAAGGGTTCTTCGAGCACTTTGAAGCTGAATATGGGGTTCGTCGGCCGAGTGCTCAAGTCCGCGAGTATTACCGCTTGATTGGCAAGCAAATGCCCAACCATAAGCGCGTTCAGCGCTTGATGCATGAAATGGGACTGAAGTGTACGAAGTATAATCGCCGAGTTCGCAAGTATGATTCTTCTAAAGGCCCGAATGGTAAAAAGGCCAAAAATAAACTTCGTCGTCGTTTTATGAGCGATCGTAAGTATCAAAAAATAGTCTGTGATGTCACGGAATTTAAGGCTCAGAATCAGGAACCCGTGTATCTAGAAATCATTAAAGATTTGGCAACCAACCAGATTTTAACTTGGTCCCTTGGCCTGCATCCCAATCTCCATTTCTCACTGGCTCCATTAAAACAGCTGCTTATGCAGCTACCACATACTGGTTATCAATTAACCCTTCATACCGATCAGGGTTGGCAGTATCAACACAAGGCTTGGCGCCGTTTATTACGGAAAGGTCACATCCGACAAAGCATGTCACACCGAGCTACTTGCCTTGATAATGCAGCCTGTGAAACAGTTTTTAGTAAGTTAAAAGCGGAAATTGCCCCTGACACAAGTTATCGTAACCAATTAGAATTAATCCAGGCCATCGAAAAGTGGATCCACTTCTACAATGAAAGACGCATCCAAACAAAATTAGGCAACCAAACTCCACTCCAGTATGAGCAAAGCTTAGTTGCCTAAGAAATTATTATTCAGTTTTTCAGTTGAAATATTCAACTTCCAACTTTATGGGTACACGTCAGACATCGACGGGTTGGTCGGTGTCTTTTTCTTTTACTAATACATATTTTAAAGGAAAACGGAGTTAAATGAAATCCGAAGATTTCATCTAACTCCGCTTATTATTAGGGACTTATGTCACAGTCCCTTTCTTTTTTAAATGATCTTAGTTTATTAACGAGTGACCGATTGAAGAGCCTTAACAACGGCATCCTTTTCGGCTTGAATCAGGTTAACCTTACTTTCGATCACATTAATGTCCATATTGATTTCACGGGTTAATCCTGGGGTATCAATCTTTGGTTCAAAGAACTGCTTGAATTCTGCTAGACGGGCTGAAGTATGGAATACATTCGCGGTTACAGTAATGTAGGTTGCAAATTCCATATCACCACCGACAGTCTTCTCAAGCCAATCCCAATCATTGCTGATCCAATCCCAAGCTGCTTGTTGACCGGCATTGTTTGCAAGAACGTTGCGGTACCAGCCACGAAGGTCTTGGGGCTTAATTGTATCAGCGTTTTCAAATTCATTAATTAGTTCGGTGATTAATGAATTATCTGGAGTGCTAGTAATTGCACCGTTTAAGTCACCTTTATAACTAGCATCGGTTGTCTCCCGGTAATCTTCAAGCAATTCGTTGAAGAGTTCCTTGCTTCCGTAATGCTTAACTTCATTCCGCAATACTAATGGTCGAATATCAGCAGGGAGCTTTTCTAACCGCTGATAGTTGTTAGTGAAGATTTCATGAGCAGCCTTAATTACTTCTGGATTTTCTGCATAGAGTGCAGCTCCTAAGACGATTGGCCGAGTTAATTGATCATCATTTGATTCATTGCTTTGTGGCTTCCAGCCAAGTCGACTAACCTGCTTGGCACTTAATTGGTTCACAAATTTCTTTAGGGCACTTTCCTCTGCGCTACCGGGAGTTACGAATTGCTTTAACTTATTCACAATTGCATAAAGCGCGGTATTAACGATTTCGGAATGACTATCAGCAAAGCGCGGCAGGAGCGGAATGATGTCCGCGTAGGATAATTGTTGACCATCGGCTAAGAGCCGGAAATCTTGAAGTAGTTGTCGTTGATCAATCGCGGTTAACTCATCGAGATGATCAAGAATGTCATTCATCAAAGTTTGGTCGTACTTAACAATAAAGTGTGAATTGTTGCCAACATTGAGCCTGAATGGCTTTCCTTCTTGCTGGCGTAATTCTTGATAGTCACCAAGGTTAAGGGATTTTTCTTTCATGATTTGTGGGACTGCCTTATAGTTGGTGTTTAACGGAATTTGCCATAACCGACCAGTACCATGACCATCACCAATAAAGAACTGCTGTTGGCTTAATTGGAGCTGGCCGTCAACTAATTTTGCTTCAACAACTGGGTAACCCGGTTGCTCAAGCCACGATTCCATAATGGCACCGATATCAAGGTGGGAAGCTTTACCAAGGGCATCCCAGAGATCAGCACCAGTTGCGTTATGGTATTGATGAGCTTCAAAGTAGTTCTTTAGTCCCTTACGTAAAGCATCATCACCGATTAGTGACCGGACCATTACTAACATTCTGGCACCCTTAGCATAGACAATCGCACCATCAAATAAAGCATCAATCTCAGCAGGGTTATTAACCTGAACATGAACTGATTGAACACCGTCAGTAGCGTCACGCTGGAGAGCCATTGGTGCTTCAGAGGTTTGGAATAGTTCCCAGATCTTCCATTCAGGATGGATTGCGTCCACCGCAACATATTCCATCATGTTAGCAAAACTTTCGTTAAGCCAAAGATCGTCCCACCACTTCATTGTGACTAGATCGCCAAACCATTGGTGAGCTAATTCGTGGGTGATTACGGTAGCAACCAGACGCTTCATGTCTAGTGAAGTATTATCTGGATCAAGCAGGAGGTATGCTTCACGGTAGGTTACTAAGCCCCAGTTTTCCATTGCTCCGGCAGAAAAGTCAGGGAGTGCTAGTTGCCATGAGTGGGGGAGCGGGTAAGAAGTTTGATAGAACTTTTCGTAGAATTCAATTGCCCGCTTTGCAATCTCAAGGGCAAAATCTAATTCTTTTGGCTGATGGGCCTTAGTAGCAAAGACACCAACTTCAACCCCACTTTCAGTAGTTATTTTCTTGGATTGAAGATCGCCAAGGGCAAAGGCAACTAAGTAAGTTGACATCCGAACTGTTGGTTGGAAGTAGTGTACTCCAGCTGAAACGTGATCTTCTGGCATATTAGCGATAATCGTTTCTCCTGGATGTTCATCGAACTTAATGGCAAGGCTAAAGGTAGCTTTTGCTTCAGGTTCATCAACGGACGGAAAGGCTTGGCGAGCAAAGGTAGTTTCAAATTGGGTACCGATGATTTGTTTCTTTTCGCCATTTACCTTGTAGTATGACGGGTAAATTCCCATCATGGTATCAGTAAGTGGGGCGGAGTAGTTAATTGTTAATGTGTTTTCACCGGTTTCTGGTACCGTGATGTTAATCGTTTCTTCATCATTATTAACAGTGAATGGGACATCCTTTCCCGCAACTTTAACAGATGAAACATTTAAGAACTTTTGATTAACACTAATTTGCTGTTCGCTGGCGTTTCCTGTGATGGTTGTCTTACCAGTAATGGTCTTCTTTTCCCGGTTGATATCAAGGAAGATATCGTAATGAGAAGGTTGAAACTTTTCGTAAAGACGCTTTATTGTTGACATAAATTCACCGATCCTTTACTAAATTGTTTTAGCATATACTTTGATATTATAACCTAACTTTGCTTTTAGCTGAATTGAACAGCACCTTAACTTAAAATTTGCTATAATAGTGGGCGATTCACTCAAGCTTTTGTAAAGCTTGGTTAGCTAGGTTGTGGGCACCATGATTATCTCGTTCACTGACCCATTGTGTAACGACAGTTGAAAACTGACTGAGCAATTGATTAAGCGTTGTTAATTGTGATTGATAATGTTTTGTATAATTTTTACCAATCGCGTCGCTCAACAATCGACTATCGGTATAGAATAAAACTGTTTCGTTATGGTTATAGTGTTTAACTAAGTATTGAAAACCAGCGATTGCGGCCGCAAACTCGCCTTCATGATTAGTGGCAGCTTCAAGTGTTTGCGACAATTGTTGCTGGTGGTGCTGATCAACAATCAGGATCCCAAGTCCAGTTGGCCCAGGATTCCCCTTAGTAGCAGCATCAGTATAGATTTTAATCATCGAATGATTCACCTCATTTTGAAAGGAATAATGTTATGGAAGAAGAAACTCGTTACTTTTACCAACCCAATTTAACTACTACCATTATTAGCTGGTGTTGGACTTTTTTAATTTTTATCGCTGGGCTAGTTATCTGGCTTGAGATTACCCATTTCCAATGGTTAACGGCGCTTTTCTTTTTGTTATTTATTATTGTAACGCTTTTAGGAATTTTTCGGCGAACCGTTGTAATCACTCCTAGCAAAATGGTTTTTAGTCGGATCTTGCAAAAAGACTACCTGGTGATTCCATTAGTTGATATTCGTCAGCCCCGGTTTACAAAGCATACGGTTTCATTTACCGTCAATGGGGAAGTTTTTAATTTTGCATTCTCTTCAAAGGCAATTCGGCGGCTCAAATTGGCACTAGATCGCTTAAAGGAGGGGTAGGCGTGTTTATGTTTGGCTACCTTCTATTGGTACTAGTACTGATTTGCCTAGATCAGTGGTTGAAGATTTGGGTTACCACTAATATTGCGTTAGCCCATAGCAAGCATTTTATTCCCAGAATAATGGACTTAACGAACCTCCACAATTATGGCGCTGCTTGGAGTATGTTTCAGGGTCAGCAACTTTTCTTTGGCATTGTTACCATTGTCGTTATTGGGGGAGTTGGTTATTGTTTCTGGAGTTTCCGTAACCGCCACGAAATCTTACTATGCTTAAGCCTAATTCTTGCTGGAGCAATTGGTAACTTCATCGACCGTCTACTTCAGGGATATGTGGTTGATATGTTTGAGTTCTTACCAGTTAATTTTCCAGTATTTAACGTGGCTGATATGTGTTTAACTATTGGTGTAATTTTGCTAATTATTATTGTACTGCGTGAGGATGAAGAAAAGTGACAGACAAATTAAATTTAACGATTGATTCATCGATGACTGGACGGATCGATAAGGAGTTAGCTCATCACTTGACTGACATTTCCCGTTCCCAATTACAAAAGTGGATTGAGGATGGTAATGTTACGGTTAACGGCGCTACAGTCAAGCCAAAGTACAAATTAGCTGTTGGTGATGAAGTGATTGTTCAGCCTGAAAAACCACAAAAGATCGATCTTGAGCCAGAGGATATCCCCTTAGACATCGTTTATGAGGATGATGATGTGATCGTTGTGAATAAGCCCCAGGGGATGGTCGTTCACCCGGCGCCTGGTCATCCCAACCACACCTTAGTTAATGCCTTGCTTTACCATTCACCATTATCAACAATTAATGGTGAGTTTCGTCCCGGAATTGTTCACCGGATTGATAAGGATACATCGGGACTTTTAATGGTTGCTAAAAACGATCGAGCTCACCGCTCACTTGCGGCCCAGTTAAAGGCCAAGACAAACCAGCGGGAGTATGTAGCTCTTGTCCATGGTGTGATCAAGGAAGATCGGGGGACAATTGATGCTCCTTTAGGACGGTCAAAGAAAGACCGCAAAAGACAGGCAGTTGTTGAAGACGGCCGCCATGCTGTAACTCACTTTAAGGTTTTGGAACGGTTTGCACACTACACGCTTGTTAGTTGCCAATTAGAAACCGGTCGAACCCACCAGATCCGGGTTCATATGAAATACATCGGACATCCCTTGGCAGGCGATCCGTTATATGGGCCACGAAAGACCCTTCCAGGTAATGGTCAGTACCTGCATGCACGTCTTCTTGGCTTTAAGCATCCCCGGACTGGAGAACAAATGACTTTTACTTCAGAACTTCCAGATTATTTTCAAAAAATGATTGATCACTTAGAAAAAACTGATCGGCCATCATAATATTAATTAAAAAAGCTTAGTAAGTTACTTTAAATAAAATTACTAAGCTTTTTTAATTAATATCGCTTTGAAACGCTTCCGATCATTTATATAATAGTGAGGGAAATAGATGCGGTGAAAAGGAGTGAGCGCTGTGGCAGCACGCTACCTAATTTTTGAAGATGGAACCACCTTTGCTGGAGATGGCTTTGGCTCACCAGCGATAACCTTTGGTGAAGTAGTTTTTAATACAAGCATGACGGGTTACCAGGAAATTATTACTAACCAGATTTATGATAATCAAATTGTAACTTTTACTCAGCCCAATATTGGTGGTTATGGGATTCAACGAAATATTTATGAATCAATTGTTCCTACGATTAAGGGTGTAATTGTTCGTTCACTATCGAATGTTGCGACAGATAATATTCGACGACTAACCCTTGATCAATATTTGAAACAAATGAATATTCCAGGAATTACTAATATCGATACTAGGGCAATTACCCATAAACTTCGTGATGCGGGCAAACCACTTAAGGGAAGTATTGTTCCGGTTCCCGATGATCACGCATTTGATCAGCTTCACGCTACCGTTTTAACTAACCAGCAGGTAGCACAGGTTTCTACTCCTAAGCCATATCCCAATCCTGGTGTGGGGATGAGTGTCGTTGTAGTTGACTTTGGGTTAAAAAACGGGATCTTACGGGAACTAAGTCGGCGAAAATGCAATGTAACTGTATTGCCGTATAACGCATCAGCTGATGAAATTTTGCGCCTTGATCCTGATGGAGTAGTCCTTTCGAGCGGCCCGGGGGATCCCCACTATGTAAAGTCATCAGTCCTTGAAATGATCCGCAAAGTCCAGGAGCAAGTTCCGCTGTTTGGAATCGGCCTAGGTCACGAACTGTTTGCCCTAGCTAACGGTGCACAGGTGATTCCCCTAGGCGTAGAGCATCATGGGATGAACCACCCAATTAAAGAAATTATTACCGATCACATTGTTTATGCTAATCAGTCAGAAGGGTACACAGTTGCCTGGAGTACAGTTGATCGTTCAAAGTTATTCGTTACTTACACTGACATGATTGATAGTAGTGTCCAGGGATTGCGTCATCGTCAATACCCAGCATTTTCCGTCCAATTTTTCCCAGATGGGGCACCTGGTCCTGATGAAACAGACGGCCTGTTTGATGAATTTATCGATACTATGAAGCGGAAGGAGGAACGGCGATAGTGAGAAAGCAACAATCAATTTTAATTATCGGTGCCGGCCCTAATAACATCCAGCATGGGGATGAAGTTGATTCAGCAACTTACCAGGTTGCAACCTACCTCCACCGTGCAGGAGTTACTACCATTTTGGCAGATAATAATCCTTTTTCTTATAGTTTGAATGATTCTTCCGTGATTGATTATTCTTCAATTGGTCCGCTGACGGTTGATCACCTAATCGCGTTAATTGATCAGTATCATCCTCAAGCAATCTTGCCGACATTGGGTAACCGTCAGGCTTTTCTCCTTACTCAGGAATTAATGGAGAAGGGGATCCTGCGGGAAAAGGAAATTAAACTTCTTGGTATTCCAGAAGCGACTGTTCGTCAAGTTAATAACCCAATTCTTCTTGAGCGAACTTTGCGTCGAATGGATGCACCAATGAAAAAGATTTCAACTGTAAATAATTATCCAGATGCGCTAGAAGAAGCCAATAAACTTGGTTACCCTGTCATTATTCGCTCTGTTTTACCAAAGATTACGAGTACTCGTCAGATTGTCCATGACCAAAGTGAACTTGCAACTGCTGTTAGTAAGTGCCTGAGTCAATCACGGGCAGGGCAAGTCTATGTTCAACAAAGTCTGGCTGGCTATAAGGAAATTGAAGTGGTTGTTCAGCGAGATAAGTCAGGAACCATGATGATGCTGGGAATGGTTGAAGACATGGATCCAATTGGAATCCATGCGGGGGATTCAATTGCCTTTAATCCGGCTCAGACACTTCTCGATCGGCAAATTCAAGATATGCGGGATGTTGCATTTGCAATTACCCGGAAACTCCGGATTGTTGGGATTAACCATATTCAGTTTGCTTTAGACCCTGTTAGTGATTACTTCTATGTCATTAAGAGTAGCCCGTACTTTGACCGGATGGTTTCCTTTGTAGCCCAGTCGACAGGTTACCCGATAGCAATGGTTAGTGCGCAGCTTTATTTAGGTAGGACCTTGCGAGAAATTGATCTTGGTCCTGGTTTTGCTAAACATGCTGCATTAGTCGAACCCGTAATGGATCATATTGCCGCCCGGGTACCAGTTTGGGGATTTAGTCCTGAACAATCACAAAAACAATTATTAGGAACAGAAAAGAAATCCGTAGGGACGGTCTTTGGGATTGGGAGGAACCCAGCAGAAGCCCTATTTAAGGCGATCGAATCCCGTTACCATGAACCGACAGATTTCCATCTTAAAACACAGGCAAAACTTTCCGAAGACGAGTTAATTGATCGTTTAGTTCATCCACATGCCGGCCGGCTATTTTCCCTTCTAGAAGCAATGCGTCGGGGATACACTGCCTACGAGTTAGTCGAAATGACCAAGATTGACCCATTTTACTTTGATCAACTTTCAAAGATGAAGGAATTGATTGGAGAATTAATTGAGCATCCTGGAAAAGAACCGGTACTGGTTAATGCCAAGCATAACGGCCTCAGTAACCAATTAATCGCGAAACTCTGGGAAACAACCCCCAAACAGGTTTACCAAATGATGCAGGATCATAACCTTACCGTAAAGTATAAGGAAGTTGAGCCATCTGCTGGCGAGTTTGATCAACATACTCAGACCTTCTATTCAGCATATGAGGATGAAAATGAAGCCTTGACCCTGCCACAGCCGAGTGCTTTATTTATTGGGACTGGAGGCTTACGACTTGGCTTGAGTAATGCTGGAGATTTCTTCGTTGCGTCCATGATGATGCAACTTCACCGGCAAAATTATCACACGATTATCATGAATTGTAATCCAAGTTCGGTCACCCTCAATACTCTAATTGCTGATAAGCGGTATATTGAACCTGCTTCGGCAGAAAACGTGCTCTCGGTCGTGGAAATTGACCAACCACAGTTAGTTTTTATTCCTGCTAGTTATACAAACTTGTTAGAGACACTGAAGAAGTATGATTTGCAAAGTAAAGTTATTACTTTACCCGATGATCGGTTAGGTAACCTTAAGCCAAAGTCAAACCAGTTATTAACTCTTGACTATCTTTGGGACGGTAACACTGCTAAGTTCCTCACTTCAACAGCTGCTTTGCAGTCTGCTATTAACCTTGATTACGAAATGGTTAATTTACGGTTGCCAGCTGAAATATCAAATGATGAATTAACGCAGTTGCAAAATAAGGCCCAGGATGTTATTGAGCAACAAGTTAATCCAGGATTTTACCAAGTAGTCTTTGAAAAACAGGGGATGGAATATAAGGCACTCACTGTCCAATCAGTTAGTCTTCCAGAAGTTGCTTTTCTTTCAAAGTCACTCGGAATTAACTTACCAGCATTATTGGGTCAAGTTGTTAGTGATGAAAACTTTAATCTTGCTAGTGTGGAAATTCCACAACCACGAGGAACCGCAATTTATCGGGCATCTTTCCCGTTTGAATCTCTTTACATGAAGACCAAGGAAACTCCTGGTCCAGATAAAGTAATTGGAGCAGAAATTCAGTTTATGGATTAGAAAATTAATAATATAAAAGGATGAGGCCGGGAAAAAACAAAATGTTTTTCCGGCCTCATCCTTTTATATATGGGTAATCATTGTGGTAATGTTGAAAATTTATACCAGTCCTCAGGGAAGCCATATAATAAGAATTAACTCGCTTATTTGCTTGTGTGTTCTTGCAATAAAGGTATCAGTGCTAAGCTGTGATAATAATATGGTTATACTGATTACACAGCAACGTAATATATGTGTACAAAATACCCGGCACTTCATTTGAGGTGTCGGGTTTTACTAATAGTAGAAAAAATAACGGAAATGTCCTCTAATCATCGAGCTTATGCGGTGTCACATACAGGGTCTTTTGCCCCGTAAAAGCGAATTTTAATAATCTTTAAGAATAGCAAAAAGGCTAGAACTATTAATATAATAGGATTTCTAGCCTTTTTACTATTTTTAAAAACTGTGATAAATAACGATAAATTTTAAAGAATGGGCACTGCTATGGGCACTAATTTTATTACTCAAGAAACGTTTAATTTTTCCAGAGCTTCAACAATTTTCTTATCGTTTTTCTTCTTATATTCATCAATTAAGTAGGCATATATCTTGGTGGTGGTAGAAATGTTACTATGCCCTAATCGTTTACTTATAGCATATATGTCTACCCCATTCGCTAAAAGAATAGCAACCTGGCTATGTCGTAAACTGTGAAAGTGAAAGTTATGTCTATTGATATTCAATTTTTTCATCATACTATGTAAACAATTGTTAACAGCGTCTGTAGTGGGTACTGTTCCTAAGAAATTCAAAAATACCATTTTTGAGCTTTTACTTCTTTGTCTTAGTTCCATAAGAACGTTTGCTAAATCATCGTTTATTTTTATTTTACGATTTGAACTTTTTGTTTTTGTTTGCTTGAAGCACTTTCTTCTAGAGTCCCAAGATTTATTAATGTCGATAGTCTTATGCAAGAAATCAACGTCTTTCCAAGTAAGGGCTTGAATTTCGCCGAGTCGCATGCCTGTGTAAATTGCTGTAACAATCATATAACGTGATGTATATAATTGATGACCCGATGTTTTCTTAGCTTCATGTAGAAGTTTCTTAATTTCTTTCATGTTAAGGTAGTCAACATGTAATTCTTTATCTTTATTACCAGTAAGGGTTATATTTTGTGTAAAATCACGAATTATAATTCCATCAAGAATTGCTGACCTTACACATTGACGAATAATATTGTTAGTTTTGCGAACGCTCGCTGGAGAATGATCCTTTGAATATTTATTAATAAAACCTTGGTATTGGGAACGATTAATTTTATTCAATTTTTCATTCTTAAAATTTGTTTCAATTCGATCCTGAACGTTTGCATACCAGGCTGTACTAGGTCCTGGAGTCAACTTTGGCTCTTTATATTTTTTAAACCAGTCCTTGTAGTAGTCAAAGAATGTAATACTTTCGTCTACCTTAATGCCTTTAGTAACATTTGCAGATGCATCGACTGCCCATTTTCTAGCCTCAGCTTTAGTTGAAAAGGAATTTTTTGTTTTACGATGTCTTACTCCTGAGCTATCCATCCAGGAGATTCGCACTTGCCATTTACCATTTTTCTTGCTATATGAAGCCATAATAATTCCTCCTATATGTTAAAATAGAAGGGTTGAATGTGTTATCCATATAATTCAACCCTGGTCCTGTTAGTGTTGCCGCACTAGCAGGGCTTTTTTAAAACGATAATCCTTGTTATAATTAAGAAAACTAATGTTCGAGGTGAGATTGAGATAATGATTAATAAAATAATCGCCACCTTATTGACTGTTGGTGGCATGGGCTATATTAACCTTATAGTTGCAACTCAATTAGGCACAGTTGATATTCATAAAGAAGATAAGACTACTGCTATTGCCTATTCTGCAATGTGGTCTATTGTTGATTTTGCAATCTATTTGATAATTCTTAACTGTGTAGGCAAGTATTTAAAAGGTGATTGGCTTTTAGTTGCAACTATGATATTAACCATAGTAGTTTCTTTCTTAGTAGCAATTATAATCTCTCCGTTGTTAAAGAAACTTGTATATTTTTTATATAATTCAGTCCTACACGTATCTAATAAACCTGGAATTGATTCAGGGACTGTTTGGCATCATATCATGAGTGATAACAATGAGCCTATCATGGCTTACTTCTATTCATTTGACCATCAGCCCCTTGGATTCGGCTATGTTGATAAATCTTCCAATGACGACAGTTCAAACTATTCGGCTTCGCTACAACCGTTTAATTATCAAAACCCAGAATTACAGGATACGTATAATGAAATGATGAAAAAAGTCCAGGACAATGAGTTTTGCCAAAAATATAGCACTAGACAGTTTGTGGATTTTAAGCAGCAGTTTATTGCTTTGATCATCCAAGAAAAGTAATTACTTTTTTGGTGGTTGATTTATTTTATCCGTTGATGGCAGTTTATGTTTTGTCGTCTTAGCTTGAAACGATCTTTTGATGCCTTTAATAACCCGAGTTCTTTCGGGTATTTTCCCTTTTGAATTGGGGTTGTTATTCATATCTTTACACATCCTTTCGTCCCACCGCTTCGGGTGGGCTTTTTTAGTTAGGTGAAGTCATATTCATTTTTCTCTGTCTCGTTAGTGTGCCAGCACTAGCAGGGCTTTTTTAAAACGACAATTCTTGTTATAATCAAGAAAACTAATGTTCGAGGTGTGAAAACATGTTAAAAACTATTATTATTTCGGTTCTTATCAGTGTTGCGCTTAGCTCACTAACAACTATATTTGCTATGCACATCATGAGTAATTTCTTTACTCGTTTCTTAGCACAAACTGAAAATCGTTTTGATCAAAAGCTAGGCATTTACAAAAAATTAAAGCAGAATAGTGCTAACAAATGAATTCCCAAGATTAGTTAATCTTAATTCACCATATTCAAAAACGACTTTGTTATATGGATGTTTACTAATGAAAATAGGGGTTTCTCCAGGGTGATCGATGTTGACATCAAATCTTCTATCTAATCCCTTCTTAAGTTTTGGGAGATTTGATAGCCTTTTTATTTCTTCTAGGTCGTTCCTTAGTTCTTCATGGAAGCTCCCAATGTTTCTTTGCACTACACCCAAGGAATTTAAAATATCAATTTCTTGTGAGAAGGATTTAATTTTATTTTGATCATCATATTTCAATAAAATGTTATCGACACTAAAAGTGGTATGATTGCTCATAGTCGAATCGTAGAATTTTATGTTAGCTAAGGCAATGCTGTCTTTGATATAATCTCCAATTAAGCTATTCTTTCCTTTGAAAAGAAGAAGAAATTTTGCTTCTTTAGGTGATAGATTACTAAGTAAAGTTGAAAAATAAGGTAAAATATTATTTGAAGTATCCGTGTTTGCTGTCTTAGCAATTAACGTTGAAAAATATTCTCTCATCAAATCGCTATCCAATGAGTATTTAGAATCTTCTAACTCTTTGATCATTAAGCCTCGTTTATCTAGGCTCATTTTATCTTTTGAAATTTTAGAAAGCTTTTCAGCAGTCATGTGTTTTAAGCTTTCGACTTTTGCTTGTTCAACAGCTAAATATTCAATAGGCTTATGGAACACCCACGTAAAAATTCCACCCAATCCATCACCGATGGCTTTGGTCGGAGGATTTATTAAATTTTGTTGAGCTTGTTGAGGTAATGACGACCAAATAGTCATCCAATCATAATTTGGCCCTTGGTTCATATCTATACACATCCTTTCGTCCCACCCCTTCGGGTGGGATGTTTTAGTTATTAGTCATAGAACCATCAGGATAAACATTGACGCTTTGAGCTGTTCCTGTCATAGTTCCTTGTGTAGGGTCAATTGCTTTTACAAAGTATGAGCCATCAGCATTTCTGATAGGTTGACCAGTGCCAGCGTCATACATAATCGTCCAATGATAGTTACCGTTACCGTCACCATATTTTGCTTTAGCAGCATTTAACGCGTCTTGTGCGTTATTAATACCATTTGCTTGTTGTGAAGCATGACTTGTATTTGACTGGCTATTTTGCTGTTGAGATTGATTCTTTTGTTGGTTATTAGTGTTTTTTTGAGAGGCAGAATTACTTGAAGAGCTCTGTTCCTTTTCTTTTTGTTTTCTCTTATTGATGCTTGATTTTAGTCTAGCATTATCTTTCTTTAAGCTAGAAGCCTCACTGTTTTCTTTAGATTGCTTGCTGTTGGTTATTCCGCATCCAGCAAGACCTAGGCAGGCAACAACAGCAAGCGTACTTATTAATCCTTTTTTCATGTTTTATTAGCTCCTATTGGAAATTCTGACCACCGTTGGCGTTCATTTGTTGTCTCATATCGTTTAATTGTTGATCGTTCATTCTGGTTAGGCTACCAGTTGAGGGATCGTAATTATAACCTTGATACCAAGCATTGTATCGTTGATAGTCAGCACTGTTAGAAAATGAATCAGGCTTTCTTGTTCCGTCTGGATAAAGACCTTTATTAACATTTGCTTGTTGTGCAGCATCTAAATGTGAACCAGAGTAATTTTGTTGTTGACTATTATTTGAAGCCGTTTGATTGCCGTTTTGGCTAGTTTTTTTATTTTGATTAGAAGGGTTGCGATTATTATCAGTGTTACCCTTGTTAGAACCTTTGGCACTCTTAGAATTATTTTCCTTTTTTAAACTAGCAGTTTGCTTTTTATATTTATGTGTTTTGCGATGGTTTTTGTGTGTTTTTGACTGTTTAAGAAGACGAGCATGTTCGGCTCTAAGCCTTTTTAAGTTATATGACTGGTTGCTACATGCTGCTAAGCTCATCCCCACTAGTGCAACAGCACAAATTAAACCTATTTTTTTCAATTATTTCATCTCCAAAATATTCTAATTTAATTCGTAATTAATAATCGTCAACGTTATCGTCTTTGCCAGACCATACACTAAATGATGATACTTTAGCATCTTTATCATTAGAAACTCGTTGCATAGAAACGTGATACCATTTCTTGCTCTTAGGTGAGTAAACGTTGAACGAGTTTCCTTCTGGCAAGAAGTCATTGCTATCGGTTTTGTCCTTTGTATATTTCAAATCAGAGTCTTGGAATATATCAGTAGACAGCTTATTCATAACATCTGTAACATTATTGGGGTTAGCACCATAAACGTATTTAATGGCAGTAATCTTGTTATCGTTATTGATAAAGTATCTAAGGTTATCGTCATCTTTATCTACGTAATAAGCACCATCAGCTTCTTCCTTTGCTTCGGACTTATCAATTTTGCTTCCTATTGAATTAGTGACTTGCTCAGTTTGCGGTTCTGAATTCGTGTGATGAAATTGATCTTGATAAATATAGCAAGCTATACCAAACCATACCAATAGAGCAAATGCATACTTAGTTTTGTTGTATTTTATTCTTTCTCTTCCTTCTACAGTAAAAGGCAATGCAAGGAACATAACAATGAGAACAATTGCTAACCAAAAACAAAGTATCCATAACCAGTGTGGCATAATAAAATTTCCTCCCAGTCAGCTTTTAACGTCGATCAGTATATTGGACGTGGTGTTATAACTTTACGTATCTCTCTGCCCACAGTGGAATACCGCAAGCTTTGAATAATTGCTCTTTGGTTTCAAATTCAGATACATCAACTCCTTCAAGCATTATATTTACCATGAATAGATTCGCTTCGTATTCAGAACCTATGGTATTAAACTTCAAGTTATTTCGAGAAAGCCATTCAGTATTATTCCCGTGATGGCAGTAGTGGTGACCGAGTTCGTGACCACAAGCATAATTGTCCTCAAATTCGTTGTTTTGCGCAGAGAGGGTAATTAAAGGAATACGTTTGATGTTCGTATAGTGTCCAAGGAAGGCACGGCCAAGATTCTGGTGACAAACATAAATACCATTTTCTTCGCAAATCTTCATTGGATTATTTGTGCCTGCGTTGTATACAACTTCGTGGGCCTTTTTCTTTATCCAATCAGCAGTACGCATTCATACCACCTCACTAATCATTATTCTTGCGGTACTTCTTTGGAGTGAACTTCTTCTTAGCAAGAATCTTAGAAGTGCGAACTGCATTTTCTAATGAAGCACGAAGGAGTTCAGCATCTTCCTCAGTTATCTCTTCATCACCGTTCTTCATGTATGAGAGGGCATTTTTATCACTAAGTCCTTCAATCATGCCTTCTAATGTTTTTTGGACATCACGTTCATCTCTGCGAGTGAAGGTGGGGGTGGGTGTTCTCCCTAATAAATAATCGGTTGTAACGTTAAAAAAATCAGCAACCTTCTTCAAACGATCACCATTTGGAGTTTTCTTTTTCCACGAATATAGAGAATTTCTACCGAAATCGAGTTTTTCTTCTAATTCAACAATGGATATTCCTTGCTTTTCCGCAAGTTTTTTAACTCTATCAAACACTGTCATATCTACGTTCTCCTAATTAAATGGAAAATGAATTTAAACTTTATGATAGAATAATGTTGACATCTATATTAAAGTTTAATACACTATCCTTGTAAGTTATTTTGTAAGCAAAAGCGCAAGCAGCAAATATGAGGCCCGTGCTATGTAAAGCCGCTATTTTGCACGTGTCATATGGTGTTGCTCGCTTATTTAACTATACTCAAAGTCTACACTTT
This sequence comes from Limosilactobacillus agrestimuris, assembly GCF_943193105.1. Lineage (NCBI taxonomy): Bacteria > Bacillati > Bacillota > Bacilli > Lactobacillales > Lactobacillaceae > Limosilactobacillus > Limosilactobacillus agrestimuris. The sequence continues at coordinate 17,064 of NZ_CALPCW010000011.1, forward strand.
ATTATAGAGGCAGTCAATTGATTTCTATAATAAATACTTACATTTTCACTTACGCTGGGCGGGTCGGAGGAATAAATAAGAAAGGAAGGTTAATTATATGGACGCTAAGGAACAGTTTAAAAAGCTCACCAATGATTACTCGAAAATGATTAACGATTACACCGATAGTCTCCTGCTTACGTTTGGCAGTAATAAAAAAGCTCGTATGTTTTTGCGAGAACAACTTGCTTTTTACAGCAATTCTCAAACACACGAACTTATTGATAATTTGATACGAAATTTAGAACAGCTTGCACTTAATCAGTAAGTTGAACATTAGCTACTGCCGAAGTCTTAATAAACTTATAACCACTATCATTTATTTCGATGAAGTCAGTCGATGCTACTAATCCACTAATTGAAATTGCGGGATTTGTAACATCTAGCTCTTTACCATCGGTAATAGTGCCATTGAAAACTTGTTTTAAGTAATATGGTTGACTACCTAATTTTGCATCAAGTGCTTTGTAAGCATGAACTTCAGTTGTTGATTTGATATATAATGTCGCCATTTATAAGCGTGATTTTTACCATAATATTTTCACCACCTTTATATTGACCTGTTTTTAATTTTATCAGAAAGGAGGCAACGCAATGCCAGAAACATTAAAAGGTCGACAACGCATTCTTAATTACTTGGCTGAGAACAATATTTCTCAGGCTCAACTTGCAACTATGTACGGTATGAACAAGCAGGATGTATCTGATTATTTATCTGGACGGAAAACAAATCCTGCTGCGAACAAGTTCATCATCACTTTGATTAAGAATTTTGGAATCAAGTATGAAAGGAGATAGATTGATTTGAACAAAAATGAATACCTTAAACAATTTGAACGACAAAATCCAGTTATAGGGATATTTGGAGAAAAATCGAAAATTGTTGGAGAACAATTAGTCCAAGTAATGAAAAAAGAAGGTATTACATATGACCAAGCATATGCAAGCCTTCAATACGCTTATAACAAAATCAGATTTGAATCTAATTTTCTGAAACTTCAATAAGTGAAACAGGTCTAATTTTGTCTTTGTCTGAAATCTCGATGAACGGCAACTCAATGTTACTATTCATAATTTTAACGTTGTATAAGAGCTGGTCATCATTGATAGCACCAATAAGCCTAGACGACTTTACGAATTTTAAGAGTTGATTAAATAGCTCGGCATCGTTGGAATATAGAGAACCAAAGCTGTTGAATGTTTTACCAATCCCAAAGTACTTGAAGAACTTCTCACGAACATTCAAAGGAAATGAATTCTTATCGCTGTAAATAGGTTGTTCATCAACCTGCCATTCTTTATCAATAACTGTTTCAAATGGCATATCTTTGCGATAACGAAAAGCACTAGCTGTTACAAAATTATTATTAATTTTCCAAACAACTTGATATTCTTTTGGATTATCTATCTTCTCCTTTACCAGTTCATGAGACAAATGAAGTGAGTAATCAAAGTACTTAGCAAATTTTAATTCTTCCACGATATCTTCACCACCTTTATTTTGAACTAGATAAATTTTACCAGAAAGTTGGAAGTAAGTATGAAAAGAAATAATGAGACGAAAAATAAATTAAAAAAGATTTATCTTAACTGCACATCGATTGTGTTTATTGGTAAGTCGTTTGTTCCAAACGAAAAAAGCCACCTCAAAAGGAGATGACCAATTTGAGCCAAAAGAAGAAAGTAATTTGGTGTTTAACCAAATCTATCTTAGTTCCAGCGCTCGTCAGTGCTTTAACTACATTGCTATTTATAAAAATGTTTTACCACTAGAATTGCTAAATTGGCGATTATGGAAACGATTATTGGAACGGTGACACTTCTATATAAAAACTGCCTCAGATGTTCACAATGCCAATCATTGTAATGGAGACCTTTTTCTGTAGATGCAATTCCGTTATCAGGGCGGTAACGATAGCTATCCTCTGGCTCCGGATAATGGTGTGTTTCAACTAATCCGTAATTTCGTAGTTGGTAGATCAAACTCTGGCTGACTGGTAATGTCTTCAGCCTTTATAAGTCTCTTTTTTCCATAATCAGTTAAAAAGTTGATTTTATTCAACAATTTTCGTTCTTTTCTATTTAACACAATTTTATCTAGTTCCATAACATCCACCTACTTAGCAATTTATCAATTTAATTTTACCAGAAAGAAGTGAGAACAACGGAACCACAATTATTTAACTTTGAAGGACAACCAGTCCGAACAGTAACTATTAATGGCGAACTATATTTCGTTGGCAAGGATGCTGCTACTACTTTGAAATATCGTCAACCTGCCGATGCAATTCGTAATCATATTCAACCAGAAGACAAAGGGGTCTACAGGTTATCGACCCCTGGTGGAAAGCAGAGTATGACAGTTATTAATGAATCTGGATTGTACGATTTGATTTTTGACGCAAGCCGGCAGAGTAAGAGCGAAGCAGTCCGTGATAACGCTCGAAAATTTCGGCACTGGGTCACCGGCGAAGTCCTTCCATCAATCCGTAAGCACGGTGCCTACATGACGCCACAAACGATTGAGAAAGCTTTGCTTAATCCAGATACTATCATCAGCTTAGCCACTCAATTAAAGGAAGAACAACAACATCGCAAACAACTACAAGCTGAGAACGAAGTTATGAAACCTAAAGCACTGTTTGCCGATGCTGTGGCAACAAGTGACACATCTATCTTGATTGGTCAGCTTGCCAAAATCATGAAGCAGAATGGTGTTGATATGGGACAAAATCGGTTATTCAAGTGGATGCGTACACATGGCTTCTTGGGTAAGCGTGGCGATAGCTATAACAAGCCAACGCAGAAAGCAATGAATCTTGGACTGTTTGAGGTAAAAGAACGGACTGTCAATAATCCTGATGGTTCGATTCGGGTAACCATTACTACGAAAGTTACTGGCAAAGGTCAGCAATACTTTATCAATAAATTTCTCAGAGGAAGTGAAGAAGTTGGAACTAACTAAAGAAGAAGTAGCCCAAATGATTAAAGAAGCGATCGAAAAAGATCGTCACGAACGGTTAGAGAACTCAGTTAACCAGATTGTTGATACAGCCGATATTGATTCGCCGGCATATAACACCAACCGTTTATTTTCACAAGTACGTAGTGAATATAAGAGTAAGATTCTAAGCTTATTCACCCAAAGTGGCTATGAAATCCGCGGGCCAAAGGGCGAAACACTTAACTTTGGAGCATGGCGGTTATTGGATCATGTTCGAGATCTAGTCCTGATTGGATTTAATGCTAAGTCAAACACAGGCATTCCAATTAATCGTCGTCGAGAAGCTCAAGAACGTTATCGTAATATTGCTGAAGAGCTGTATCAAATGTTGCAAAAGACATTTAGTTAGGAAGGAGCTGATCTGATGAGCGCATTACTTGAACTTGTTAAAGAGACCCCACCGGAAGACAGAAAGGCAGTTGCAGAATATCTGAAACCATACTTAATGGTAGAAGAAAAAGAACCAATAATCGAACAGTGGGTAGGCATTGAAGAACTACGACCATATACTCCGGATAAGAAGGCTAAAGCATGGATTCAGTTATATATTCTTAAAGCTTACCCAGAAACAAGAAAGTGGTCAACAAATCCATATCCCGGTAAGGGACGACCCATTAAAGTTAATTTGCCAGCTGCTAGAAAATGGATCGAAGAACATATAAGTCAAATTGACTGGAACAAACCAATGCCCTAGGAGTTAATAGCATGTTGACTATTGAAATTGCAACACCACCATTGATTATTTCAGTAATCATGTTGACTGCACTAATAAGGCACTTGGTTACTGGACGACCAATTTTGAAGAAGTACAGAAAGAAACACTGAAGGGAGGGTAAAAGAATGAAACAACTGGTTTTAGTGTTAGCAACCGGATTCTTTAGCTACTGCTATAGCTGGGGTGATGAATTAGGAATGTTTATTTCGTTCATGTACATTTTCTACACGTTAGCTAACACATTCCATAGATGGGCAATAAAAAAAGGCACCAGTACCGCAAATACTGATGCACAGAGTAAATAAATATATCACAGGAGAATTATAACACATGAAAGAGAAAAAATTGATTACTACCCGAAAATGGGTAAGTCAGTCGAAGACGACCAAACGATTGCCGTTAGTAATTTTTTCAGACGCTGCGTGCTTCAAAGAACTTTTGAAGTATCGGATTCCATCTGGTCTAATTTTCTACCAGCCCTCACTTAAAGACAACAAGTTCATCATTAACTTTGGTTTTGGTAATGGTACGTATTCTAAAGCTCAGGTAACAAAAGCAAGCGGTAGAGATCAAATCATTTTCACTTATGCAATGAGAAGTAATTTAAAACCTCCCAAAGCATTTCAAAAGTCAACCGCTATACCAGAAAAGAACATAAAGCTAGAGAAAGATAGGCTGATTGTTGATTTGGATGTAGATGGTGGTAATGGATCGACCCCCACAGTTAATCGATCATCGGTAAATCCTATTGATAATAAATCTTTATCAAAGCAAATTGTTAGTGAGTTGAACGATAAGTTCTCGTACCAGTTGGCTAGCGCCATTACTCAACAACTCACTCGTTCGGATAAGTTTATGAATCGAGTTGCTGAAACAGTTGGGTTTAAGTTGGCTTCAACCATTAGTACGCGAACCAATCGGTTAAGCGAATCGCTGAACTCTACTATTAAAGACCAGTCCGATAAGAGCGAGAAACGAATTACTCATAATGTTTATGACCTTTTTAAGGAAGCGGGGTGGCTTAAATGATTGGAAAAGTAACAGCAACTAAAGAACAGCAAGAAGCGTTTAAACGTGTGGAAGTAGCCAAACATCTTGCGGATTTGCTTTATGTTGGCTCAATTGATGACCAAGTTTTAATGTATCGCTTCTATAAGCATGATGTAGAACGATTTGAAGATGAATACCAAAAGGAAATGGAATGGGCTTGACGAATAACAAAAAAGAATTAGAAAAAGCAGAAAAGAAACACCTTGCCCCCGATGACAGCACACTTCATTTAGATGAAGTAGTCGTTGAAGACGGCAACTATTACAGTAAGGATGCCTATGATGCAATGGTTAAAGCAGATATGGAGGAAGACTGAGGATGAGTAACGAACCAACACCAATTCAAAACGAAGAAGAATTAAGTAAGCAACTATACCGGTTGCGGAAACTTAATGAGGAACAAACTCGTGAGGATGAACGTTACCAAAAGGAAATTGATGAATCAGAAGCTTGGTATCAGCCATCCAAGCAAGCGCGCAAAAACCGAATTGATGAAGTAGAAGCGTTAATTGATGACTTCTACATGCGCCAGTACGAAAAGAATCCATATTATCGATTTAAGTCTCGTAACGGTAGCGTGTCAAAACGAGAAAGCACCTCTTATGTGCACGATGATAAGAAGTTGCTTTCTACCGTCCCTGAAAAGTTCATTAAGAAGTCACTTAAATGGGGAGACTACAAGAAGACGCTTCAAACCACTGGCAACGGAACTGTTGTTGACGAGAACGGTGAAATTGTCGATGGCGTCACTGCTAAGCAAAATCTAAAAGTAATCGTTAAAACTACTGACGAAAACTGATTAGGAGAATGTGAATGAACGAAGAAAAAATTAAAGAAACATCTAATAAAGGTAAAGACAAGCAAAAGATATTTGCTGCACTTGCTAAGTTTCATGAGCACCTTAAGCAACCAACGAAAAATGGTAAGAACCCTTTTCTAAAGAATAATTATGTAACTCTTGAAGGGGTACAAAAGGCAATCGATGAGGCCTGTAAAGGAACGGGACTTACATACGTCCAACAGGTGTTTGATTATGGCAATTCTAACGATAAGGCGGTACAAACAATCATCCTGCATGACAGTGGGGAATCGTTAAAGAGTGGTCCGTTAACTTTAACGCCACAGAAAAAAGATCCCCAAGGATATGGCTCAGCTTTGACTTATGAAAAGCGTTATCAGTTAGCAGCTATGTTTGGAATTAGTTCTGAATTAGATGATGACGGGAATGAAGCGTCAAACGCTAACCGACGAAACATTAACCAGAGACAACAAAATTACAGAAATCAACCTCAACAACCAATGCCACCACGTCAACAAACTAAATCAACAGCATCAAGCGAATTTGAAAAATTAGTTAATAAGATTGCAGTTAACAGTGGCTCACCAGTAGCAAATGTAAGAGAAGCAATCGGTAAAACATTGAACGCTAATAAAGAGTATCAAAACATGAACGCAACAGATAAGCAGAAAAAAGCAATTAGCGTGGCTAAAAGCATGTTAGGAGGACAAACAAATGATTAATCGCGCAGTATTAACAGGACGAATTACTAAAGACCCCGAATTACGCTACACCCAAAGCGGTACAGCTGTTGTGCAATTTACTTTAGCAGTAGACCGTCAATTTAAGAATCAAAACGGTGAACGAGAAGCGGATTTTATCGACTGTGTTATTTGGCGTAAGTCAGCAGAAAACTTCGCCAACTTCACTCACAAGGGTTCCAAGATTGGTGTAGACGGGCGGATTCAAACTCGGAGTTACGAAAATCAGCAAGGCAACCGGGTGTTTGTCACAGAAATTATTGTTGATAGCTTTGCTCTATTAGATTCCCGTCAAGACAGTCAGCAAGGATATGCTCCTCAAAGTCAAAACAACCAAGCTCAGGGCAAATTTAATGGTAATCAAGGCAATTATCAGCAACAAGGAAATAACGGCTCACAGGGCTACCAGAGCCAAAATAACAATGGCTATCAGAACAACCAACAACAATATGATAATGGACAATCAGTCAATATTGATGATAGCGAATTACCGTTCTAATCAATGGAATCAGGTAAAGCTTATTGGCGGAATGATCGTTGGATAATCATTCCTGATAGACAACCAAATTTAGAACATATTGAAACATTAAACGGTGGACAGATTGATGGTGTACCAGTTGTTTATGACATGGAGGACAGAAGAAAAGCACGCCCTCGTCAACGTGCTCTTTTCTTCGCCTTGCTTGGTGATATTCATAACTGGTCTGGTGAACCAACCGAATGGCTGAAGGAGTATTTCTACACGAGATACACCATTAAAACGGCAGGTAATGAAATAAGCCTAGCTGATGATACGAAAAACACCGTCTCTGATGCAGTAAAGCTCATTGACGATGTGGTCGATTTTGTGTTCGAGTTTGGCGTTCCAGTCAAAGAAGGATACGTATTACTCCCTCGAAACGAAAACTACTTTCAATATGAATGCATTAAACATCGGCAATGTTTAGTGTGCGGTCAACATGCGGATATAGATCATATTGATGAATTAGGAGCTGGTCGCAATCGAACTCATATGGATCATACAAAATTTAGACTAGCGGCTCTGTGTCGTGTTCACCATTCCGAACGTCATAAAATCGGTACGCAAAAGTTCTGCCAAATCCACCATTTAACGAATATTGGAATCAAAGTTGATGCAGAAACACTTAAAAGAATAGGAGTACAAGGACATTATGGAAAGTCTGATTAACGACAAAGAACTGACTAACTATGTAGAAACACATAAAGAAGAAATAAAAGACTACATTGAAAAGAAAGCCAAGACAGTGATTAAACAAGAACTTACTTCTGCTTTCCGAACAGAAGATCCTTATTACGACCGTAAAGAAGGCTATGCAAGAAAAATAATCCGTGAAAAAGCAGAAAAACAAATTAAATTAGCCGTTGCTAAAATGGATTTTCCGATTGACGATGAAGCGCTCCAAGATAAACTGGAGAAATCCGTTAACCGTCAATTAAAGAAAGTTAAGGCAAAGGTAAGAGTTGAAATGTAAAAAATGAGGGGTACAAGAAATTTATGGAAAATGATACTTATTTAACAATCGTAACTAACCAAGTAAAGAACGTTTCGCGCGACACGAGCTTATTCTCTTACGATGAGCCTCATTACATGAAATACAAAGTTAATGGTGTATCAACACTTAATCAGCTACTTACCGTTAATGTAGCGGGTAAAACGTTTTTAGTATTGGACCGAGAAAAAGATTTATGGATTCCTTTGTCCAGCGTTTTAAAAGCTTATAGCGGTAGTAAATCAGCGGATGCTAAATATAAATGGTAGAAGATTAGGAGCACAAAACATATGGTGAGAATTAAACGCGATCGTTCAAATCATATAACAATTCTTGACCAAGAGTTGGTTCGTGATAGTCAGCTATCGTGGAAAGCTAGAGGAATATTTGCCTATCTCTGGTCTCAATCGGAAAACTGGGATTTCAATGAAGTTGAAGTGGCAAAGCATTCGACTGATGGCCGCGATGCTCTAAGAAGCGGTCTTAAGGAGCTTGAAGATGCCGGATATCTTGATAGAAAGCGTGAACGTGATAGCAAAGGTAGAGTTGGTTCTTCTAAATGGGTTTTGCATGAAAAACCTATGTGGAAAAACCGTACACAGGATAATTCTATGCAGGATATCGGCACACAAAGATCACATCAATATAAGATCACATCAAAAGAAGATCACATCAAGAGAAGTAATAGTCAGGCAAGGCCTGACGACCACTCCCAACTTCGCAGAGAAATTGTTGATTACCTTAACCAGAAACTTGGTACTAAGTACAAGCCTAATGCTTCCAAGAATAAGACGGTCATTAACGCTCGCTTGAATGAAGGATACAAGTTAGATGACTTTAAGCGAGTGATTGATAACAAGTATAGCGATTGGGCTAATGATGCCAAGATGGTTAAGTATTTACGCCCAGAGACCTTGTTTGGCTCTAAGTTTGATGGCTATTTGAACGAGAAATCGGGAAGGATTCCCGCTAAAAAGGAACGACATTACTGGTAAGGAGCGATTGCTATGTCACTTGAGAAAGCAGACTTTCATTTACCGTTAAGCATCTTCAAAGAGCATATTAATGTCAACGACCCTAGCCTAGCCGATAAATACGTTCAACGTAATAAAGATATGGAGGCTAAGTATAACCGAGATGCTGTTAAGAATCGCATCAAGCTGTACCGAGATAAATCACTCTGGGAAGGTGCACCACTGGAATTTGCAATTAGCGATTGGCAACCAGATAAGCGAAAAGATGTAGAGCAAGCAAAATCGTTAGGGAACAAAGCAGTGTTACTAGCTCGCCAAATGATTAATAAACCGTTCAACGTGTTAATGACTGGGGATGCTGGGGTTGGCAAAACATCATTAGCAATGATGATGGCGGGTATTCTCCAGAAGCACGATAAGACTGTAATGTTTGTTTCGGCAAATGAATTAAGAGACTTAAGTACTGACCAGTATGATTACCCAGAACTGAAGTTGAAACTGAAGGATCGGCTTAACTTTATCAACGATGCGGACGTGCTGATTCTTGATGACTTGGGAGCTGAAGCCGGAAACTTCGAGAATGGCAACCGGATTAGTCCTAGTTTTCAACGGTTGATTTATAGCATTGCTCGTTCTCGTTTTGAAGGAACTAGGGAAGACCAAAAGAGAGCGTTAAAAGAAGGACGAAAACTACCACACCCGGTAAGAAGCACGATTGTAACAACTAACAACGTTCAGGATGAACTAGATGCAATTTACGGTTCAAGAACAATTAGCCGATTAATTACTCTTAAACCGGAGCATCGACTTGCGTTCAACAACATGGAAGATATGCGTCAACAAAGCAATATTTGAGGTGAAAAATGCAAATAACATGTCCGGCTTGTGACGGTACAAAAATATATAACGATATGCCATGCATCGTTTGTGGCGGAACAGGCGTTCATAAAGTGAACGAAGCTGTTGTGCTAGCAATGATTCGTAATGGTGATATCAAAGTCAAAGGAGCGATGTGATGTATTACTATGCTCCATATGAAGCAGATAGGTTTGAAGGCCAAAAAGAACTGGTAAAGAAATACAATCTTGCAACTAAGAAAGATCAAAACGGAATTGGCTTTTACCTGAATGGCGAACGTGTTCCACTTGGTAGTTGGATTGTAACAAGGAAATTTGTAGATAAGAGCGAACCAGAGGTGTTTGATGATTACACCTTTCGGTTAGCTTTCAGGAAATTAGAGGTGGTGATGTGAATGGCAAAGCCTACTAAAGAACAAATTCGACAGTGGCGTGAACGAAATTTAAAGTGTGAATTATATTGTGATAATTTTGAAAACTTCAAACGCTACGACATCCCCAAAGGTCAGTTAATCATTGCGGACATACCGTATAACGTAGGAAAGGATGCATATGGTTCGAGCGTGGAATGGTATAGGAATGGTGATATTAAGAACGGTGAAAGCAATAAAGCTAATTCAACGTTTTTTAACCGTGACGAAGGGTTCAACGTGGTTAACTTCATGAAGTTTGGTCATCGGATGCTGAAAAAGGAACCCAAAGGCAATACTGGTCGTGGTAAGTCACAGTCACCAGCGATGATTGTCTTTCATGCTTATGAGCAAGCACACGCCCTTGAAGAAACAGCCAAGAAGGTTGGCTTCAAGCATTCGTACCCATTAGTTTTTGTGAAGAAGACAAGTTCACAGGTATTGAAAGCTAATATGCGAATTGTTGGTGCTTGCGAGTATGCAACAGTGTTTTACCGGGACAAGTTACCAAAGTTTAATAATGACGGTCAGATGATTAAAAACTGGTTTCCTTGGGAAGTGGATAATGCTTATCCAAAGATTCACCCAACTCAAAAACCAATTCCAGTTTTGAAGCGCCTGATTGAGATCTTCACTGATCCGGGTGATGTGGTAATTGATCCGTGTGTCGGTAGTGGTTCGACATTACGAGCAGCAGCCGAATTGAACCGTAACGCTTATGGCTTTGAGGTTGAACGCCAAATGTGTGAGAAAGCGAAGAAAGAAATGCTTTCAACCGGAGATATTGATTTATTAGCGATGGTGTAACTCAAATGACCTTAGAAGAAGCAAAGAAAGCAATGGAGAACGATAACCAAGTGATGCACAACAACAAGAAATGGTATATCTGGTACGTCAATAGCTTAAACAACACTTGTATGTTGAGCGATCACATGGTTGGGTATGTTGGCACAAAAATCAATGAGATAGACGTAAACATTAAAGATTTAAGTGAGGTATGAGAACGGTAAGGTTATTGAACTTTACGCACGGGAGGTCAGCGAAGATGAAGATTGATGAATTGGTAAGCTCGATTAATGGCCTAAAAGGCTTGAAAGCTAGTAAAGGAATAACAAAAGATATTATATATATTTATCCATCAACACGTAATAAGTATGGCTATTTTCTAGAACTTGATTTTGGTGCTGGCTCATGGGATGAGGTTGTTTTTGATTGGTGCTGCTTGGATGGCGTAAGGCCTAACACATTAGGCAAAGTCTTAGAGCTGGTAGATGAATTTCTTAGAACTCCAATCAAGGAGCGTTTTCTGGAAAAGAAGTACCGCCTTGCGTTATTACCAGATGATAGTGGTTACAAGAACTATTTATGTGTTAGCAATGGTCTCTGGAGACTTTCAACGCAAAAGTATAATGACTCGTTCTTTACTGAATCAGACATCGAAGAACTCAAAAAGTGCTACCCAGAGAAAGTAGATCTGATTGATGCGATGAAGGAACCGGTGGAGGACAACTAATGAATAATTTTAATTGGTCAAATAGATCATTGGAAAAACATTTTAATTTGTTTCAAGAATTAGCCAAACATGGTTGGCGAATTGAATTAGAACGAATTGATCAAATAGGTAATGGAACATGGTGGACTGATGAGGAAACAGGATTGCCAATTCCTAGTCAGCGTAATAATAGGTTTGGTGATATCCCTTTAGTAACCTGGTCAACGTATGTTTATCCACCTAAAACGGAGGATTGGATTGAGGAATTAAATGCTAGTTTTGATTCACCTATGGAAGCCTACGAATGGTTAGCACCACGATTGGAGAAGTATGTAAATGAAAATTAAAGTTTGGATTCAATCACCAGATAATGCATCTTTTAATGAATCTGACATCATGGAAGTTCCTGATAATATTTCTGATGATGAATTAGAAAAACAAGCACGACAAGTAGCATTTGACCATATTGATTGGGGATATGAAAGGGTGGATAACGATGAAAATCCTTGATGTATGTTGTGGCTCCCGTATGTTCTGGTACGACAAGCATGAAGAACATACAACCTACATGGATATTCGCAAGGTGGCATATACAGCAACGGATAGAGGAAAAGAACGAAAAATTGAAATTACACCTGATATTCAGGCTGACTGGAAACATATTCCCTTTGATGATTGTACTTTCGACTTGGTGGTCTTTGACCCGCCGCACTTAATTCGTGCAGGTAAGACCTCGTGGCTTGCTAAAAAATACGGAACCCTTGATTTAATGGGGTGGCCACATGAATTCCATGAGGCCTTTCAGGAAATCATGCGAGTGTTAAAGCCAACCGGAACTATGCTTTTTAAGTGGAATGAAGATCAAATACCAGTTAAGAAAGTTTTTGAAGCCTTTGGTCAGCAGCCAATTTTAGGTGATATGAGAAGCAAAACGAAATGGAGCGTGTTTATAAAAAATGAAACTAACTGAAAAGCAAAAGAATTGCCCGTATTGCCATGAAAAAGGTGCCGAACATCACATCAAGATGATTCAGGACATTCCAGGCTCCGGATTGGGGCTAATGCTTCGTAATGATGGTTGGCATATATGGACTTCTCTAAGGCTTACTTATGTTGCCTCTTTAAAGCCAATCAACTATTGTCCTGAATGCGGTCGTCCACTAAACGAGGAGGAGTAATGACAAACGGAGAATTTATTAATAAAGCAAAGCATGTTGTAGCTAAACACACTAACGAAAATGTTCTTAAGCCTGAGCAAGGATTAATTAGTGATAATGAAGTGTTCATTGTGTGGTATACGAAAGTACTACAGAACTATAAGGCTTTGTTAGCTACTCCAATTAAGGATGATCAGCATTATTACGAAGTTACGTATAACGGTGATAAGAAACAACTTTACTTAGATGTTTATGACAAGAAAGAAAATAAGTGCTTTGAGGTGGAATAAATGAACATTTACGAAGTAACGAGAAGTGAAGGATTACATTTTGGCAGTCATTTAGTAGTTGCTAAGAATGAAGAAAATGCAAAAAGATTAGTTGCAAATATGCTCAATACGACTCAGACCGCTATTTTATATAAATCTAGCGATTTTGTAGTCAACGGGCCAATTGATCCTAATAATTATCCAGAGGAAACGGTGATTATCTAATGCTACACACATATAGAAAGACAGCAACCATTCAAGCTGAACAGTTCGATGGGTCTGATGAAATGATAAGAAAATATGACATTCGTGATCACAGAATGGACGGTCTTACTTGGTTTGACCTTTTTACCGTTAAGGGAACTATGGAGATAGATAAAGGCGACTGGATTATTGGCAATGACGGCAAGTATTGGACTATTCCAGATGATATATTCCACCGTACTTACGAGAGGTGCGACTGATGAAAGTATTGCTAAACAGTTTATTAATGTCAGTTCTACTAACGGGAATATTTGCTCTAGTAGGTGACGGTTATGCGATGTATTGGGCTGGCGTTGAAATTAAATTTAAGGATAAAAAGTGGCGAGCGCTATTTAAGTCACTGCCGTTTATCACAATTGCTATTCTTACAGTTTTGTTAATGAGGTATGACAAATGAGCATATATGACCTACTAGCAATCGCGGCAATCGGGGCTGGAGTGGTTGGCTTTGTGCTGGGAGTAGTAACAACGATTAAGGTCGACGATACGCATGAGAGGGATAAGGAGGAATGATTGTTGGGAGTGAAGAACTATGCTTTGTATAAGGTAACAGAGCATGCAAAGGAAAGAATACAAAGCCGTTTTAACATCACTAAAAGCGAGTTAGACACTTGGATGACACGGTTATTATCTCAAAGCACGTATATTGAGACACAAGAAAACCATCGTGAAAAGTACCGCTTAAATGACGTTGTCCTGATTGTCGATACTAAGCAACGGGTTATAGTTACTGTTTACTCTGAGAATGAACATGACGATATAAACATCAGTAATCCGACAAATCCAGAAGTTAAATCTGCGATTAATAGCGCTCTTCGACTAATGATTAAGCAACGAAAGGTTAAGACGGCTAATAAAGCTTTGAAGAGCATAGAAAAGATGAACGTGGCTTGTCAGAAGATGACTAGCCCATATGCTAACTATCGGTTTACTGATAACGCTTGGGATGAACTAGTAAAAGCGTTTAAGGAAGTAAAACGGACGCTTGAATCAGGAATGACAGTAATTGAGGAGGCGCAACGAAAAATTGATGAAGGATAGAAGTACAAAACTAAATCAAAAAGAGTGCCCATACTGCCATTCCCCATTTAAGCATTGGGCAGCCGGTTATTGGGATGAAGCAGATTGGCAGATAACTAAATACCGTGATGATAACGGATTGCATTTTGAACTAATTGGGACAGGCTATCCGCCTGACTGCAATACAATTGCCAATTTCCCAACTCAGATAAGCTTTTGTCCGAAATGTGGAAGAAAACTTAGTTAGAAAGTGTGAGAGTGAATGAAAGGCGTTAGGTTTTATTTTGACGGTGGAATGAATCAATTTGTTTCTGGTGTATCCGTAAAAGAAATAATTAAGAAAGCAAACGATAGCGAAAAAGACAACTGGATAGTGTTTGATGATCAGATCGTTATAAATCTGAAAAAAGTTTATGAGTTTTATGAGGATGAATATGAAGAAGATAGCTAATTACATTCCTTTGATGTGTCTTACAGCCATTTTAATAGCAGAAATAGTAACAAAATCAAGCGGTGATATTATTGGTGCAACGTTAATAGCCGGAATGTTTGTTGTACTGTGGAGTTGATATTTTGTAATGCAAAGACGAGGAAAAAGCACTTATTTTAATCGTAAGCACGTCTACAAAGGTGAAAAATTCGACAGTGATGGTGAGTTAGAGTTCTACAAACGCTATTTAGAAAATTCTAGCTACCAGATTAAGCTACATCCAAACTATCGGGTCATTGACACCTTTGCGCTTGGTGGGTATAACGTTCGCTCAATTGGCTATAAACCAGATTTTGTAGTTCTTAATCATGACGGTTCAATTAAACACGTTTATGACTATAAAACTTCAATCAACTCTAACTATATACAAGGACCAGCAAAACTGCGGTTTAAGCTCTTTGAGAAGCGATACCACGTACCCGTGGAAATAGTAACTAACCTGACCCACTGTTTTAAGATGACAGTTATCGGATTAACTACAAGTTTCGACGTTTACCGAATGACAAACATTGATTATGACATTACAGACTATATAGGAATGTGAGGTGATACTGTGGAAATTCCACAAGCAATATTGCTGGCAACTGAATATGAACGATATCGAGAACGACCAACTGCCCCACACTCTAAATTTTTAGATGAGTATTTACGGAAATTTGGGCCACCAGATACCGATGCAATTTATAGAGAATTCCGAAACTCATTAAGAGAAGAAGATCGGGAGGTTCTTAGCCCCAATCCAGAAGATAGTGCAATTCGTTATTGGAAGAAACGTTTCTCACAAATGAAGGGTAATAAAACCACCAGATCAATTAACATCTGTCGACTAATGAGAATGCAAAATATTAGTTTGGATCGGATTATGCGGGTGACAGGGCAACAACATTATTTCTTTGAGAAACGGGGATTGTTAACTCGTCACAACATTAGTGAGAGTGATTATCTCGGTAAGGTTAAACAGTATATTGAACTGTATTTAAGCGAAGAACCAACAGAGAAACAAATGATTATTTTGAAAAGTAGTGGTGTAAGTTACGAGCACCTTAGATACTTATATAGATTAAGTTCAAAAGAGTTCTATGGGCGATTTGTACCGGTACTTAAAGCGTATAACAGCAGTAAAACACATTATACCCTTGGCAATGTTTTAGATAACATCAACGGTTATTTAGTTGCCACTGGTAGGAAGGAATGATTGAAATCTTAATTACAATGGCCGGAATAATTGGGGCGGGGAAATCTAGCCTGACCGAGATATTAGCCAAAGAACTAGGCTCAACACCATACTTTGAGCCTGTAAAGGATAACCCAGTATTGCCGTTATTCTACAAAGGAAACGAAATTGCAGCACGAAAACGTAAGGAAGGTAATAAGGATGCCACTAACCCATATGCTTTCTTACTCCAGATTTACTTTTTGAATAAGCGATTCGCAATGATAAAGAAGGCAATGCAGGACGATAACAATGTTCTTGACCGTTCAATTTATGAGGATGCAATCTTTATGAAGATGAATGCGGATGAGGGTAATGCAACACCAATTGAATGGAACGTTTACGAATCACTATTAGATAATATGATGGAAGAATTACCATATGCAGCGCACAAGAAGCGACCAGATTTGATGGTAATGATTGATGTTAGTTATCAAACGATGATTAATCGTATCAAGAAGCGGGGTAGAAAGTTTGAACAAGTTGAGGTTGACCCTTCGTTGGAACAGTACTACAAGAAACTTCTTCGATATTATGCAGATTGGCGTGATAACTACGATCAGTCAGATTTGTTGGTCGTTAACGGGGATAAGTACGACTTCATCGGTAATCGAGACGATAGGAATATTGTGTTAGATGACATTGAAGAACGGTTAGTTGAACTGGGGCATTTATCGACGGAAGAATATTTAAAAATTAAATCACGGAGGGAATAGCATGGTTGAGAAACGAGTAACCGAAATGCGTAAGATTCTTAAAGAAGAGGTTCCTGAGTGGTTGCTAGAGGTCAATATCAGTTATCGTGATTTGATTAAAGATAATTTTAGCGATGCAATAGTTGTGTCAGCAGAACAACGACGAGTGTTTACAAAATTATTGAGCCTGTCAAAGAATCTTAGTAAGTGTACTGATGCTCATCGTAAAGTCATTGAAGAGCGCTATTTGAAACAACAATCAGTTAAAACAATGATGCGTAAAATGATGATTAGCCATAGTCATTATTACAATATGGAAAATGAATCACTTCTAGAATTGGCCGAAAGGTTCTTATAATTGGACAAATAGTGGACACAAATTGGACAACGGTAGTAATAAAATAAGCCTAGTGACGTTATGAATCATTCGTTACTAGGCTTTTCAATTCAATTTTATAAAAGTCGATTCGTTCTTGAATCGGTCTTTTTGTTAGGAGGGCATATGAGTGCTTTTTTAGCAGGGCTATCTGTTGCCCTGATCGTTGCTAAGATGCTTGGATTTATTCATATTAGTTGGTTATTAGCTTTTACTCCAATGTTGATATATTTGGTAATTGAAGTAGTAGCTTTTCTGGTAGTCCTATTTTGGTACATTACAGGATTGTACCGTAAATAGGGAGGCGTGTAGATGTCTGATAAGAAACAAATGCGCACCTCAACTAAGCGAATGCTTGAAGATATTCTTCGCGATTACCCTGAACTACCAAAATACATAAAATTACGCGAAGAGGAATTACATCACCCAACACCTGATAAAGACGACAACATTGGTGGCGGACGAGCACTTAACAAGATTTCAAATCCAGTTGAACGACTGGTTTTGACAATTGATGACGATCGACGATTAAATTGGTTGAAACAAGAACAGATGGCAATTGATGACTGCTTGGATGAATCGGGAGAAATCACTACAGAAATTATTAACAAGCTTTACTTTCATAACTATAACAACGCAACTATTCGTACGTTAGTTAATGAAGGTGATGTTCCGGTATCTTACACCAAGGGTTACCAATTGTTGAACGACTTTTTATTTAAGTTAGCAAAGAAGTTAAACATTGATGTCTTATAAAGACGGACAAGGCGCGGAAACGCGAACCTAACAAAATAAAGGAGAATGATGATGGGAAAACAAAATAGTGATATTGCATGGTATAGCATCTTTGAGCCTAAGTGGTACGTAGATCAGATGAAAGGCTGGTCTACACGAAGTTACATGTTATTGCTAACTGGATTAGGAATCATTTTTGGAATGACAGTAGCTGGACCAATTAACGGTATTTCTATTCTTACATTACTGGCAGGAATGCTTGGCTTTACGTGTACGATTTCAATCACTAACGCTAAACCGTTAAATGGAGTGCTTGGATTAGTTTCAGCCCTGATTTACATTGCGGTTGCTATCCACGCTAAGAACTTTAATGACGTTCTACTACAAACGGTATACATCCTGACGCTGGATTTGCCGGTACTGTTAATGCCAAGTTGGGCCAAGGATGTTGATAAGAAGGTTCGTTTCTTACATGAACACGGAAAAGGACTTCGCAATTGGCTATTAACCATCGTTTTCTTCTGCGTTGTGTTAGCAATTCTTTATTATTCCGATACTCATTGGTTTATTAGTCCACGTCCATGGACAGATAGTATTGCCGCAACAATTGGAATTACTGGTTCACTGTTAACCACACTTCGTTTTAGCGAAAGTTACTATTGCTGGACCATTCAAGGAATTATGAGTGTAATTCTTTGGGGTATTACAGCTGCTCAAGGAGACACGAATTGGGTCCTCTTTGTGACATATATTTTATATCTAAGTAATGATATGATTGCATTCTTTGATAAGAAGATTTCATGGTTCCACCATGATAAGATTCACGCCTAAGCAAGCGTATAACTACTTTACCAATTCTAATAAACACATAGATTGGCGTGGAACAGAAGGCGAGTAATCGTAGGCTGTAGATGGGTTCAAATCCCATAATCCACATAAAAGATTAGCGTTAATTACTACGAGTTTTCCATTACATATAAAAAGTGTCATTCTGCTAATCTTAGGCACACCGAGTTGTAATCAACTGAAGAAGTTTACAACTAACTTCAGCGGCTTAGAAGTTGTAAATTTTCAGAACATTAATACCGTTACAGGAGTAGGCGGAAAACTACGACCGGGTGCGGAGATTAATTTATTCTGAATTATGTGAATGTTCATGGTGAAGCAACAGGTGACGTTGTAAAAGAGTGTGGCTTAACGTCGAAGCACCACCTGGTCGGGTTCGAGTCCCAACGTTCACATTGGAAGACAAAACTTATATGGAGGTGAATCTAGCACCTCATTCGTCTTATGTCTTCCAAATAGAAGCGTAAACAAATTACAAGGAGATGGACCTGACCCCTTTTCTTGATATTAACAGCGCTTCTATTCTAAGCTAACGTTCTCTGGTGAGAGCACAGGTGGAATTCCACTACGATTCAATGAATCCTGCGCATGAAGCTGGTTCGATTCCGGCTCTTAGCATTCAGGGAATATTTTCTCTGTAAGCCAACGTCCTCTGATGAGGGCATGGATGGTGTCTTTACCATAATTTAGCTAAATTAACCACGCACTATTCACGCATGAAGTGAGGTTTGATTCCGCCTCTTGGCTTTAATGGGATTCAACCCATTAATATATGCCAAAATCCACGGCGCTTCACTATTTATTGATGAGTGTTGTAATTGGTAATCGAGGAGAAAGTGCTAAGAACTCTCCATCAAAAGACGTAAGCTCTAAGGGCAATATCTCTTAACTTAGCAAAGGGAACAAACCTTTAACTTATCGGTTCACCGTCTGCGTTTCTGGGTGAATATTCTGAGACGTGCCTAATTATAGGCTACAGCTGAACTGAACAGCTCAATAAAATCAGGATTTTATAATGGCGTGACCTAGGCAGTTGATAACTGTAGGGGTGAGCGAACAAACTAAACACCTCGGATTTTGAATGCACGAATTAATAGTAGTGGAGTGAGATTCGGGGAAAAGGTGGCCTAGT
Organism: Limosilactobacillus agrestimuris; assembly: GCF_943193105.1. NCBI lineage: Bacteria > Bacillati > Bacillota > Bacilli > Lactobacillales > Lactobacillaceae > Limosilactobacillus > Limosilactobacillus agrestimuris. The sequence goes on from NZ_CALPCW010000011.1 coordinate 36,851, forward strand.
TCATCGCGGGCAAAAGTGTACGACTTTGTATGGTTCCTGGCACGACCACCTCACCCAGGATATAAAAAAGACAGCTCCTTGGATAGGATGGCTACCTATCACTTATTTGTAGTCCCAACTAGCCTTAAATAGCGGATTTAAATAATAAGAATGTTTGGAGTCTCAATCGCGGTCTTCTCCAGATAATAAAAGACAGGTACAATATTCACTTATGCGGTAAGTACATAAGTGGGGTTAGCAACCAGGTACGGAAGACGATGAAAGGGTAGTATACACCCCTCAGCTAGTAAGTAGTCGTTCAACCGACCGATGTCGGGGTCTTGAAATGAGTCTCCCTCGACAAAGGTAAACACATTAGCTCAGTTTGGTAGAGCGCTTAGCAAAATGCTAAGAGGTCACAGGTTCAAATCCTGTATGTGTTATATAGCTTCGTCCGCAATGACGTTAAACTACGAATATTTTATTTTTACCTCAGCCTAGTCTGATTGACCGGGCTTTTATTTTGCTTGTAATATGTATCATGAGGTGAAAATAAAATGATACTTTTAGCAAGTAACTATACAAGCAGTCCTGTGTTTAGTGGCTTAATCGCGGCTGTTATTTCAGGGATAGTTGCGATAATAGGATATGTTATAACATCGGTTGTTCAATCAAAGAACGGCGAGGAGGCAATTAAAATGCAAAAGGAAATTGCTGAAATGCAAAAGAACCAAAAACTTTTCTATGAAAGTCAACTGCAATGGGCTAATGAAACGAGAAGATTAATTGCTAAATTCATTAGCGGTAATTTTCGGTTTAATATTATTGTTAAAAATATAGGAAGCATACGTAGTGAGCTTTCAAAGTCGGACTTAGATAATAGTAAATTAGGTGAATTGTCAGAAAAGATAAACGATAACGTACAAAAATTAAACGAACTTCTTTCTGAATTAACTGAAGAAGCTACAATGATTCGCCTTTATCTTTTTCACGAAGATAATATTTATGAAAAAAGAATCCTTGATGTAGTTAGTGAGTTAGCAAAGAATACAAACGAAAAAGATGGCGTTGATATTGAATTACTGCAAAAGCTTATTGAGACTACAAGAAAATATTTTAATCAACAAATGGAAGAGCTAAAAAACAAGTCAGCTTAACGGCTGGCTTTTTTATTTGGAGGAACACACATGAACCAAGAAGAATTCAATAAAGGTGTTATAGCACTAGCCAAGGCGTTTCACGACTTAGCGGTACAAGCAAGCCAAAAAAGAGAAGAACAAGAAGTTAAAGAAGCTCTTCAAAGCTCAATCGATAAAAGAAAAAAAGCGCGTGATGATTTTCATAAGTTTGTGAGGTCGTTGTAATGTTCCAGACTAAACGATTCGAGCAAACAAGAGTACATGATGCTATGCCGAGCCGATAGACATATGAAGCAAAAGAAAAAGCTGACAGGTCAACGCTTGCCAGCTTTTAATTTACGTAAAAATAAATAGAATTTATTCAAGATTATATTGTTTTCTCTATGTTAATAAGGTATAATAATAAGTGTAGATGAGATAAGGAGTCGCGACCTTATCAATAAGCTACAGCGTTCCGGAAGTGATTCCCTGAATCCGGAAAGGGGATGATACCGATGGAAACAAAGAAATCCCGGAAAGCGAGGGAACCCTGTTATCGCACTGGCAATCTGGTTATTGTCGGTAGCTGCGATTAACTTCGCTCAGGCTTACGCGATAATAAAAAAAGCTAATCGCAAGTAGCGACTAGCTGGTAAACTCAATTTCCGGAACGCAAGGAGTCAAGAGCTGGTACCTCTTGGCTCTTTGCATATACAGTATACCATATTAATGTTAGAAGGTCGATATTATGGTTAGTGAAGCACAGCAAAGAGCTAAGAAGAAATGGGACGATAAGAATAAGGATAAGAACCGTATTTATCGTTATCGGTCATATGCGCGAAAATTTGTAAGAGAGGTTGCCAATGAGGACGACCTCAAAGAACTGCGCAAAATGATTGATGAAAGATTAAATGACTAACTAAGGTGATAGCAATAGCTATCGTCTTTTTTGTAATTGGACAAATAGTGGACACAAATTGGACAAATAGTAACGTAAAATTAAATGCAGTTAATGGCAAAAGGGCGTTCCTATTACAGTGGACAATAATAATGAGCAATTTACGTCTCGCCATAATCTGTATAGACAAAAGAATGTTCCTATTTGATGCACAAACCCTAAATTTGTTAATTTACATTCTGTCTATTTTATAAGAGCGCCTTTAGCTAGGGCGCTTTTTTATTTTGCAAAGGAGAACAGAAAATGAATCTACAACTACAAGAAGCAATTGTTGATGAATTTAAAGCCGTTTTAATTAGTGATGATAAGAAGCGTAGTTCTGAAACCAACCTTGATATCTTACAAAAAGCATTACAACACGGTGTCTTGATTAATCCAGAATGTTTTATCGGTCAGGATGACCACAATCTTAAAAAACTTGTTGATTACATTATTGGTAAATGTGGCATTAACGCAAACAAGTTAAACTCAACCTTCTATAAGCGCTTCTCTGATGTTGAGAATCGAAGTGAATTACAACTACGGACAGAACAATTACTGCATTACATTAGTACCTACGACAATGGCTATGAGGGAACAAATGGTCAAATCTACGAGCCAGAGTTCTTACGTGATATTGACTTAGATGTTAAACATCAGCTTACTTATATTGATGCCATTACTAAGGAACAATTAGTTGAAAAAGTTAAAAACATGCTTACTAGTGGGATTGCCTTAAGTGAGTTGACGCAAGTTCGTTTACTGATGATGATTGAAGATTTGAAATTGAAAATCGACTACGTGGATCGGATTAGCAACCGAGAATTTATGTGTCGACTATGTAAGAAGTTGGGATTATTGCCACAAGACTTTGATGAATTTACCCGATACATGATTTACCTTGTTACTGGTAGCACTTTGTTAATTAAGTCAAAGACAACGTACAACCAATTAGCAATGGATGGCCTTAATTCTGTTGAACTTCAACATGCTTTTAACCAGTACGTTAATACCTTTGGAATCGAACAAGTAGCTAAGAATATTACTCGCTATCGAAAACTATATCTGCTAATTCGTAAGCATTTAATCAATAAAAAAGACCTTAATAAGGCTCTTAAGTTATCCAAGAAGCTATACGTACCGCGTAAGCAATCACCGCTAGAACATGTTATGGATGCAAACATTGAAGATATCGAACAAGCTGTTAAACATGCTCCAATCTATAAGCTAGTAAAGGTGTTTAATGCATCCGTTTGTAGCAAGAATGTAGGTGCTCGCTACTTTAAGATCCGTAACGGTAAAAGCTTTTTGAAAATTGAAAACAAGAGCAATAATGATGTTCGACTCACTAAAGGTAATGTGGTTGCAGAAATTATTCTAAAAGAAATCAAAGAACGCTTGGGCTCGTGGAGTAACAAAGTCTTCTATATTCCTGAAGGTATTGATTATGCTGTGCCAACCTCTGCTAAAGACTTTGTAGGTTCTTTGCCTTATATGAGTAAGTATCATTTTAAAGGAAAGAAGCTATCAATTGGAATTGCGTGGGAACAACAAGGTGATTTAGATTTGCATGCAATGACACTTGATGGTCGTCACGTTGGCTGGAATGGGTCTTTCTTAGATAGTGGAATTATGTTCTCCGGAGATATGACGAATCTAAACCGCTATGGATATGCTGCCGAGTTTTTTGAAATCAATCCAGCAATGTTAAGTGAGCCGTTAATCATCACTGCTAATCATTATTTCTCTATGGATGATGCTATTAAGTTTGACATCTTTTCAACAGGAGTACCGATTGATGCTGAACTAAAGCAAGGTGTTGCCACGCAAATTGATGCTGACTCAGTCTTATTACACGATAAGCTTGATAGCCACAAGGATCGTAGTAAGACGCTAGCTATTGTCATTCCAGCTAATGACGGTGGGTGCGATGTCGTTTATACGGCTGTTAGCTTCGGCAACGTACATGTTCCAGGGGTAAATAATACTACCAAACAGCTGATTAAAGTAATGAAGAACCAGGCAGAAAACACATTAATGCTACGGCAATTAATTAATTTACTAGGAGGTCACGTTATTAGTAATACAAACGAATTGTGTAAATTGCTGACTGGTAAGGATCGTTATAACACAGAAATCTCAACAAAAGGCAATATGTATACATACATTCATCTTGATTATAGTGCACCAGAGATTTTTAATTTGAGTCCCGATGAAGTAACTGCATCAACCTTTATTGATTTACTTAAAGAACCTGAGGAGGATTAAAACATGCTTGCGATGACATTTATCTATTTGCTTGGACCGTTCATTTGTTTCTTAATAAATATTCTTATTACTATAGGTAATAAGAAGGCCTTGCTAACAAACCTTTGTTTATTTGCTGTGTTTGCAGTTCTTACTTATGTAAAAACTTACTTCATGTTGCCTTCACGAAATCTATTAAGTGTTATGTGCGGATTTGGATTTTGGGGATTGGTATATGAAGTAATTGCGCTTGGCTTGTTTATAAATAGCGATGAAAAAGCAGGGCGGGTAGCTAAGATGCTCACAGGTGCATTTTTGATAATGTTACTAATTGGTTGGGCTGGAGAAATCCATTCAACAATGTCAGTTAAACCAGTCTGGAATTCTATTTCGAAAAAGTATAGTAAATCTACAGAAGCACCAACCTTTAAACGTAATGAAACTCCAGTAGCATTGGCGCCAAACACAGTATTAAATCGAGTACGTAAAGCAATGTCTGACATCCCCAACAGTCAGTATTTTGATACTCCTGATACAGTACAAGCACAGTACTATAAAGGAAAACCGGTATATATTATTCCGTTACAGTATGATGGCTTCTTTGCAATGAATCGGGCAAAAGAAATTCCGGGATATTTCATTGTAAGTGCTACTAATCAGAATGCAGAACCCAAGTTTGTTCATAAGCCATATAAGTACGCGCAAAGTGCTTATTTCAACCATGATGTTGATCGAAACATTTATCGTCACAATCCGGAATGGTTGACTATGAGTAATCCACAATTAGAAATTGACGACAATGGAACTCCATATTGGGTACAGACAGTTTATAAATCCGAACTCATGAGCCATCGTCCTAACTACAAGAAGTTACACGTGGTAGTGATGAACGCTCAAACTGGTAAGCAAAACACTTATTCTTTAAACAACTTACCTAAATTCGTTGATGAGGGGATTACGAGTGATGCTGCGTCATCTATGAACAAAGTATTTGGAAAATACAAGAATGGTTTCTGGAACTTTAGTCGAACGGGAGTAATTAAGCCAACTAATAATGGGCCAGAAGATGGTGTAACATCAATCTTTAATCGAGATGGTTCAATCAGTTACTTTACCGACTTTACTAATCCAAATAGTAAGGCAGATTCAGCTATGGGCTATTCAATGATTAATGCTCGTACAGGTAAACTTACTTACTACAGGGCGAACGGAATTATGGATAGCACGGGAGCAAAAGAAAATGCTAACCAAAATTACAAAGCTCAACAATGGAAAGCTAAGATGCCAGTTCTTTATAACATCAATGGTAGTCCAACGTGGGTAATGACAATCTTAGATAGTTCTCACGCAATTCGTGGCTACTATTACTTAGATGCTCAAGACCAATCGATTTTTGGTAGTGGTAATAACCCAACTAGTGCGTTAGATTCGTTCCGCCAAGCGTTAGTAAGTGATGGTGAGACTGCAAATAACACTCCAGGAGCTAAGAACAAGCAAGTTAGTGGGATGGTTGATCGTGTTGCAGTTATATCAAGCAAGAACAAAGTAATGTTCACGCTACAAGGAAGTAATATTGTTTATACAGTTGATACTAACGATTACAACAGCGCTAATTTATTACGACCTGGAGATAAATTGAGTTTCAAAGCTAGTGTAGTAAATAATCAAGCCGTTGGAAATGTTAAAGAATTCCATAACGACAGCTTAAAGTAGTTAATTTAATGAGAAAAATTGGATACAACATCGTACAATACTCATTAGACTTGATGCTTTAAATAATAAAAGTGTGAATGATGACATGAAGCTCACCACCTTTTAGTAGTCGTAAATCGCAACTTGTGGTGATAGGCTACATTAAGAAGGGAGTGTGAGCTTTTTGTTTAGAAATAATTTTGAGTAAAATAGAACTTGAACAAGTTACAAAATCTAATAAAATATAGAATGTTGAAAAGAAAATTTACGAGAAATGAGGCACATAATATGAAGTACCATGAAAATATAAATAAATTAATGGGGGGGGTAAAAGCCCGTCCCTGATTGTTAAAAAATTAACGTGGCTCCTGCCTCTGAAGAAGGTGGTGGCCTAAATGAATAACTATGATTACGAACTTCCTGAACAAGTAGAGTTCTACGATAAGTACTTGCCCCTCATCAACTCGTCATTGACAGCGGATGATGTACGTGTCAGATCAACAGATGGCTTAATCGGTGATTTGCTTTTAGAATTTAAACCTATAATTTCTGATCTAAATGCTGTACTTTTTCAAGCTATTAAGTATTTATCCAGATTTCGTATTAACGGGCAAGCCGTCCCTAATAATCTTCTTCTGATTTCTTATAATAATAAAACTGCTTATTATTACAAATCGAAACCTTACTTAGACTCTATTGAAAAAGTTTATACACGGTCAGCTAGTAAGCTAGTAAGCGGTAAATTTGTTGCGGGCGCACCAGTTAACGTTTGGCATTTTAATGATAGTCAATTGGATGAGGCTAATATGCTAAAATTAATGAAGGAAGCGTATAATCGTCAGCAGGATGGTAATCAAGAATGGCTTCCAGTTCATATTGATTCTGATGATGTAATTGGCTGGGCGTCGACATATTATCGTGAAAATAAATATGCTCGAAAAGCTGATTTTATCGGTGACGATACAATTATTGGTGAGATTCGGCAACCTCGAAAATTAAAAGGGCGAATTTTACCATATACAGGTACTGATAACGCAGCGTTTAAGTATATTATGGACAAGCTTAATGATTACGTTGAAAGAGCTGATTTAGGAGCGTTTTACACTCCATTACCATATGCTGAAAAATCCAATGAACTAGTTTATGAAGCTATTAGAAGATTTCAAAAATCAGGTAATAAGGATTATATAATTATTGATCGTTGTGCTGGAACGGGTAATCTTGAAAACAGCTTGAATGATAATGTCCCTAGTGATATATATGATAAAGACATTTTAAGCCATTGTATTATTAGTACATATGAATATTTTGAATATAAAGTACTGAAGCAACGATTAGGATCTAAAGTTCGTTACTTGATTCCACCAGCTGCTGAATTTACTGATGGGACAGTCCAAGGATCTGATGCTTTGAGTTATGGATTTGTCAACAATCCAATTATTGCAAGATATGTAGATGATCCTAATTGCACTATTATTGTTTATGAAAATCCACCGTTTGCTGAAACAAATTCTATTGAACATCAAAAGCGACGTAGTGGAAAAAATTCTTCAATATGGAAAAATAATTATGTTACTGTTCAAGCGAAGCAAGAATTAACTGGTGCTCGTTCCAATGACATGTCTAATGTATTTATTTGGTCTGCTTTTCATTATTATTTACGTCAATCAACCGATTCAGCGATTATTTTTTCACCCTTAAAATATTGGAAATTAGGTGAAGATTGGTTTAATTTTAGAGCCGATAAGGCCTTTGCGTTTAATCGTAAATATTTTCATGCAGTTAGACAGATGGTTAATAGTTGCGTGTTATGGCTCAATGAACCGGCAAAATCCGGTGAAAATGGTAAAGAAACTTTAATTCTCGTCCCGTATGAGATTAAAAACGCTGATGCTCCTAATTATGATACAGGGACTATTGAACCGATAAATCAAACTGTTACAGCTCGGCGCATCCATAATAGTTTTTCAAGTGCTTACTACGATGAGATTGATGATCCAAATGATATTATCCAGAAAAGGGAAAAACATTACCCTTTACATCCCAAAGCAATTTGGTCTGCGTTTGACGGCACTGAGGCTCGTGATAAGACTATATCTTCAAATGCAAAGTATAATGAGAACATTATAGGATATTTAAAAGCTGGTGGCTCTACTTTTGAAAATGACAGCTCTAATGCTCATTTAACACGTAATACCGAACATAATGCCCACGGATTCCATTTGCGTGACTCTAATTACTTGATTAAACTACCAATGTTTGCTGCTAATTGGTGGAAAGCATATCGTCCTGATTGGTGGGAAATAGGTGTATATTACCGATCCGGGGATGGCAAAGTCAAATTTGAAAGTGATGTAAAAAATGGAGAGCTTGAACGTTGGTTAAACGAGGTTCTATTTTATACATGCTTAGAAAACTATAATAAAATTAGATCATTGCACGGATCGGATGGTCGATGGTACTATAATGAGCTTTGCCTTGATAATAACAAAGGTAAAGTTTATGATCCATATGACAAATCAGAGCCAACTACTCTAGCAAGTGAACGTCTATCAAAATTTTTCCAAAAATTAGATCAAGAAGAAACTAAGATGTATGAGCTTTGGCTTAGAATATTAAATGAAGCTAAAAATACAGAAAAATATGATTCTAGATTAAATTATGGAATTTATCAAATAAAGGATGAATTGGACACATATCATAAAGTACCTACAAAAAATGGCAAAGATAGAAAAGTATGGGATTATTTGCAATTGCATAGCGATTTAACTACGATGCGTGGTCTGATTAAGACTTATTATCATACCCATATTATGCCAAATCTATTCAAATACAGTTTTATTAAATAAGTAACTCAAAAAGTTAATAAAACTTGAAAGGGTAATCCAAAGATGTATTAGTTTAGAAATATGTAAATTTTAGTAGAATAAACAATAAACATGCTTTTTAAATTAAAGAAAAGTCACTGAAAAAGAAGATTAAGAAACTGAAAAAAGTAATTCAGATCTTCTTTTTTAATGAAATTTCTATGTAGTTTAAAAAGCATGTTTTTAAATATCAACTTTTCCACGTGTAAAAACAATTTTTTACCTCAAAAATCGCCTTATTTATTCTCTTATCCGGTTTTAATATTCTACTATACTTAATACAATTCTATCAATCACTCAAAAACGTATGTAATAAATAAGCTACGACTAAAAATGCCCTACAATCATTAGATTTCTTGTCTAACAATTGTAGGGCACTTCAATTAAATCCATGTTCATGGTCAAAGTGAATTACAAACGATTACAGGTGTTATAGTTTGTTTAATCAAAATATGCTTGGAGGAATAAAACATGCAATTTGTAACAATATATAGCTACTTAGCTCCGTATCTAACAGCCATTATTGCATGGCTATTAGCGAATGTATCCAGTAAGAGGAAAGCCAAGAAAGCTTGGGACAACACCTTGCGGGAGTTAGAACTCACAAAAGATAATAATTATAAGGTTCAAGGGCGGGCCTATAAGCTACAATTTTTATTAAGAGAGTTTGAGAGAAGAAGTATTCCATATACTAAAGCGGCAAGTGATTGCAATGTGATTATTAATACCATTACAAAGTATGAAAATGGATCTGCATCTTCTCGGGAGATAATTTCTTCGTGTAATGTGTTGATAGATGAAATTCATCTAATAGTGGCTCACTTTGCTACTACCAGCGTATTAGTGAGAAATGTTGAACAACATAAAGAACAAGAGTTTTTAGATTATGTAAATTTGCTAGATCATTCTCTAAGCCATGAAGTTGAAACAATGGCTCATGATATAGCTTCGGCTGTTTCACGCGATCAAATGAATGAAATGCTTAAATTATACTCTAAGAAAAAGTTACAAGACTTTATGAAAACAATGGATCAAATGCAAGACTTTATGATGGAGATGATTCAATTAACTATGGATAAAATGGAATAAGCAGAATCTTTAATCAAGTAAATGCGTTTAAAATAAGCAAAAAGTATACAAAAAACATGCTTTAAGTATAATGGAGACATAAAATGTTTATTATTTAAAAAGCATGTTTTTTAAATATACGATTTTCCGCCTGTATACCATCGTGATTTATTAAAAAAATAGTCTAACAACCTTCTTCCTATTGTCGTTCTTCGGTTTAACCATATAATAGAAAGAAAAAATTAAATTCATTCATTAAATACGTTGACAATATATAAATGAGTGGTATTATATAGTTGTAAGCTAATTACTAGCTTAAGCAGTCCTAAATTTCAAATACTAGTTGAAAGGAGTTTCGGGGCTATGTTTACAGCAGTAAGCGCCCTTTTAGGAATTGCCAGCGCCTATCGGTTAGCCTGTAAAGGCTATAAGGATTATTGGCAAGGACAACACCTAAAAGAAAAAGCCTTAAAAAAGCGGGCGAAACGCTTGAACAAGGCTAATAACAAACAATAGTTTTACATTATAGGGAATCGTGGCGCGGTTCCCTTTTACGTATATAATTATACTATGGAACTAATAAAATAGAAAGGTTTTAGAAATGCTAAAAATTCTATTTAATGTAGTAATTTTAATGCTTGCTTTGTATGTAAGTTATCGACTAATTAAAGCCGGTTGCCACGACTTGAAAGAAGCTAACAAAATAAGAAAGCAAATAAATAGAAAATAGGAAGCAAGAAAATGCCAAGAACTAAAAAACTAACTGAAGAAGAAGCCTACAAGCGACAGCTAGAACGCAATAAAGAATACAACCGCACACATAAAAAAGAAGCCTACCGCAACCAAAAGAAAAGCCGGGCGCGGGGCTTTATTAAGAAGGACGCTACACGGGAGGAACTGGAAGAATTGCGCGGGTTGATTGATGAACGACTGAAAGAACTTTCTAATGATTAGAAGTGTCGGGCGGTTTAATTGCTATTATGTTGTTACAGTGAAAGATAAAGAGGGGTTAACTGTAATGTCATATGACGACTTAAAGAAATTGCAAAAGCTGATTGATGAACGGCGAACACAAATAGAAAGCGATTGAACTACAAGCAGTTGACTTTGAAAAGGTTGACTGCTTTTTTTCGTTTTAAATTGCGAACAAATCGCGAACAAATCAAGTGGCGAATGATGATAATATATAAAATGAAAACAAATAGAGTTAAGCGGTTTATGCGTTATAAGCGAACGTGTAAGCCGTTTTGACGTTTAAAGGGTAAATAAGTATACATAAACCCAACACAGGTGCTGATACATGGCTAGATTCAAACATAACTATTATGACTTTTACCACAGTAGGGAATGGAAAGCGGTACGGCGTACAGTATTAGAACGTGACCACTACCTCTGCCAAACGTGTAAGCGTAACGGACTAATTAAGACAGGGAACACAGTAGATCACATTGTGCCATTGCGAGTTGACTGGTCTAAACGGTTAGACATGAGCAATCTTGAGACAATATGTTCAAGCTGTCATAACAAGAAGCACGAGCGGAACGCTAAAAACAAATTCAAAAAGGTAAAAGCGAAAAGAAGTAATGATGTATATTACTTTGATCGTAATCCTGAACTGTTTTAGGTGAAGCGATATAAAACACACTTGCAAGGTGCAAAAAGCTTCAAAAAGTGCCTGAAACGTAAGCACACCACCGAATCAACTAGCCCCCCTGGGGTTAAAAATAAAAATTAAAATTCCCCGGGAGCGGTGCATGAGCCTTCGTGTACAAAAAAATCGCTTTTCAAAATTTTTAGTATAAAAAAAGACAGCCCTCAAAGACTGTCATTAAAGCATTTGTATGTGTGTTTAATTTTCAACATCATAATCTCATGTTTTGAGACTAAAAGCAAGTCATTTTTTAGCGAAAGGGAGGTGTTAAAAATGCCGAGAACTGCGCAAAGTGCAATGTTGCACCTCATAGAAGGTAATCCTAACAATAAAACAAAAAAAGAGCTTCACAAACGGCTTAAAAACGAGCAAGAAATGGCTGTTTCTGCTAAAAATATGGATGCTCCAGCTTGGTTAAGCATAGGTGCGAAAAAAGAATTTAAGCGCATAGTTGATCTATTCAAAGGTACAACTGTTTTGAACGAAGCGGATATTGCTGAACTTGCATTGTATGCCGATACGATTTCAGAATATAAAGCATGTAATACCCGTTTGAAGAAGAATGGTCGTTCACTTGATGGCAAACCTAACCCAGATTTGCGATTAAAGATGCAATTAGGCGAAAAGATTGATAAATATGCTCGAAGTTTAGGCTTAACACCAACTGCTCGGGCTTCCTTAGCAATCAATAAGGAAGAATCTAAGGCAGGTGATGACGACTTTGAATAAGCAGAACCCACTAGATATGGACTATGCCGGAACCGTTGAATGGGCACAGAACTATATTAAAAACGAAGAAAAGCTGGGGCACGTACTAAAGAAGCCATCTCCAGTTCTTTTGACTACAATGTATGCTCAGATGGTTGTTGAAGGGTCTATCGTTGCTGGCAAGTACGTTAAATTAGCATGCGAACGACACTTAAAAGACTTAAAGCGGTCTGAAGAAGACTCAAACTATCCTTGGAAGTTCGATGAATACAAGGCGTGGCGACCAATTCGCTTTGTCGAGTCGAAATGTAAGCCATCCAAAGGTGACTTCAACAAGTTAGTTATGCAACCATGGCAACACTTTATTGTTGGCTGTATGTTTGGCTGGGTAAGCAAGGCAAGTGGTAAACGCAGGTTTCGTGAAAGTCTTATTTTCTTAGGTCGGAAAAATGGTAAGACTACCCTTGAGTCAGGTTTAGCCGATTATATGGTTGGCTATGACGGGGAAAATGGACCAAACGTTTACTTTCTCGCTAACTCACAAAAACAGGCAAGTATTCTTTATGAAGAAGCACGTAACATGATCACCGCTTCGCCTTGGTTAAGAGAACGTTATGTTCCTAACCGAAACGAAATTCGTTTTCCTAAGGATAATGGCAAGATTGTCGCAATGTCTGCTGAAAAAAATAACAAGGATGGAGAGAACCTTCACTTCGGGGTGTTTGATGAAATCCACGAATATGAAGACTACACCCTTATTAACGTTATGAAACGGTCTCGTGGGACACGAAAACAGCCGTTAATCGTCTATATTACAACTGCTGGTTACGTTTTGGATGGTCCCTTGATGGATTTTATCGATCAAGGACACGACACGCTTGAAAACTATGATGACGGAATCAACGAACGAACTTTCTATTATTTGGCTTCGCTTGATAACAAAAAGGAAATAAATGATCCTTCAATGTGGGTTAAGGCAAATCCTAATATTGGCTTGATGTCATTGTCAGATATGATTAATGACTTTAAGTCTGACCGACGAAGCCCTAAGGAACTTGCCGACTGGTTAACGAAGCAGTTCAACATTTTCTCTGAAGTTGATGAAATGAGCTTCGTTACACCAGAAACTATCCTAAAGAACAGTAAAACTATTGATATTTCAGAGCTAGAAGGCCGTGATTGTGTTGGTGGCTATGATTTATCTGATACAGAGGACTTCACGTCAGCATGTTTAGAATTTCCACTTGATGATGGTGGAGTTTTTATTTTGGAAAAATCGTGGGTACCAAGGCACCGGGTTGAGATTGATAAGAACCAAGAAAGAATGGCTGACTGGGAACGTCAAGGCGAACTTGAAGTCATTCCTGGTGACTATGTTGATTACTCATATGTACTTGATTGGTTCCAGGAGCAAGCAAAGAAATATAACATCTTAGAGGTTCGATATGACCCAGCTAAGGCTATTCGTCTTAATAAGGAAATGGAGAATGCCGGATTTAGCACTGAAATGGTACGACAAGGATTTTTCACGCTTGGAGGTCCATTACAGAATTTCAAAGAACTGTTATTAGACGGCAAAGTTGTCTTCAACAATCAGTCGATGTTCAAATGGTACCTTAGCAACGTTCATTTGCGAAAGGATCGCAATGATAATTGGCTACCAACTAAGACTTCGCGTAACCGTAAAATTGATGGCTTTGCAGCTGCTCTTGATGCTCATGTGTCTGTGATCGACCAACTGGTTGAACCGGAACAGAAAGGGCCAACTTCAACCTTTATTTCATTTAACTAACGGAAAGGGGGTGAAGAAATGGGACTATGGCAAAACATTAAGTCGGTTTTTACCGGTGATGTGAAGCAAGAAGCCAATACTAACGCTAATTCGTGGGACGGGCATGGTTTTCATTTCTCTAATTGGGCTGATAACAACTTCTGGGGTAATCATTCTCAAGTGTTGCGTACCAATGAAGAAATCTTTGGTGTCATTAGTCGGTTAGCTAATACGCTGTCTAGTTTGCCAATCCATGAATATCAAAATTATTCAGAAACCAGCGATGAAGTATCTGAGTTATTGACTGGTGAATCAAATCCATCAATGTCAGCATTCCAACTAATTAATCAATTAGAAGTGTCACGTAATGTTGATGGTAATGCCTACGCATGGATTGAACGCGACAATAACGGTTTGCCAATTCATTTATGGCCAATTGATCCAGGAACAGTTATCGTAAAGCGTAATATTGACGATAATTCTATCTGGTATGAGGTAAATAGCGATGAATACCACTTTTTAGTATTTAATACCGAGATTATTCACGTTAAGCACATTACACCGCTAACTGGTATTCTTGGAATTTCACCATTAGATGTATTACGAGATCCACTTAAGTTTCAAAAAGCGGTTGAGGATTTTTCACTCAATGAAATGGATAAAAAAGATTCCTACATCATTCAATATGACCGTTCCGTAAGTCCAGAAAATCGTGAAGCAATGATTAATGACTTCCGACGAATGGTTAGTGAAAACGGTGGGGCGGTCGTCCAAGAAAAAGGTTTCCAATTTGACCGCTTTGAAAGTCGATTCCAACCGGGCGATTTATCAACAACCAATTCAATTACACGGTCACGAGTAGCAACAGCGTTTAATGTGCCGCTATCTTTCTTAAGTGAAACGGTAGAACAAGGAAATGGTAAGTCAAATGAGCAGATAATGGCACAGTTTGTTGAAATGACGTTGTTACCAATCGTAAAACAGTATGAATCTGAATTTAATCGTAAGCTCTTAACACGTTCTCAACGTGCTAGGGGCTTTTACTTTAAATTCAACGTTAACGGTCTGCTTCGTGGTGATACCGCAGCGCGAACCGAGTTCTATCAAATGATGATTCGGAATGGTATCGCAACTTCTAATGACTTACGGAAATTAGAAGAACTACCGCCAACAGACAACAAGAACGCTGATCAATTATGGATTACTGGTGATCTTTACCCTATGGATTTAGATATTCAAGACCGCCAGAAAAAAGCGTTATCCAATTTAGCGTCTGACAATTCAGATGGTGACAACACAACGAAAGGGGGTGGAAATAGTGGCTCAGACGACCCAAACAATGCCAAAGTATCTAACAATTAAGCAAGAAGCAAACCAAAGCAAGGCTTCACTGTATATTGATGGGGAAATTGTTACTGACGAATGGGAAGACTCGGATACTTCAGCAGCAGGCTTTCGTGATGCGCTGAAATCACTAGGTGACATTAAAACGATTAATCTTCATATTAATTCACCAGGCGGTTCAGTTTTTGAAGGAATTGCTATTTATAACATGCTGAAGCAAAATTCAGCCCACATTAATGTATATGTCGATGGCTTAGCGGCATCTATTTCGAGCGTTATCGCAATGAGCGGTGACGCTATTTTTATGCCTTCAAACGCCATGATGATGATTCACAATCCTTGGACGATGGCTGTCGGTAATGCGAGTGAACTGCGTAAGCAAGCTGACGATTTAGATCGAATTACAGAGTCGAGTGTTCAGACTTACTTAGCTAAGGCTGGCGACAAGCTGGATAAGGACACCTTGAAGCAACTGATGGACGATGAAACCTGGCTAACAGCACAAGAAGCTGTTGATTACGGGCTTGCCGATGAAGTTATTAGCGCTAATAAATCCGCTGCTTCTATTAGTAAACAGTTTGCTCAACGGTACCGTCATGTGCCTGAACAACTCATTGAACAAGTCAAAAGTCATGACGAAAGTGCTAACAAACTAACAGACGACCAACGTCAAAAACTTTTGGAACGCACAAAGACAAACCTTAAAGCAATCAATCTCGATTTAACAAATATGAAGGAGGATATCCGAGATGAATTTCTATCAAATTAAGAAGAACGCCATGGATATGGGCGATGAATTACGACAGGCAAACGAAAAGCTTAATGAAATGCTTGCCAATCCACAAGTTGAAACAGCAGACATTACCGCTCAACAAAAGGTAGTAGACTCTGCTCAAGAACGTTACAACGTTGCTAAGAAGCAAATGGATAAGGCTGAAGCCGAAGAAAAGGCTAACTTAAAGCCAGATAAGAACGCTGTACAAATGACGCCTGAACAAAAGAAGGACAAGGCTTTTGCTGAATTAGTACGTAAGACTATGGCTAAGGAAGCAGTAAGCAACGACATTTACCAAGCTTTAGGTGACGATGATACTACAGGTGGCAACAAGTTCTTACCAAAGACTGTTTCAACTAACATCATTACTGCACCAGCAGAAAGCAATCCGCTTCGGGATATTTCCACTGTTACTCAAATTCCTAACCTTGAAATTCCTCGCCTTTCATTTACTTTAGACGATGATGGCTTTATCCAAGACAAGGATACTGCTAAGGAAATTGAAGCTAAGGGTGACACTGTTGCTTTCTCACGGAATAAGTTCAAGGTCATGGTTGGTATGTCCGAAACCGTTTTACTTGGCTCTGACGCAAGTTTAACTTCTTACGTAAATCAAGGATTGCAAAACGGTGTAACTGTTAAGGAACGTTCTGTTGCCTTTAACCCAGCTCCAACTAAGGAAGCTGAAAAGCACATGTCATTCTACGATCCTTCTAACAACATTAAGACTGTTACTGGCGCTGACCTTTACGAAGCAATTACCAACGCTATTGCTGACCTACATGAAGCCTACCGTGAAAACGCCACTGTTGTTATGAGCTACAAGGATTACTTGAAGATTATTCGGACCCTTGCTAATGGTTCTGCTACCCTTTACGGTGCACAACCATCAGAAGTTCTTGGTAAACCAGTAGTATTTACTGATGCTGCTGTAAAGCCAATCGTTGGTGACTTCTCATACAGTCAATACAACTACGATATCAACACTCTTTACGACCAAGATAAGGACGTTAAGACTGGTATTAACTACTTTGTTGTTACTGCATGGATGGATCACCAAATCAAGTTGGCTAATGCCTTTCGGATCGCTGACGTTGCAGCGTCAAAATAACACCGCCCGACAGCGGAGCGGGCGTAAAGCCTAGCTCATCAGCTGGTAACAAGCCAACTTCTGCTGCTGATAAGCCGTCAACACCAGCGTCTAGCGCTTCACAAGCAACGACGCCTGCTTCGGCAACACCATCAGCACCAGCAAATCAAGCAAGTTCAGCTGGTAGCGCAAACTCAGTAGCTAGTGACACAAAGCCAACCAGTGCTAATACAATTGATGAAATCAAGTCTTACTTAGATAAACACGGTATTACATACAATGCTAATGCTAAGAAAGACGATTTATTAGCACTGATTAAATAGCAAGGAGGGATAGTTAATGGATGAAAAGGATCCTACTTATCCCTTATTAGAAAAAGTAAAATTGTCACTTCGGTTAGATGATGACGAAGATGATAATTTGGTAACATCACTTATTCGTGCGGCTCAAAAGGATATTAAGAGCCAGGTTGGAGAACAAATAAAGGGGTTCTTTGATAATAACGATGTATTTGATGCTGCCGTTATCTTGGAAGTAACACACCTATATAACCATCGGGACGCTGTATCTGAGCAACAGACATATGAAGTGCCGATGGCTTTATATTCTTTAATTAATTCCATGAAAGATGACTACCGATATCAGTTAGAGAAACAAAACAATACTACTGAATAAAACTTGACTCTTACGTATAGACGACGAAAACCATTAACGAATAAGTAATTTTACAAATCAGCGTCACTCTGCGTAAAAACAAGTTGGAGGTGAAAGTATGGCTAAAGGATTGAGTACAGCTAGGATGAGATTTCGACTTGAGTTTGGCAAAGAAGAATCCACCGAAAAAAAGAATCCAAATACAGGGAAAGCCATTAAAGACTTTAACCCACACTTTAAACGATGGGCCGGGTTATGGACTTTAACCCAAACACAAGCTGTTAACCTAGCTGGTGCCGACATCAAAGATGCCATCGTATTTTTTGTTCGTCACACAGATAAAATTACAAGTGATTTATTGATTCGTTACAAAGGCAATGTATACGGCATTCAGAGTATAGCTTATGATGATGGCCTTTCACCTGACGGATTTGATTTACTCACTTGTGAAAGGTATGTGGTTAATCATGGCTAGTGGGATTGAAAACGAAGGCTCTTTTGATGCATTTCTTGAAAGAATGTCTCAAAAAGTAACACCACATGAACGTTCTAAAATTAATCACGCTGGAATGAGAGTGTTTAGAAAAGATCTTGAAGATAATATCCGTAACCCTGATGTTGGACGTAAGGATTCAAATATTATGCGTCGTGAAAAGATGATCGACACATTAACCACAACAACTGAAGGTGCTGGACGGGTTATTATTGGCTTTTCAAAGAAAGGTGAGAAAGCATACCTAGCACGTTTTATGAATGATGGTTGGGATTCAAAGAACCAATATGGTGGTCCTTATCGTCATAATCCAGGTGAACATTTCTGGGAGAAAACTGAAGAGCAGGATAAAGAGAAAGTATCTAAAATCATGGCTGAACGGGCTAAGAAAGTGCTAGACGAGAGGATAGGACGATGACGCCAACGGGTAAAGTTATTTCTCTCTTATCCGATAATGCTAAGTCGCTCCCAGGGATTAACGAGGATCTTATATATGCTTTTGGTATTGAAAAGAACGATGCTAACAACGATTCTTGCATTGTTGTGGTATCTGAAATACCAGCAGGCTCACATGAGTTTGGAAACAACAGCGTGATTGGAACATATCGAAGAATACAAATAGATTTTTATTATCCAAGAGACTATATAGGTGATATGGACTTGACCGAGAAATCGGTTGAGTCCTTTTTACGTGCACATAAAATCCGTTGTTACTCGGATGCGGGACACGTAATGACACCTGATACTCAAAACATCATCAACACACTTAAATTTAATTATTTAGAAACGGAGGAATAACAACTTATGGCAAACGTTGGTTTACGGATGCTCTATGTCGGCATCAAGAATGAAGACGGAACCGTAGTTGTTGATGCTACCAAAGGTGTATCTGCAAAAGGTGTCTATGCAATTGGAACTAATAAGGCAGATATGAACTTAGGTGCACAAACAGCTAACATTACGGCTTTATCTGGTAACCCAGTAAAGATTTCTGGAAATAACGAAGTGGTAGACGTTACTAATCCACCTTCTTCACCAAGTGTTGCGATCACTGCAAACTTAATTAATCCAGAAGTAAAGCAGAAGCTTTTGGGACGGAAACAAATGGAAGGTGGCATTTGGGTAGACCAAGACAAGCCGGTTTATGCTGGTTTGATTATTGAAACTCAATCACCAATTACCTTGGAACCAGTATTCTACAGTTTTGGTATGGGGATCTTTACTGAAACCACCCAAAACGTCCAAACAAACACTGATACAGCTGAAACTCGTGAAAGTGATACTTTAACGTTTACTTCCATGAATTATGACAAGTTCGGTGGCAAGAACTTTGCCTTTGCCCGTACCAATGGAGAAGGGTTCGACACCAAGAAGTTGTTTGATACTGTTTTCCCAGGTCAAACCTTAGTAACAACCACTGGTACTGCTGATCCAGCTGATGATGTAACGCTTCATGGTGGTATTTCAACAGCACTTCACGGTTCAAGTGATAACCAAACGGGAAAATAGTAACCCCACAACCTAGTGGGGTAACGGTTAAAACTACATCAGAAGCAAGTAATGAGCCAGTACATTCTGAATCATCTACTAACGCTGACGATGCAAGTGAACCGAAAAGTGACACAAATAATTAATAAGTAAATAACAGAGACGAGAGACGTGAGACGAAAAGTAAAGGAGATTACAAATGGCTAAAGTAGTAACTTTTAAGGCTAAGGAAGTTCTTGGTCAAGATTTCTCAGTAATGGATTCAAACCGTAATATCAAGAAGCTCAACAAGTGTTTAAAGGATATTTACAATGCGATGACCAAATTAGATGGTGCCAAGAACAGTACCCTTATGGACTATAACGAAGCAATTTCTGAACAAGTCATCAAAGGAACTGCTGACTTGCTAAAACTTGGCAAAGAAGACACTGATAAGCTTGCTGATATGTCTTACAGTGAAATTTTTAATTTTTACTCAAAGACTGTTAATGAATTTACTGGTATGACCGTTCCAAGCGTTCGTGCAATGGAAGAAAACACAAATGCAGCCGCTAAAGATATGGAAGAAGACCCAAAATCAGATTCAGACGAATAATCTGGGATCTAGATAATTTATCGCAAGATATAGACTATATGGCTCAACAAGCTATTCAAAGCGGTATCTTACCGACTGATTTTTATGAGACGTCATTTAGTGACATGATGGCGGCACAAAACGCTAAATCAAGAAAAGATCGCATCCAGGATCCAATAGCACTAGCTAGCGGAGCGGATGCGTTTACTTTTTAAATCTTTGAGGAAAGGAGGAAAAACATATGAGTGCAATTGAAGGTTATACCTTCGTGATTGATATGAAGGACCGTGCAACGGTTGGTTTTCAACGTATTAAGAACGAAGCCCGCACGATGAAGAATGTGATGCGTGCCACCTTCGATGAAATTAAAATGGGCGAAGGCACTTTTGCCTCCTTAAATTACAAAATTAAAGAAACCGATCGAGTTGTTCAAGAATATCAAGAAGCAATAAAGAAAGCCAAAGAAGATATGGCTGACTTGCTAAAAGAGCAAGACAAGAATGGCCAAATGACTGATGCAACCGCTAAAAAGTATTTGCGGTTACAGAACACGGTTACTAGTTTTCAACGACAAATCGGACGCTTGAAAGCAGATCAAGAATCAGCTAGGGAATCTTTAGCTCGGTATAACACCGGATTGGATCAACTCAGAGCTAAGACAGAGAGCGTCAAGAGCGTAATGAATAGTTACGTTAATGAGCTAAAGTCAGAAGGTCGTGCGTTTGCTACAACCCGAGTCGAACAACAATCTTATAGACTTCAAAAACAAGTATTGGCAAACCAATATCGTGCAGAAGTGAATGAGACATCACGTCTTCGTTCACAACTTTCAAGCTTGAATGGTAAATATGCTGAGCAAAAAAGCAAAGTTGCATCTGCTTTGTCAGCGCATGGTAAGATGAGCGACGCCTATCAAGAAGAAAAAGGTAAGCTTCAAGGATTGGGCGAACAAATTAATAAGACTAATTCACAGTTTGCTAAAACATCGTCTGCTGCATTGCGCACTCGTGCTTCTATTAATGAAATGTCACGTGCGGCATCATCTGTTAACGATGGTGGAGTCACTCGCTTAAGTCGTGCTATGAATAATGTTAGTGCTAATGCTCAACGTGCCACTTCACATACTCGTGCATGGGCACAATCATTACGTGGTGGATTTATGGCGGCCACGTTTGCTGTTGCTCCACTTGGCGCTGCAATGGGTAAGTCTGTTCAAATGGCTGCATCATTACAGCAATCCTGGGTTAACACGAGTAATATTCTGCGAACGGGTGCAACTTCAGCACGAGAAGCCCGGTCTGAAGTAAACAAAGTTTCTACGATGCAACGTGATGCCACAAAATACTCAAAGCAATACGGATTTTCGCAGAAGGAAATTGCTGAGCAATATACCGAATTGGTAAAGCGTGGTTATAACGCTAACCAATCGCTCGGTTCAATGAAGTCAATGTTGGAAGCATCGCGAGCTTCAGGAGATGATTACGCTGATGTTGTAAAGAATGTTTCTAGTACACTTGATGCCTTTAATTTACGGCAAGGGAAGTCCACCAAGCAGGTTATTGAAAATTCCAAGCGTGTAACCAACGCGATGGCATATGCTGCTGATATGACAGCAACCGACTTTAAAGGCATGGGTGAAGCAATGCGCTATGTATCTGCATCAGCACACCAAACTGGTCAATCTGTGGAAAGTACTACTGCGGCAATTGGTGAACTATCTAATGCAGGTATTGAAGGATCGATTGCTGGTACTGGTATGCGTAAGGTCTTAAGAAGTCTTCTTAAACCAACGGCTGAAGCCGAAGAGGCTTTACATAAGTATGGTATGTCGATGGATGACTTTAAGACTAAATCAGGTGCATTGAAGCAATTGCCTGATATCATGAAGGTCATTAATAAGCATACTAAAGATTTAGGTAAAGCAGACAAGGGTGCCTTCTTTACAGCTGTATTTGGAGCAACCGGTCAGCAAGCAGCAATGGTGCTGGCGCAGGATTCTAAAGCAATGGCTGAATTGGTTGAACAAGAAAAGAAGGCTGAAAAACACAACTACGTTCGAGACTTAGCTCAACGTAATATGCGCAGTACACAAATGCAGATGAAGCAATTGCAAATGAATGTTCAAGATATTGCAATTGCAATGGGTTATAAGTTATTGCCAGCAGTTAACGATGTAGCAAAAGCATTTGGTAATTGGGTTGCTTCTAAAGATGGTCAGCGAGCACTAGGAGCGTTTAGCGATGCCATCTCAGATCTTGCCAAAGGAATATCTAAGCATTCTGGTGCTATCTTTAATTTTACCGGAGGATTAGCAACTGGTTTTCTAAATGTCTTTAAAGTCGCTGGTAAAGTTACATCGATTTTAACAAATGTGACTGCTGCTATCTTTAAGCTCCCTGGAATGAAAGGCGAAGGCAATAAATTTGCTAAATATATTGGTGAATCGACCGGTGCAATTCTAGGCTTTATTGCTGTCTTTAAGTTAGTTAAGACTGCTATCAATGGTATGTCTGCTGTTCGTCAGGATATTAAGAGTATGTTTCATCTTGATGGTATTAGCAAAGAAGAGAGCCAGCTAACTACTGAAAATAACGAGCTTAAAGAAAACATTGATCTTTGGAAACAACATAACCAAGTCTCAAATGGCGGTTCTTCATTAGGTAGTGATATTACACCCTCAACTTCTTCAAAAGAAGGAAAAGGTAGTAGTAAATCTGGCCCAAACGTTGACGTTGCTACTAACGTTGAAAAACAGACTGGTTCTAGGATGGAACGAGCGGGTGCTAAATCTGCCGGGTTCTTTTCACATGGCTTTGGTAAAGGGTTACGAGTAGCAGGTCGCTTTGGTGCTGATACATTGATCCAAACATTCACTATGGGGATTCTTGATTGGGATATGACAAAAGCAATTGGTAGCAAGTTACTTGCTCCATTTAAGATGTTGGGTCGAGCTATTAAGAAGATTGACTATTTCCCAGATGGTCGTGTTGCTTCTACCAAAGGTGTGGAAGCTGGTGCTAATTATGCACGTGGCGTTGAGCGTGGTACCAAAGCTAACAAGAAATTCAGTTTTCGCAATTGGTTTAAGGGATCTTCCTATGAAGGAAAACATGCAGGAACCCAAGCAGGTAAGTCATTCTCTGAAAGTATAACTAAGTCAGTTGAAAAAGATAGCAAGTCTATTAGTGCTAAAGGAATATTCCGAAACACAGCGAAAGAAGCTGGAGAAGCAGGTGGCAAAACCGGTGGAAGCTTTGTTAGTCATTTGGGCTTTACCTTAAAACGGACAAAGACAATTCCAGAAGTCGGTAAGTCCTTAGGTGGACGCTTAGGCGGTGCTGCTACGGTTGCTTTTGGAGCAGTTGATTTATTTAAAGCTGTTGGTTCAAGCAATAGCCACAACCGAGCTCGTAAAGTTGGTCAGTCACTTGGTAATACTGCCGGTGCCGCTGGTGGTGCTGCTATCGGGGCTTCACTTGGTAGTGTTGTACCGGGTATCGGTACTGCTATCGGTGGGCTCTTAGGTGGAACTATTGGTGGCATTGCTGGCGGAAAGATTGGTAAGTCTATTGGTAAAGCATGGCCACAAATCAAAAAAGGTGCTAGTGAGACGGCCAAATTTATGGGTAAAGCCTTTCAAACTCCGTTTAAATGGGCATATGACCAAGGTAGGAAGTTTGGAAATTGGTTAAACAAACAACTTGGACGCAGTGGCAAGAGAACTAAAGATAATACGATGGGAAGCGGTAATTACTCCGCTAAAGATCGTAAGTTGGTTCAACAAATGACTGCTGCGGTTCGCAGCTATACACGAGCACTTGAACGTTTAAAGAAGACAAAGATGGAAGGCTACTTTAAGCGGTTAGCAAACGAAATCAAGAAGTCGAAGATTACTAAAGAACTCAGTAGCTTAGACAAAAGCACTCGAAATTCCGCTAAAAACTGGCGAAGTTTAGCTAAACCTCTAAAGCAATCAGCTAGTGCGTTTAAGACTCTTCAAAAGAGTATTCGTGGACTTTCAGGCAAAAAGAATGGCTTCACTCAAATAACCAAAGACGTTCGTGACCTTTACCGCACCATTCGCAAGAATCCGTTTGGCAAGTTGATCTCCCAACAAGCTAATATTGCTAACAAATCAATGAGTGGTAAAAAAACTGGATTTGTTTCTGTGTTTGATCGGAATGTACGTTCAATGGAAAGAGCTTTACGTTCGTTCAGAAGAACATTTGATCGTGATTGGAAAGAAACTTGGCGGGGCCTAGACAGACCTGTATCACGTGAAATGAGTTCGGTCTACCGTGAAGTTCGCCGATATCTTGATGATGTCGATGATAAGCGCGCCAGCTTCAGTAAATCCTTCCTGAAGGGATGGGATAACTGGATTGATGACGTTGTAAGCGAGTTCCGTAAAGGGTTCAGCAAATTACCTGGTTATGCTGCTAGTTCAATGAAGGATATTATCAGCCGATTAAACAAGGGTATTAGTGGTATTAACTCAACCATTAGTAGCTTTGGTGGTGATAAGAAACTTTCTTCAATTTCTTATGCTAACGGTACTAATTTTGGTGGTCACCCTGGCGGTCATATGCTTGTTAACGATTCTAAACGTCAACATTGGAAAGAATTAGTGCTTTTTCCTAACGGACAAGCTATGTTGCCACAGAAGAGAAACACTTTAATCCCAAATGCACCTCAAGGTACCCAAGTATTAAGTGGTGAAAGCACTTATAAGTTTATGAATGCTATCGGTGTACATAAGTACGCTGATGGTACGCTTTCTGATTCAGAAATGGATAAGTTGTCTGAAGAGTTTGAAAAGCACCCTCAACAGGCCACTAAAACATTGGTACTGAAACTCACTAATTGGAACTCCAAAATTCCTGTAGTTGCTGATTTAGGTAAGGCAAGTGCAATCGCATTCTCAAAGGGGATTGCCAATGTTTTGAAAGATTTACTTGGTGCCGTTAAAAACCCTGTAAATGGTGATTGGACTCCTGTAATTCGTTCAGCAGCCGCTAAGATGGGTGTATCTATTACAGCGTATGACATTAAGCGTATCTTAAACACTATCGCTCATGAATCTGGAGGAAACCAAAGAATCCCAGGTATCGATGACCATGATGGTACTGGTAGAGCGCTGGGATTATTACAGTATAAACGTTCCACTTTCAATTCTTACGCCGTAGCAGGACACCATGATATCTTTAGTGGTTATGATCAGTTGTTGGCTCTATTCAACGATTCAAACTGGCGAGGAGATCTTCGCTGGAGTGGTGGTTGGGGTCCATCTGGTGGACGTCGATTTGCCAACGGTGGCTTTGTTGGGGTTCACGGCTTATATGAAATGGCAGAAGGCAACAAGCTCGAATCTATCATTCCGCTAGATCTAAATAAACGTCCTCGTGCATTACAGGTGGTTAACCAAACCCTAGATCGCATGGAGAATGATGGTGGCGGAACTGGTAATATCAAGCGTGTTGACCCTACTAATAACAACAAGTTCCAAAACAATGTAATTGCATTGTTAGGGCAGATTGCTGGATTCAATCAACAACAGATTAGAGCAATTCTTTCTATTGGGAATAACAATAGCGACACGATGGAATCTCGCCGTGCGCGGTCAAAGTTCTACCACAGCTACGGTAAAGACCAAAAACTAAACGACTTTATGAGTTATTAGGAGGTGAAGTAGTTGCAACATCCAAAATTGTTTTTGAAGGTTGGAAACAATCCTGAATTTAATATTGCGGACAAAGTACCGGGCCTTGAATATTTAGGAGATAACGCTACTCCAGTAATTAATAATTCATTTCTTGATGTATCTGGAGTAGATGGTAGTCAATATCAATTCACCACCTTTTCACGTTATCAAGTACCAGCAAATTTCTTTTTGCGATTTGGTGATTGGCAAGACTTCAAGCTAGCTAAGCATCAATTTTATAGGCTGTTTGCGCAACGAAAAGAAATGAGAATGCGAACTGATGTTGAAAGTGGTATTGTGCGTTTTGTTTATCCTACCTTACCAGAAATCAAACCAGCAGAAGACGGAGCACATTATGCACAATTTACGATGAATTTCGATAATCCATCGGGATATCGTTACTCTTTATATAGAAGCAACGCTAAACATGACTTTGCTAGCGACTCCTTTCAGTTTGGTGAGTTTGACGTAAGTGAAGAGCCAACATACCACTTCACTTCAACTGCATTTAGTGTATATAACCCGAGTGATATTCCAATTGATCCTTTCGGGCAAAAACACGATTTGAAAGTAGTTTGCAAGTTTTCGGGGAGCTCCCTGAAACTAACCAACACTACAAATGGTTCTGAATGGGAATATAAAAATAGTTCTAGCGGGAGCGATAGTATTATTCTTGATGGAATCAATACGACACTTAATGGTAATCCGGCAAGCGTTAACACTGACTATGGAAACTTGATTTTAGATACTGGATGGAATAGTTTCACTGTTAACGGTGCAAGCAGTGTAGATATCACATTCAGTTTTCCGTTCATTTACCTATGAGACCGGGAGTTACTCTTAAGGTTAAGGTTAAGGGACAAGGACGCACCGAAACCGAGCCACTTAACTGCATCGATCCTGATTCCTTTTATATAGAGTGGGAGATCAATTCTGCTTGGAGTATTCAATTTACAGCTTATCAAGATGGCTCCTTGGCTTATTCGATGTTGGATAGTCAAGCTTCCATCTTTTTTGATGGTCAAGAATACATTATTAAACAAGCTGAGCCTGATGCTAATGGTGGAACCGATTCACTAAGTGTCGTGGCAACGCATGTTTACTTTGATTTAGGACGAATACGGAAATATAAGTCTTATGTTGATCCTGCTGACAGTAATAAGCAGACCGATGTTAAGGTTCACGATGATGACGGCGATGATAGTAGTGGTGATGATGACGGTCAAAAAACTGTTAGTAAGAACGGCAATAC
Source organism: Limosilactobacillus agrestimuris (assembly GCF_943193105.1). Classification (NCBI taxonomy): domain Bacteria; kingdom Bacillati; phylum Bacillota; class Bacilli; order Lactobacillales; family Lactobacillaceae; genus Limosilactobacillus; species Limosilactobacillus agrestimuris. Next base: position 64,260 of record NZ_CALPCW010000011.1, read on the forward strand.
GACAACTACTACCACAACAACTGACGAAACCAAGCAGGAAGAAGAAAATCAAGTTACTTATCATATTGAAGACGTACTTAAGTATTGGATTGATGGTAATAATTTAGGCTTTACTTACCAAGTTATTGGTGACTTTCCTACTTCACGGATTGAACAGTTATCTGATGGTAGTGGCATGGATATGCTTAGCAAAATTACTGAGCACTGGCCTAATGCTATTATTTATCCTGATAATCGTAATATACGAGTTTACGCACAAGACAAATTCAATCAAGATCACGGCAATCGACTTGATTATGAGTACAACACTACTGAGTTTAAGTGGACTTATGATTCAACCAGCTTAACCAATGAAGTGTTGTGTATCGGTGGTAAATATTCTGTTGATACTGAAACTGATACTGATGATAGTGGTAATGCCAATGTTACTAAAAGCGCTCAAGGTGTTATTAATGATGCCCGCTCCTATCTTGGTGTCCCTTATGTATGGGGTGGCGCTGGTGGAGCACGTGGTGGTAACCCTCGTTCTGGTATGGATTGTTCTAGTTATGTGTCACAGGTATATAAGGATTTTGGAATTAGTATCCCAGCATATACAGTTGCAATGGAACCATATTTTCACCAAGTTAGTTCACCACAAACAGGTGATGTTGGTTTCTATGGTTCTCATGGTAGTTCATATCACATCTGTTTATTTCTCGATGCAAACACGATTATTTTTGAACCTCAACCAGGAGAAGTATGTAAAGAAGAACCGGCTAGTTGGTATTACCCAAGCTGGGTTGCTCGCAATGATCAGATGGCAGCGATTGTAAATGGAGGTAGTTCTTCTGGAGATGATAATAGTAGCAGCACTGAAACTTCCAATGAATACTATTTCTTTGCGCCATTTATGTATCGTGATGAGGAATCTATTAAGAAATATGGTGAGTTCCCGGCAGAACCAATCGAAGATGGTCGCTTCCGTGACAAAAACGCTATGACTGAATATGCCAAAACGAAAATTCAACCGCAACCTGCCTTATCTGTTGAAGTAACAACGTACAGTGATTTCAAACCAATTGCTGGTGATTTAATCCATATTATTGATAAATCACAAGAAATTTCAACTAATGAAGCTGTGGTTGGATTTAACTGGTATCCATATAGTGCTAGCAACCCTACCTCAGTAACGCTTAATTCCAACACCCAAAACATTCTTGACTATCAAAACGCCCGTAACAAAAGTTTAATGGAAGCAATTGACTCCATTAAAGAATTTAATTATCCTAGCCAAACTACAAACATTCTCACTATCACTAAAGAGGAGGCAAGACAAATTGAACGATATGTCGAAGAAACCAACAAAGACACAAGCAGCGACAAGTCCAAGTAGCTCTTCATCCTCCAATTCATCGGCTTCTAATCAGGATAGTGGAACTGTTCGAGTAATTATTGGAGAAATTGGTAGAGATACTAAGACTGGAGTTTTAGGTAGAGGATATTCTTTTGACAACGGAGAAACTTTCCACGTTACTGATACCATATATGGACGCCTTTACGGCCCTAAAGATGGTGATGCAATTTGGGATGTAATCCATCCTAAAGTAAAGGACACTATTGATAAGCAAGAAGAATTGTTACAGGCTGCTAGTAAAAGTGCAAGTGATGCTGTTAAACGAGCAGAACAAGCAGTAACTACTTCCAAAGTTAATTCAGATGCTATTAACGCTATGAAGTCTGCTGCTAGTTCCGCCAAGTCGGATGCTGATACTGCAATGCAACAAGCAAGCTCAGCGGTTAGTGCTATCTCGGATCGAGTTGCACAGGTTGAAAAGTCAATTAAAGACGGTGATTCAGCTAACAAGTCGGATGTGGCAGAAATTAGAAAGAATATTAGTGAAGTTCAACAGACAATTAGTGATGTTAGTAAGAATTTTTCAACTGTATCAGCTAACCTTGATACTTATGTTAAAAGCGCTGCTGAGCAAGGACATGATATTACCTCTTTGAAGAATCAACAGGGTAAGCTTGAAGCTGATATGGCGAGTGTGTCAGGTAATGTTGCCCAACTTACCGCTACCACTGAGAAACTGCAAGCTAACATTAAAGACAATAGGGGTAACATTGCTTCACTGCAAGAAACTGCTAGTCAAACGGCAGTAAGCATTCAAAATGCTCAGTCACAAGTAGCTTCCGTTATCGCAACAGCTGGTCAGTTACAGTCATTAATAACTGATCAGAATAAGCAGATTACTTCAATCAAGCAAACCGCTAGCGCGGCTTCAGTATCTGCTTCAGATGCTAAAAGTAATGCAGTACAAGCACAGCTGACGGCAAGTGCCGCAACAGTAGTAGCAGGCAATGCTAGTGCTCAAGCTTTAAGTCTTTCGGCAACTGCTAGTGAAGCTAAGCTAACTGCTACTAATGCTAGTTCGCAGGCAATGCAGGCTAATGCTACTGCAAGTGGTGTAGCAGTTAACTTAAAATCCGTTGAAGGTAATATTAAGGTAAATAGTGATAAGGCTAACAGCACTGCTCAACAGCTATCTGCTGTTAGTCAAAAGGTAACAACTAACGAAGCTAATATCAGTGCTACACAGAAGCAGATCGAAGCCAAGGCGGACCGAGTTACCGTTGATAATCTTAATAAGACCGTTAGCTCACAAGCTGGAGAGATTCAAGCGAATGCTAACGGTCTTTTATTAAAAGCTGACAAAACAATCACTGATGCTCTTAACAAATCGGTTCAAGAACAACAAGCTCAACAGAAGGTGCTGGCTGACCAGATTACTTCAAAAGTTAGTTCAGCGGATGTTGAGAAATTGGTTGATGGTAAAGGCTTTGTGACTAAAGACCTGGTAGAATCATCAATTACTCAAGCTTCCGGAAAGATTAATGAGACGATTACTAATCTTCAAGGTAATTTACAGAACGTTACCGCTGATTTAACAGGCTTGCAGTCAACCGTTAAAGATAAAGCTGACCAGTCGCAGATTACTCAGCTAACTAATATTGTTCAGTCGAAAGTTAGTTCCAAGGATTATCAAACGACAATTAGTCAGTTAACCAATGATATTAATGCAAAGGTTGCTAAGGGTGATCTGATTAGTCAGATTAACATGGAAGCCGGGCAGACTTTGATTCAATCGAAGAAACTTTTCTTAGATGCAGATTCGGTTGTTTTCTCTGGTAAAGCTTTTATTCCTGATGCTGCGATTGAAAATCTTAGCTTGGATAAATTGACAACGGGTCATATTACAATTCCTTTGACTGATAAATTTGGTAACGAGATTGAACTTGGTCGTGAGGGGATCGAAATTATTTCCGCATATTCTACGGGAGATGAGAAACCAAATTCATTAACCGATTCAACTAAAACAGATTCTAGCCAAACAGATACCATTCAAACTGCTTCTTTGTTTACCTCATTGATTGAAGATCAGCCTGACGATATTGGAGGATCGACTAATAAAGGCGACAAACCAAGTCAACCAGATGAAAATAAAACTGGTGATAAAGGGAGCTCCGATCAAAAAGATAAAAGTGCTTTTAAACTACGATTAAGTTCTAATGGAGTTGTTTTTGCTAATCAAATTGAATATAGCGATGCATCAAAACACCTTCACAAGAGCGACGAATATCAATTTCTAAATCTACGACCCGACATTCTACATGATACTAATGGTAGCAGTGATCAGTTCAATATTCCTAGTGGAATGACGATGTATGTACCAGTTAATTACTCAAGTGATTTAGGGCCAAGTTCACCAGGTGGTTTCTTTGCTTTAGGCCATGAAAATACTACAGAAGGTAGTGGAACCGACAAAAACGTTGATGTCGCTTATGTAACCCGAGCCATTAACGGTTGGCAGCAAGGATTTCACGTTAATACCACGATGTATATGA